>CBIFWO010000008.1:0-30990 GCA_966186595.1 uncultured bacterium | reverse complement strand
GGTGCAACGGTTGGCGGTTGGTATATCGGGAATATGGAAAAGGAAAAAGCCGTTGCCGATGCAAAGGAAACAGCAAAGCAAGAAGCGTTAAAGTCGGCTCCTAAGAAAGAGGATAATACCTCAACACCTCAGGCCCTTACGCCGAAGACGACAACGGAAACAACTTGTAATGCTGATGAGCTCTCTTTGACATTAAGTCCCGAAAGCAATGCGAGTGCTGGAACGATTGAATATCATCTTATGTTAAAGAATACGAGTACACGAACGTGTATCCTTGGTGGCTTTCCTGGGGTATCGCTTGTGAATGAAAATGGTAACATGGTGGGCTCTCCGGCGGAACGAGCCAAAAATTATGAGGAGAAAAAGCTAACTCTTGCCTCTGGCAAGGAAGTCATGATTAAGGTAAGTGTATCAAATAGCGCAAACTTCACTGATGGGCAATGTAAGGAAGGTGCGACTCGCTTCCGCGTTTATCCTCCGAACGATTATGGGTATGTTAGTACGCCGTCCGGTGCTATCAAATCTTGGTGCCCTGGATTTATGACCTCGCCAGTTTTGCAAATGTAGGTCTCTAGTATAATAAATTAGCACTCGTTGACATAGAGTGCTAATTTTACTACACTAAAAATACTTGGCAATCTCATAGTGAGACTGCTAAAATGAATGACAGACAAGTGACAAAACTGACCAGGAGGAATTATTTATGGGAAAAATCATTGGAATCGACCTCGGTACAACCAACAGTGCCTTTGCGTACATGGTAGCGGGTAAGCCAGAGGTAATCGCAAATGCTGAGGGTAATCGTACGACGCCAAGCGTTGTAGCGATTAATAAAAACGGTGAGCGTCTGGTGGGACAGGTTGCCCAGCGCCAGCGCGTGACGAACGCCAAGAACACGATCTATGGTGTAAAGCGTCTCATCGGGCGCAAATTTACTGACAAGGAAGTCCAAAAAGACCTTGATATCATGCCATACGAAATCGTCAAAAAGGGTGATGGTGTGGCGGTCAAGATGGGCGACAAAGAGTACACGCCTGAGGAAGTCAGTGCCATGATTCTTTCCAAGATCAAAGCCGACGCCGAGGCGTTCCTTGGCGAAAAGGTCACCGAAGCGGTGATTACTGTGCCTGCCTACTTTGACGATTCGCAGCGTCAAGCGACTAAGGATGCCGGTAAGATTGCTGGGCTTGAGGTTAAGCGTATTATTAACGAGCCAACCGCTGCTGCACTTGCCTACGGTCTGGATACCAAGAAGGAAGAAAAGATCGCTGTCTTTGACCTTGGTGGTGGAACGTTCGACGTTTCTATTCTCGAGCTCGGTGATGGTGTATTTGAAGTTCGCTCCACCAATGGTGACACGCACCTCGGGGGTGAAGACTTTGATAACCGTATCGTCAACCACTTCCTGGATGTATTCAAGCAGCAAGAAGGTGTTGACCTAAAGGGCGACAAGGCTGCAATGCAGCGCCTGAAGGATGAAGCAGAAAAGGCGAAGAAGGAGCTTTCTTCAACAAACGAAACCGAAATCAACCTGCCGTTTATTACCGCTGATGCTGACGGTCCAAAGCACTTCGAATATAAGTTGACTCGTGCCAAATTAGAAGAACTTGTCTCTGATCTGATCAACCGTTTGGCTGAACCAGTTGAAAAAGCCTTAAAGGATGCTGGCGTCAGCGCGAGCGAGATCGATGAAGTCGTCCTCGTTGGTGGCATGACCCGCATGCCGTCAGTTGTCGAAAAAGTGAAATCAATTTTTGGTAAGGATCCGCTAAAGGGTGTGAATCCAGATGAGGTCGTGGCCGTTGGTGCGGCGATTCAGGGGGGTGTGCTCCAGGGTGATGTCAAAGACGTCCTCCTTCTTGATGTGACTCCACTTTCCCTTGGTATCGAAACGATGGGTGGCGTGACGACCAAGCTGATCGAACGTAACACGACGATTCCAACCTCAAAGAGTGAGACATTCTCGACTGCTGCCGACAATCAGCCCCAGGTAGAAATTCACGTACTTCAGGGTGAGCGGGAAATGGCGAGCGACAACAAGTCACTTGGTCGCTTTATCCTCGACGGTATTGCGCCAGCCCCTCGTGGTGTTCCGCAGATTGAGGTGACATTTAACCTCGATGCGAACGGTATTCTGCACGTCACTGCCAAGGATAAGGGCACCGGCAAAGAACAGTCGATCACCATTCAGGACAGTGGCAATATGAGCAAAGAAGACATTGAGAAGGCGCAGAAAGAGGCCGAATCTCATGCAGAGGAAGACAAGAAAAAGCGTGAAGCTGTCGATGCTCGTAATGTGTTGGAAAACGCGATCTATCAGGCAGAGAAGATGCCAACCGAATACAAGGACAAGATTTCGGACGACGACAAAAAGGTGATCGAAGAGGCAGTTAAAGAGGCGAAGAAGCACGAGAAGTCGGAAGATAAGGATGAGCTCGAGCAGGCCGCCAAGGACCTTATGGAGAAAATCCAAGCAATCGGCGCGAAACTCTACGAGGCAGCAGGCAAGGAAGAGGCGCCAAAAACCGAGGGGGAGAATCCCGAGAAGAAGAGTAGCGACGAGCCCGTAGAGGGTGAGGTCGTTGACGACAAAGATAAAAAGTAATCACCCTGACCGATAAGTAACCTCGCGCGCGAGGTTACTTTTTTATGATATGATCTGTCTATATGACAGAGATAGATCTCAGTAGAGATTATACAGTTAAGCCTGAGGATGATTTTGAGAGTCTACGTAAGCTACCGATTGAGGCGTTTCTCGCACAGGCCGCGAGCTATCTATTTGAGCAGTCGATCCACAAATTAGGTGGAAAGCCGGTGAAGTATATCGATTTCCCCGAGATTATCGATGAGACGCGAGGCCTCAAAGAGTCCGTGTCGGTGGATTATAATGGCGCTACGGGCGAGGCTAAGTTGAATTATCACTGGTCGGCTAGAGAGGGCGAAGAAAGTCAGGGCTTTGGAAGTACTGAAGTAAGACGACCTGGCTTTGATAGTGTCAAAGTGGAATGGACTGCTCGACAGAGCAACGGATTACAGCGGGCTGTACGTGAGGTGATTGAACCTTCGAAACCGCACGAGACTTATTTTAGAGATGTCGTGATTAGAGCACTTGTTTATCGTGGTAAAAATTCTCCTCGAAAGGTCGAGGGCCCTAAGATCGAGACGGTTACGAGTAAATATCTGTGACCTCTATGCATTGATTTGACACTTTATTCTTTTCTTGTATAATACGACAACGAGTTCCTGAAAGGGGAACGACCTTCTTACAACAGGGGAAAACGGTCATGTCTGACGGTATGACGGTTGTCTTTTTGGGGCAGCAGAAGGAGATTCCAATCACCTTCGAAAAGTCCATTCTCGTAATGGGCCCTGGCCCAGACGGAGATGGGCATTCGTGGAAAGTCCACAAGGCGTTACCAGCTTTAGAAAAGGCTGGATTCGATGGAGTCGTGTTCATCATGGAGCCCCCACCAGATGAAGACGGGACAACTCCCCGCATGGAGTTGGTCGGGGGCTACGCTTCTCTTGCACACGAGGAGCGTGCCAAGGCACAGCTGTCCGATGTCCACATGGCATGGCTACCAGATGTCGACGAGGCGCCGAGTTTAAACACTCGGTTCCAGATCGGCAGGAGTCTGGACAGTGGCAAGCTGGTGATCGGATCTCCGGGAGGAGCGAAGTCGCAGTACCTTCTCTTCGAGGCCCAGGAGCGACAAGTACCGGTTGCCCCGACCATCGACGAAATGGTCGAGAGGGCACTTGACATGCTCGGTGACGGCGCAAGGCGCTCTGGGGGTGAGCGGTGTGTTCCGCCGTATGTGTGGAACACACCCCACTTTCAGCGGTGGTATCGCAACCTTCGGAGGGCAAAGCATGAGCTGCACTACGCCGAGGTAGTCTGGAGCTGGCGGATCGGGCCGCGGCGCCAGATCACCTTCTTCTGGATTCTGTACCCCAAGGTGTGGATTCCGTCGGAGAACCGTTACAAAGACAACGAAGTGGTTTTGGCACGTCCCGACATCTCGGCGACAGTGCTTTACAGGCTGGCCGAAAGGCTGGATGACTGTGAATTGATCGTTGTCAAAGAGGTCCGTGTAGCTGTGTCCAACCCTGAAGGGATGGTCAGCGAGAACGCCGGCGGGTCCAGCTGGAAGGATGACGGCAATCCACTCGAGTGCGCTGCTGAGGAGGTGCACGAGGAGACGGATCTGGACATTCCTCCATCTCGGTTCTCTTACTACGGAGCCCGACAGATCGCGCCAACGATCTCGGCTCACAAGGTTCATCTCTTCGGCGTCCAGGTGACCTCTGATGAGATGAAGAAGGTAGAGTCTGAGATCGGCGTGGCGCATGGTGTTGTTGAAGACACCGAGCGTTCCTACGCGGTCAAGGCTCGGGTCGGCGACATTCGCCGAGGTAACCTGGTGGGGTGGGGCGACTGGGGGATGATCCTCCACGTCCTGACCGACGCCCTCGGGCTGTAAGAAGGGGTAAGTGGTCCTTTGGACTGCGCGGCCCCGGCGGATTTTCGTCGGGGCCTGCTTCTTAGGGTGTAGAATAATCTTATGAAAGCGCGAACTCATGATGTTGCTGCGGCCACGGCTCTTTTAGGTGCAGTGATAGTCGTTCCGGATCTTCCAACCATGACACTTGCAACCGCTGTCACGGCATTTATTGCTAATCAATTGGGCGGCATCGCGCCCGATATCGATCAACCAACAGCGCCGTTTTGGCGCAACCTTCCGATCGGTGGAATAGTTGGCAAAGTAATAGGCAAAATGCTGGGTGGGCACCGTTTTATTACCCATTCAATTATGGGTATGGTGCTGGTGGGATTTTTAATAAAGATGTTCCTGACGTTCATTCAGCCGATCTTACCCAGCGTGCAAATGGACATTGTTTGGTGGGCGTTCATGATTGGGATGGCATCACATCTGGTGATGGATAGCTTCACGAAGGAAGGTGTGCCGTGGCTATTGCCGATCCCGGTAAAATTCGGCGTGCCACCTTTAAAGAGATTGCGGATTACGACGGGCAAGTGGACGGAAAATTTTGTTGCTCTTCCCCTGCTCCTTTTGCTTGTTGGCGTGCTGTGCGCGACGTATTATTCAGAGCTATGGCTGTTTCTTCATCAGCATATTACGCGGTAATCTTAGTGCTTAAAAAGATGAAGCCCACTCTTCCCCATTGCTGATACGACGCGAAGAGGGGGCTGGCGTTCGCCTGTTCGTACTGCTTCGAGGGTCGCAAAGATGTCAGCCAGGGGATTGTCTAGTTTTGCCATCGCAGAGATATCCTCCGCCTCTGTGGCAGCTCTTTTGTAGTAATCTGCTATTGAACTGTCTAGTGGAGTATTTCTATCTGTTGGAAATTGAAGCACCCGGGCATTAGGCGTTTCGTGATCTTCCTCTGGCTGGTGTAATTCGTGTGAACTCACTATGCGTCAATTATACATCCGGTGCTATGCAAAGCGTAGGCCGGTTCCTCCAAGGCTTTTAACGATACGTCTTAGACGTTCACGGCCCTGGTTTGTCAGAAGATCAAAATTCTTACGGTGCTTTGGTGGTTTTCCTTTTTCGATCTTATCCTGAGTCGATTCCGTAATTGCTGGTTTTTCATTTGTGCCTTCTTTTTCCTCTCTTGCTACAACATCCTTGGTTGCCTCACCGTAGAATTCGAAGATTTCCTCGGGGCCTCCAGTGCTGGTCGCAAAGTAGAAGGGAGCTGCTCAGGGCTTACTTTCCACTGCTGAGCACGCGCCTTGGCTGCTTCTGCATGCGCTGGATCTTCGTTGGCGTTCGGTCGTTCGGAATTCATATGCCTCCTCCTGTCATATACATATATTATGCACATATTAAAATAAGCGCTTTGTAAGGTACTGTCAAGGCATCTGTTATAGGCATTCTTGACAAAAACGGGTATAGTGAAATATATCATGCATATGCTTAGCGCTACCAGGCCGTATTCGCTTGTCGACACGGACATCATCACTCATGACGGGGAGTCGCAATATATCCTTCGGGTACGTGACCTGCCACTAGAAGATAAACCTAGAGAGAAAATGCTGGCGTTTGGACCTTCTAATCTCACACATGCAGAATTGATGGCTGTACTGCTGGGTGTTGGGACAAGGAAAGAAGAAGTATTTGCAATGTCGCATCGTATCCTGCGCGAGTACGGTGAACGAGCAATTGTCAGCGAGAAGAATCCCAAGGCACTTGCCGAAGCGCTGGATATCCCCATAGCCAAGGCCTGCCAAATCGTGGCCAGTCTTGAACTGGGGAGGCGATTTTACCAGGACAAGGCGGGAAAGCCTGTCTTTGTACGGACGGCTCAGCAGGCCTTCGAACACTTAAAAGGCATGAGGCATCTGCAAAAAGAGCAGCTCCGCGGACTTTACCTAAATAGTCGCTGTCAGGTTATTCACGAGGAAGTTATTTCCATTGGCAGCCTGACGGCAAACATCGTTCACCCTAGAGAAGTATTTCGGCCAGCGCTTGAGCACAGTGCTGTGGCGGTTATTGTGGCGCATAATCACCCATCTGGCAGTCTAGACCCCACTCGTGATGATATTGAGACGACGCGCCAGTTGATCGCAGCTGGCCAGGTGATGGGGATTGACCTCCTGGATCATCTGATTATTACCGATCAGGATTTTGCAAGCGTGATAGAAAGGAAAGAAGATGCATAATCAAACATTTAATTACCAATTGCCGAGCTTTAGTGGCCTTATTAACCATGGATGGGGGCGAGCGACATTTGTTCGTGACACAGACGAGGATGATGAGCTTCCTTCACTTATTGACGTACAGGCCCAATCTGGCGATTATTTTGTGACGCTGGCGACGCAGCTGGACATGTTAGGTTCGCAGCTAGTCAACTGGAGCGTTCGGTCCAAGCTTGAGGATTTGACTTCCGATCTGATCTATCTGCAGGATAATTACAAGATTATCAAAAAGGATCAAGACTAGTTTATGGATCTTGGGGCGGAACTCTCAAAAATCTTTAAAGGAGAGGTCGATATATCCGATGAAACGCGTGATTTTTATAGCCACGATGCGAGCCTGTTCGAGCTTCGACCAGAAGTCGTTGCTTTTCCAAAGGATGGCGCCGATATTGCATCCTTGGTGAAATTTGTGTCAGAGAATAAGGCAGGCAACCCCAACCTTAGTATTACACCACGGACTCGGGGTACCTGCATGTCGGGTGGAGCAATCGGCGAGTCCATTGTATTGGATGTTAGCAAGCACATGACCAACTTGCACGAAGTGACGCCAACAAGTGCCCATGTCCAACCTGGCATGATGTATAAGGATTTTGAGGTAGAAACGCTCAAACACGGAAGCTTGATGCCGAGCTATCCTGCCAGCCGTGATCTTGCTGGTTTAGGTGGTATGGTGTCAAATAACGCCGGTGGCGAGAAATCACTCGAGTATGGCAAGACGGATAATTTTGTCACCGAGCTAAAGGTGGTATTAAGTGATGGAAATGAGTACACAGTGCGACCGTTGACGCGGGACGAACTAGATGCCAAGACAAAGCAGGGTAACTTCGAAGGTGATCTGTACAAGAAAACATTTGAACTTTTGGATAGCAATTATGATGAAATTCAAGCCGCGCGGCCAAAGGTCAGTAAAGATTCAACGGGCTATCACCTTTGGAATATCTGGAACCGTGAAACGGGAATCTTTGATCTGACAAAATTATTTGTCGGTTCGCAGGGTACACTCGGAATTGTGACGGATATTAAATTTCGCCTTGTGCCGAAACCTACTCATTCAGGAACGCTCGTGTGCTATATGAAGGATATCGGCCAGCTTGGTGAAGTGATTCCGGCAGTACTGGCGCACAAGCCCGCGACGTTCGAGAGTTTTGACGACAATACGTTGTGGCTCAGTTTCAAGTTCTTTTTTGCTTTTCTAAAACGTCTGGGCTTTTGGACCTGGGTTAAACTGGCATTTCAACTGATTCCGGATGGTCTAATGCTTGTTAAGGGCGTGCCTCAGCTAATTCTCCTTATCGAATTTACTGGATCGAGTGAAGAGGAGGTGAAAGAGAAGCTCCATAAGGCTCGTTTGGACCTGAAGCGATTTAACTTTACCTATATGGAAGAGGACGAGAACGAGTCAAAATCACGAAAATTCTGGCTAATGCGCCGTGAGAGCTTCAACCTTCTTCGCAGCAAAGTCAAGGATAAGCACACAGCCCCATTCATCGATGATCTGGTGGTGCCTCCTGCGCGCCTGACCGAGTTCTTGCCAGAACTGCGAATGATTATCAAGAAATACAAGCTACTCGCGACGATTGCGGGTCACATGGGCGACGGCAACTTCCACGTCATTCCCCTGATGAAGATCGAGGACCCGAGTGAGCGTGCCAAGCTAGAGCCTGCTATGAAAGAAGTGAACAACTTAGTGATTAAATATGGCGGTTCGGTCTCTGGTGAGCACAACGACGGACTTATCCGTGGCCCGTGGCTGGAGCAGATGTATAGCCCAAGCGTTCTAGGTCATATGAAAGAGGTGAAGAAGCTTTACGATCCGCAAAATATCTTTAACCCACATAAAAAGACGGATGCAACTTGGGAGTTTAGCTTTAGCCATATTCGTAAATCGTTCTAAACACTACGGCAAAGAAAAACCCGGCTGGAGTGGCCGGGTTTTTACGTGCGAGATATTTTTAAAGCTTGTTGTGGATATTGTTGTGAGTGTGTGTTGTCATGTCGTTGTCGTTTGAAACGTTGTTTGAATTGACAGTGGTGTTGTTCGAATCAGTAGTAGTGTTGTTTGAGTTGACAGTTGCAACGTTGTTGACGACAGAGTTCAGAGTAGTGTTAGTGACGTTGTTGGTAGTGTTGCCGATCTGGTTGTTCGAGTTGTTCGTATTACCGTTGTTTGAGTTAACGTTTACAGTGTTGTCCTTGACGATGACTGGGTTAAAGCTGTCAACAATGACGGTCTTTTTGCTGTTGTCGTTGTAGCTGTTCTTGTTAAAGCTATCTTTGATGGTAACGGTAGTATTAGTAACGTTGGTTGTTGTGTTGTTGGTAGTGTTGGTGTTCGTGCTGTTGAATGAGTTTGTCACATTGTGGGGCACGTAGAGTTTGCCTAGCACGGCTGCGTTTGAAGTGGCGACCTGTGAAGTAGTTGCTGCAGGAGCTGCTGCTGCGACTGGTTCGGTGTCCTCCGGTGTGGCAACACATGAGGTTGCAACCTGCGAGGTAGCTGGCACCTGGGCGGGTACTGCGTGTGCGCTAGCGATTTCGGCACGTACGAATGTCATGATAAGGACAACAGAGACGATAATGGCTGCGGTGACCGAAGCAAAAATGGTTGCTCCCATCATTAGCATTTGTTGACGATTAGCTTGATAAAGTGATGGTTGCTGCATGATGACACCTCCGCATACAGTTAACTTTAATTATTTTCACAAGAACTCCACAGCTCTTCTACATGTAATAATATTCCTCTCCTGGCAAAAGTACGTAAATATATGTTGTGGAATAGTCATCGAATCTAGCACTCTGGACAGAGGATTGCCAATTTTGTATAGTAGATAAAGATGAGCAAACGCGATTATTACGAAGTTCTGGGTGTCAACAAAAGTGCCAGCGCCGATGAGATAAAAAAGGCGTTTCGAAAGGCTGCTGTCAAATACCACCCCGACAAAGAGGGAGGCGACGAAGCCAAATTCAAAGAGGTGAACGAAGCTTACGAAGTGTTAAAAGACCAGCAGAAACGCCAGCGCTATGATCAATTCGGTCATGCCGGCGTTGGCGGAAACAGTGGTGGAGCAGGCGGCAATCCATTTGAGGGATTTGGTGGTCAAAATGTTCACTTCGACTTTGGTGATGGTGGACTGGGCGATATCTTTGGTCAGTTCTTTGGTGGCGGTGCTGGGCGTAGCCGAGAGCCAAGGCGCGGGCGCGATGTCGAAACAACTCTGACACTTGATTTCGAAGATGCTATCTTTGGTGTTGAGGAAAAACTCACTCTTGATATGGATGATGAATGCCCTCACTGTAAAGGGACGACTGTTGAGCCGGGTCATAGCATGACAACTTGTCCCACCTGCAAGGGAGCTGGCCAACAAACACGTATCATGAATACGATTTTTGGCCAAATCCAGCAGGCGGTAACCTGTGAAACCTGTAAAGGAACGGGAAAAGTTCCTGAGAAAGTGTGTAGCGTTTGTAGGGGGAAGGGTACCGAACGCCGCAAGCAAACACTCACCTTAAAAGTACCGGCAGGTATTGATGATGGAGCGACGATTCGCCTGAAGGAGCACGGCGAGGCAGTGGGCGGCGGATCGCGTGGTGATCTGTATGTTCATATTCGTGTCAAAGCACACAAGAAATTCACCCGTGAAGGTGACATTATCTTATCCGAAGAGCATGTCGGTATGGTAGATGCAGCCCTGGGGACGGAAATTGACGTTGAAACAGTAGATGGAACTATTCGGATGAAGGTCCCCGCTGGAACACAAAGCGGAACAGATTTTAAGCTCAGTAATCACGGGGTCCCGCACCCTCGTGGCAACACTCGTGGATCGCATATTGTAAGTATACTGGTTGATACGCCAACTAAACTAACCAAGAAGCAAAAGGATCTGCTCGAGCAGTTTGGTTCTTCTAAAAAACGCGGTTTGTTTTCCTAGCCACTGCCTCTTATCCTATCTGATCGAAAGGTCTAGCTTAATATTGACAAAGATTCGGGTGAGCATATAGTGAGAGAAAAGGATTAAAAACAAAAATATGAGAAAAAAGCTCGTTTCCCTGTCGCTGATTGCGGCAATCGTCGTAGGCACTTTTTTGCCTACGCCTGCCCATGCTGCACCAGTCAACTTTACGGTTAATAGCAACGCAAGTAAGGGTACCGTAACCGGTCCGGGGATAAACTGTGGCTCCGATTGTTCTGAACCGATCGAGGATGGTACAGTGATTACCCTGACGGCTACTCCTCAGCCCGGATGGATGCTCACACAGGGTGATGGATGTCCCGACGGCTTTCATACTAGCACGGTGACATGTACAAAAAGTATAAATATTGGAGATGGTTCCAGTGCTTATTTTCTCTGGGCACTGACTTCTCATAATGTCACCGCTAAGATAGAAGGAACGGGAAGCGGCACCGTCTCGGGAACTGGTACGTATGCTTTTGGAACGACCTACACCCTCGTTGCAACGCCAAGTGCCGGATCGGTCTTTGCGGGATGGCAAACAAGTGGGGATATCTGTCGCGCTAGCGGTGCGGGCAAGGGAACAACGGCGGTAAACCCGTCCCCGACATGTTCCGAACAAACCGGTGGATCAACATCCACGCTCACAGCGGTAGCAAGATTTGATAAAGCAAGCTCCTCCCAGACGCCATCGAATACGCAAACAACTACCAATAACAATACAGCTGCACCAACCCCCACTCAGGAAGTTGCCAAGCCAACGGCTCCAACACTTGATAACATCGCGGTCGACGATATGACATACAAGTCGACGGATAAAATTACCGTTGCAAGTAACGAACCCCTCGTACTAAAGGGCAAGACGATTCCGAATGGCAAAGTTACCCTTTATATCTTTTCGGAGCCTAAAAAATACGAAATTCAAGCTGATGCAGAAGGAAAATGGAGCTATTCTGTCACGGGTTTGCCCCCGGGTGATCATCATGCTGAAATTGAGGTGACTGATCCTACTACCAACAAAACCTCAGATCGTGCCAGGTTAATTGCTTTTACTGTTACAGCCCCGAGTGCGACGCAAAAATCTAACGATCCAACTCAAGATACCGTTAAGAAATCCACTCCTTGGGTGTGGGCGGCCATCGGTGTTATCACGCCAGCCACAGCAGCCGGTATCGGGCTGGTTGTATGGAAGCACAAGCACCCCGATGCTCCACTATCGTCACTAAATCCTTTTAAGCGAAAGTAACGCTCACCTTACGAAGTAGACAGGTGGACCTAACAGGGGTAGTAGTATTGACTTATACAATGTAATGATGTATAATATTAACATATGAGTTATCGACGAGAAGGATTGCTACTTCCCGAGCGTATGTCAACCCAGATAGATAACGAGCTCTACGCTCGTTTTAGAAGCTTGCACGAAGGTACTCAGGAAACATATAAGCAGCTGACTCTGGACGCAAACCGTCAGGAACAGGCATTTGCCGCTTGGCATAACGGCGAAGACGCGGATTTGACAGCAACACATCTTGATGGGGAGGTTCTGAATGGTCGGCTTGATGCACTATATGCATGGAAGGCGGAATTACTTGCGACCGAAGATGTTGATCCTGTATTAAAGCAGGCTTATCGCTGGCGAATAAACGAAGACATCGCCAAGGTCAAATTACTCCAGACATCAAGCCGCGGTGACATGGAAGCCTTTCGTCGTTGGAATCGTTATATTTATGGCGAACCGGATGAGGCAGTGTATCGCGGTGCGCTCGACAAGGTAGCGCACGATGTGGAAGAATTACTGGCAAAGGATGCAATCCATCCTGCCGTGGCTGAAGCTGCCCAGAAGGTGCTAACAATGCTGGAAGGTAAGCGGGGATACCGCGAATTATTAGCTCCCACCGAGGAAGTGTTTCGAGCCGTTCGGGAAGATCACCTCCGGTCGGGTGGTTATTATGCGCTCCTACTTTCAGGAGTGGACATGCCACAGGCGAGCAAGATAGGTCGCCAAACAGGCGATCCTATTCTGGAGTATGTAGTCAAGAATAATCTGCAAAGCGATTACGAGCTAAGTGACGCCGAGGCATCCTCCTGGAGCGTCGTTCACAGCACAAAGTCCGTGGAGCGGCCAACTAGCTACAACATGCCGAGGCAGCGTTTTGTTGGCCTTGGTCTTGGGCACGAGATAGGCAGTCACCTTCTTGAAAAAATGAATGGACAGCGTGGTCCTGTTGCTCTCATGGCTGACGGACTTGATCGCTACGAGGCCGGTAATGAGGGGCGTGCGGTCATACGTGAACAGGTCGTGTACGAGACATTTGATGAATTTGGCAAATTAGTTCGATGGCGAGATATCATCCGCCGTCATATTGCTATATCGTATTCCGAAGGCGTGGGTGAAGATGGACCGAAATCTAACTCAGAGGTCTACGAGTTTATTAATACCATCGACCAAATGTACCAATCCGTGTTGACACCTGACGATCCGGAGGTGACGATGACTAAGGCGCAGGCAAAGACAGATTCCCTCCTCCTCAGGGTGTTGAGAGGTGGAAGTGCCTACTTGAAAGATAAAGTCTACCTTGAGGGCCAGGTTGCCTGTTGGTTGACGGCTGCCGAGCAGGGTGCCAGTCGCATTTCCGAAGGTGACCTCGGCAAATTCGATATCAATAACCCTCGTCACATTGCGTTATTGCAGTCGTGGGGTCTCTTGCCCGATAATGAGTAATGACTATGGCACAGACGTTTCCATTTCCGGTTGCTACCCACACCTATTTTAGGGTGACAAATCAAGCTGCTGAGCGCCAGCGATTTTTAGAAGACCCAACGTACGAGCCGGTATTTACCTATGGCCCGCATATGGATATTCAACGCGTTTCTGATCGTCGAGATGGGGCTGCCAGTATACCCGGAGCCCGCGAATCCCTTGATCTGGTTCTCGCCTCCCTCCGGCTTCAGAGGGAATCCAATGATATTCGTCTGAATGAGTTCAGGAAATCAAATAAAAAGCTATTCGGGGTGCCTCATAAGGACTATGCGACAGGGTTGCTTGTTCGGATTCACAGATTTGTCACCGAGGAAACCAAAGAATACTGGCGGTATATCCACGACGCCCTTCGTGGTGAGTTTACGGAAATGCCGGATATTGTTCCTTCCGCTGAAGAGTTCGCCAAATACAAAGATTACTTTGCTAAATATACCGGTGGCGTGGAGCTAAAAGATATCCCACTGGCCCAATTATTGCGATCTGATCTTGAAAAGACAGGGTTAAGTGAGAAGGGCTGGCACGTTGTAGAACGAAATGATGATTCGCACGCCAAAGTCCATCACCGCAGCAAGGTGGTTTCGGTGGGAGCCCTGTATATTCCTCGAACCCATAAGGCGGCGATACGAATTGCAACTCACGAAGTATATGGCCATGCTCTACGGGGCCATCAGGATTCAGTGGCGGAAAGTGAAGGCTTTGCTATCCTGTTAGAGCAACTTCTGGATGATAGATTTAAATTTCGACGTTCGTACCGCTATCTCGCAGCGGCGCTCGGATGGGGAACGTTTGGCAGGCCATTGTCGTTTCGCCAGGTCTATGAAATAATCTGGCGGGCGATGGTGATCGTTGGGACTTATTCATCCGAAAAGGCACGCATTTATGCGTTTGATGAGTGCGCTCGCGTATTTCGTGGTGGTGTCCCTGCTGTGCCAGGCGCAGTTTACTTAAAAGATGGCGCGTATTTTGAAGCAAATGTACAGATGTGGCAGCAACTCAAAGAACACCCCATAACCTATAATGAATTTGTTGATGCAATAGAAGGACGAAGGAGAATCTTGTCATGAAACATGTGTTGGTTATCGGTTCGACGAATAGTGGCGGGAAAAACGACCCTTCTATCATGGCAGAGCACCTGCAGAATGCGGGCCATGATGTCTCATTATGCTACTGGGAAGACCTCGTTTTTGATATCTCGACTGGTGATGTGAAAATCCTGACTGGCGATAGCGATCTCGCGTCCGATCTGCACCCGGATCTCGTTATTGCTGTTGGGTGGTACAAGTCTGGCAAAGAGGCGTATTACCGAGATTTAGCGTTCTCTTTGGCATTATACCTGGAGAAGGCAAATGTAAAATTCTGGAACAGCGAGATGAAGCATCAACGTTCCACAACCAAGCTGTCTTGTATGGTTCAATTGGCACTTGAAGGAGTTTCTGTACCGCACAGTCTCTTCTCGCTTAATGCCCAAAAGCTACCACTTTCAGAGGGCGCTGCTGTGATTAAAGCGATCTCAGCGAGTCGCGGGGAAAGCAACTACCTTGTGAATTCCAGGGCAGAGGCGAAAGATGTTCTGACGAAGATGCCCATGTCGTTAGTGCAGCCCTTCATGCCCAATGATCACGATCTGCGCGTGATTTGTTTTGGTGGCGAGCCCTCTCTTTTTCTGCGCCGCAGCCGTGGCGAGAACGCTGCCACTCACCTCAACAACACCTCTCAGGGTGGGTCGGCAGAGTGGCTGGATAAAGAGAGCATCAGCGAAGAATTATTGACAGCATCTCATAAAATAAGTATAATAATGAAAAGGGAAATGGGTGGGATCGATTTTATACCAGACCCATCCTCGCCGTATGGATACAGCTGCCTAGAAGTAAATGCTATCCCACAGCTGACCTCTGGATATGACACCAAAAATAAGTTACATGAACTAGCAATAGCCATAGAACATTTAGAAAGCGAGACTCGGTAGACATGAAAATTGGAATTCTCACCAGGCAGCCTGGCTATAGTGTGCGACGTCTTCGCGAAGAGGCGCGTAAACGCGGGCATGAAGTAAAGACCGTTAAGTTTCCAGAATGTTACGTGGAAATTCAGCAGGACAAGCCTGAGGTGCGCTATCGTGGGGAGCTTTTGTCGGACTTCGACGCAATCATCCCCCGTATTATGCCAGGC
Source organism: uncultured bacterium (assembly GCA_966186595.1). Classification (GTDB taxonomy): domain Bacteria; phylum Patescibacteriota; class Saccharimonadia; order Saccharimonadales; family Saccharimonadaceae; genus JALRBM01. Next base: position 15,383 of record CBIFWO010000008.1, on the reverse strand, counting down.
ATGACCACCTACGGTGCGGCTATTTTGCGCCAGTTTGAGATGATGGGTGTTTATACACCTATAAAATCAATTGCCATTACTCGCTCGCGTGACAAACTGCGCACTTTACAACTTCTTAGCAAGGCTGGGGTGGTTATCCCAAAGACTATTTTCTCACGCGAGACCGATGCCGTTGATGACCTTTTGGAGCACCTGGAGGTGCCGGTGATTATCAAGCTCGCGTCGGGAACGCAAGGGAACGGGGTGGTTTTGGCGGAAACATACAAGGCTGCAAAATCTGTAATTCAGGCTTTTTATGTGAACGATACCAGCTTTTTGATTCAGGAATTTATCAAGGAGTCAGCAGGAACTGATATTCGTGTTTTCGTTGTGGGTAACCAGGTAGTGGCAAGTATGCAACGTCAGAGCCTTGATGATGATTTTCGCTCCAACATTCATCAAGGGGGTTCGGGAACGGCGATTAAACTTAGTGATGAAGAGCGCAAGACTGCTCTTCGTGCGGCTAAGGCGATGGGACTTGCGGTATGCGGTGTCGACCTTATGCGCTCAAGTCGAGGTCCACTTGTTCTTGAGGTGAACTCAAGTCCTGGCCTTGAGGGAATAGAATCTGTAACTGGGCGTAATGTAGCCGGTAAAATTATCGAATACATTGAGCTAAATGCCAAGCGTCGCGTCAAAAAAGACAAAGTCGGTGCCTAAGCAAAACTTCCCACACCTGATATAATAAGGCGTATGACAGAACAGGGGTCATCGCTGTGAGCAAAAAGAACATTTTATCGTGGATTGCGGTAGTTCTAGCTCTTCTTATGATTGGGGTGGCTGCGTTTTATGCACTATGGCCCCAACTGCGCCCCCATGTAACTGTGCATATTGGCGATGGAGTATTTAATACCCAGGTCGCTAGGACGCCGGCAGATCGTGAAAAGGGACTGTCTGGAACTCGTAACCTTCGTGCTGATCAGGCGATGCTCATCGTGTTCGATCGTGATGATAAATGGTCGATTTGGATGAAGGATATGAACTATCCGATCGATATTGTCTGGCTGGATAAGGATAAAAAGGTGGTGTATATCGTCAAAAATGCGCCGCCGGAAAGTTATCCTTACGAAACGTTTGTACCAAAACAGGAGGCGCGCTACGTCCTGGAATTTCCTGCAGGAACTGCATCAAAAAAGGCAATTAAAATTGGCACTGAGGCAAAGTTTGACGAAAATCGACTGGAGGGCTGGGGAAAATGACATCGGTCATCGTTTTTCTTATCGTTGGTGCCCTTCTATTCGCACTTCCCTTCTTTACCAAACGCCGATTAGGCGTATTGGGCTTGGCATTGGCGGCTGGTGCAATACTCAGCAAGCTATGGGTGGGAGATCTCACGCCGATCATCGCTAGTACAGGGGTTATTTTGGTTAAGCCTCCGCTCGAAAGCGTTGTCTCTGCGGGAATTATTTTGTTGCCAGCAGTGTTGCTGCTATTTAGCAGCCCGCAGCAGCCCTCTCTGCCGCGGCGAGTTATCGGTGCGCTGGCCTTTGCCCTTTTAGCGCTTACCCTACTCCTTGAACCGCTTGGTTCGGCACTCGTCATTGAGGGAATAGGCAAGACGATCTACGATCTTTTGTCACAGTACCAGTCAACGATTGTCACAGTTTGTCTGAGTCTCGCTGTGCTCGACCTCTTCTTTGCCAAGACACCGAAGTTTGGCAAGGGTAAAGAAGGCGGCAAACATTGACAAACAACCCTTTAAAATGCTATCTTTGCTAGAGCGATTAGCTACCCGTATGGGTCCATAGCTCAGCTGGTTAGAGCACCTGCCTTTTAAGCAGGGTGTCGTGGGTTCAAGCCCCACTGGACCCTCCATGAAAAAACACTCACATTAGTGGGTGTTTTTTCGTAGAAATGTATACTAGTCCTATGAATTTGTGGATGCTGAAGCGGCGCGTTCATGTGTCGTGGCTGATTGCTATGGCTTCGTTTGGAATTGTTGTCGGAGCGGTTTTGGCGCAGTACTGGAGCGAGTGGTTTGCATCGATCAGCTGGTTACTTGTTGGCTTGATCTTGGCTGGAATCGGGCTCTGGCGTCGACGACTGTATGTGCTCGTCATGATTTTCGTTGCTGGTGGAGTCCTGGGGCTTTGGCGAGGGAGTATCGACTGGCAGCAGCTACAACCTTACCAAAAGATTGTCGGCCATCAGGCGATGGTTACCGGGAGAGTGAGTGAAGATGCCGATCTTGGGAAGAGCGGCGATGTAGTGCTGCGATTGAGCCATGCTCATGTTAATGGCCATGAGTTGCCTGGAACGATATGGGTGAGTGCGAGGACTCACCATGAAATTAAACGAAGTGATGTAGTGACCGTCACAGGAAAAATTAGTGACGGTTTTGGTAGTTTTGCGGCAAGTATGTACTTTGCAGAAGTCCAGAAAGTAAGGCAAGAAAGTGATGTGGCGAGGGGGTTACGAGATGGATTTGCCGAAGAAGTACGGCAGGCGATTCCCGAGCCTGAAGCAAGCCTTGGTATCGGATATTTAGTAGGTCAGCGCCGTGCTTTGCCACCAGAACTTGACGAGGCGCTAAAGATTGCCGGACTTACCCACATCGTTGTTGCCAGTGGATATAATCTAACGATTTTAGTGCGGCTGGCGCGGCGGTTGTTCGTGAAAATTTCTCGTTATGCGGCACTGGTGGCATCGGGTGGGTTGGTGGTGAGTTTTATTGCGGTTACTGGAATCAGCCCCAGCATGTCACGTGCAGGATTAATCGCCGGACTGTCGTTACTGGCGTGGTATTATGGTCGCAGATTCCACCCGCTTGTGCTGCTGCCATTTGCCGCAGCTGTGACACTGCTTGTCAATCCGGCCTACGCTTGGAACGATTTGGGCTGGCAGTTAAGTTTCGCGGCATTCGCGGGCGTTATGATCCTTGCCCCTTTACTGCAAGCTTACTTTTTTGGTGATAAGAAACCTGGCCTTCTGCGACAGATTTTGGGCGAGACTATTGCCGCATGGTTATGTACCTTGCCGATTCTTGTGATGGCCTTTGGAGAGTTCTCGAACGTAGCGATCATGGCCAACCTACTCGTTCTGCCGCTTGTTCCGATTGCGATGCTACTAACATTTATAGCTGGCGTTGGCGCGATGGTCTTACCTGGAGCCATGCAAATTATTGGCGCTCCCGCAAGTGCTTTACTGCAGTATATGACGGGCGTGGCTGAATATTTTGCTGCGTTGCCCTGGGCAAAAACAACGACAGGAATTTCTCCTTTTATCGTTGGGATTTTCTATGCGATTCTAATCGTCGCTAGTTTCTATATGTGGTATAGGACTCGACTTAGACTTCGTGATTCCAACGTAGTGGAATAACCTCCTCACATCTGTTACAATAAGGAAAACGAGGCAATCAAAAACGGAGATTTCTTTTCATGGCTGGACATAATAAATGGTCGAAAATTAAACGACTAAAAGGCGTGAACGATGCAAAACGTGGCGCCGTCTTTACGAAAATTGGTAACCAAATTGCGATCGCAGCACGTGCCGGTACCGATCCTGTAATGAACTCGGCGCTTGCTCTTGCGATTGAAAAAGCCAAAGCGGCCAACATGCCAGTTGCAAATATTCAGCGGGCAATCGACCGGGTAGCGGACAAAAACGCGGCGGTTCTCGAGGAGGCGACATATGAAGGATATGGCCCAGGTGGAATTGGGATTATCGTTGAGGTGGCGACGGATAATAAAAACCGGACCTATCCTGAAGTTCGCACGGCATTTACAAAAAATGGTGGAACGATGGCCGAACCGGGCAGCGTGGCATTTCAATTCACGCGTAAGGGTGTTATCCGCGTGGCCGCAAGTGGGGAGGATGCGCTTCTTATCGTCCTCGATGCAGGCGCCGAGGATGCGAATGAAGAAGATGGGGAGATTATCGTCTACACCGACCAGAAAGATCTCGCAAAGGTTCGCACGGCTATTCTGGATGCGGGGCTAGAGGTGAAAGAGGCGGAACTCCAATACGTGGCGAATGCCCAGGTAGAAGTGGATGATCCAGAAGCAGCGCGTAAAGCCCTCAAACTTCTTGATGCACTCGATGACCTAGATGATGTCGTAAACGTCCATACCAATGCCGACATTACCGTAGACCCTGGCGAATAGTTTTTGTCTTTTCAACTAAATTACGGTATATTTTAAGCATATGCGATTTAAGATGGCTATTTTTATTGCCGTAATTCTAATAATGGTAGTTGCACCTTCGGGGCAAGACGCTGGCGCAATTGATGTGGTCCCGTTTGATCCTGCGCAAATTAAGACGGATTCGCCAGTGCTTATTACGGCCTACGCCGTGCAAGGTCCTCGGGTAGAATACGTCCAGCTTTTCAACACATCGGCCGAGGTGATTGATCTGGAGAACTGGAAAGTTTCGTACACTATCGGCGGTCAAAGCCAGCCGGTTGAGATTGGAACACTCAGCGGACTCTTAAAGCCTTCGGACTATGTTCTTTTAGCAGATGGAAGTGTGCCCTCTGCCGATTTTCCTTATATACTGACTATTCCGGCAGGCGTGACGGCAAACGCAACGACCATTATCCTCGGCTCGCCATTGTATCTGAACCATACGGTCACGGTGAATACGACAAATCATTATTGGCAGCGTAACCGATCTGCGACAACGGGCAATTATCTTAGTACCTTCTCGGCGCTTCTCGCAATTCCATCGTCGCTATTTGGAGGAGGTCTGTACGAATATCCAGATCAGACGATGCTGCAATTTAGCGAAGTACTGGCAAATCCGCGCAGCTGCTCCCCACTTGATGCCGCCCTAGACTGTCGGGATTATGTGAAATTATTCAATCCAACCGATCAAGCCATTGACTTATCTCTTTTTCGCCTGAGGGTTGGTTATCAAGGGCAGTCATCCTCGAGCAGTAATACGTATTCGCTCAGCGGGACTATTGAACCGGGGCATTTTGCAGTTATCAATTCTAGTAGTGATAATCGCCCAATTTCAATCACGAATAGCGGTGGGTTTGTTTGGTTAGAAGATGCATATGGAATAAAGCGATATGACAATACGGTTCAAGAATATGCCGATGCAAGTGCCGAGAGCAAGAAAGGGCAAGCGTGGGCGTACGATCCAAGTGACGGAGCGTGGAAGTGGACGACTCAGCCGATGCCATTGGATGTACCGAGTGTTTTTCCTCCTGCGATAGCTGCGGCACGTTCGACTACCTTGCAAAGTTTAACTCCCTGCAAAGAAGGACAATATAGAAGTGAGGACACGAATCGCTGTCGTAACATCGCATCGGCAAGTGTTTTGGTACCTTGCAAGGACGGTCAATATCGTAGCGAGGAAACGAACAGGTGCCGCTCTATTTTAGCAGAGGCAACTCTGACACCATGTCTCGAAGGACAAGAGCGCAATCCTGAGACAAATCGTTGCCGCAAGAAAGCTTCATCCGAAATTCCCGAGGCGGCATTCGCTGTCGAGGAAATGAAGGAGGCGGGGAAGGCGTTTGCGGGCTGGTGGGCGCTCGGAGGAATCGGAACACTAGCTCTTGGCCGCGGTATCTGGGAGTGGCGTAGTGAAGTGCTGGCGGGGATTCGGAAAATCGGTTCATTCTTTACATCCAGCAAATGACGTATACTGAAAAGATATGAGACTCTATCTTTCTTCTCAAGGTATGGGCAATCATGCCGATCGACTCCTGACCATGATCGGGGAGAATAAAAAGACGCTGTTCATTAATAACGCCAAAGATGATTTGTCGGTGGGGGAAAGGCGGGAAAATACTCGGCTAAAACGTGAGGAGCTGGAGGAGATCGGGCTACCCTGCGAGGAATTAGATCTACGGGATTATTTTGGAAAAAAGGAACTGCTTGAAAACAAGCTTAGAGACGTCGGGTTGATCTTTGCCTATGGCGGAAGTGCGTTTATTCTCCGCCGCGCGATGGCATATAGCGGATTGGATGAGCTACTCGTTGAAGGTTTGATGCATGATAGATTTGTCTATGGCGGATCAAGCGCTGGAACGATGGTAATAACTCCCAGCCTCCATGGGACCGAACGTTGTGATTCTCCGGGTATTGTGCCCGCACATTATCATGAAGAGGTAGTATGGCAGGGACTTCATCTGATTGATTTTTATTTCGTTCCGCATTATCTTTCTGACTGGTTTGGCGACAGAGCCCAGGCCTTAAAAGAATATTTCGAAGGAAAAGATTTGCCCTATGAAACGCTGATGGACGGTCAAGTTTATATTGTCGACAGCGCCGATCGAGAACTTTTGATATGAGAATCATCGGCATCGATCCTGGCACAGGAATCATGGGATTTGGCGTGATTGATGTCACATCTGGGACGTACAAGATGGTTGATGCAGGAGTAATTACAACGCCACCGCACACCCCCATAGACGAGCGACTCGAGGATATTTTTGACAGTCTCACAGAGATAATTGCTGCCACTAAGCCCGAGGTCATGTCAATTGAACAACTGTTTTTTGCTCGTAATGTGACGACGGCAATGAGTGTGGCACAGGCACGTGGTGTGGCGATGTTAACAGGGCGAAAGGCAAGGCTACCGATTGCAGAATACACCCCAATGCAGATCAAGCAGAGTCTGACGGGCTATGGTAAGGCAGACAAAAAACAAGTCCAAGAAATGGTGCGGATACAGCTAGGGCTAACAGAGGTGCCAAAGCCTGATGACTGTGCTGATGCCCTTGCTGCCGCCATTACCCATGCACTGATGATTCGCTAGTTTTCTGGACTAATTTGATATAATATTTCCATGGTCCGTAAAGGAAAGTACACCCATGTATCGCCGGTTCGTCGGGCGAAGCGTGTTACGAGACGTCATTGGCGCTGGTGGAAAGAACTCTCGAAAAAGCAAAAGATCCTGCTCATCGCGGTACCAATTCTGTTATTCCTCGTGCTCACGCCGCTTGCGACGTACCTCTACTTTTATAACGACATCGCCGACCAAGAGCGATTAATGAACCGCAACAATACTGGTGTGGTAATGGTCGATCGGAACGGGGAAAAATTCTATAGTTTTGGCAGCGCCGAACATCGCACGATGGTACCGCTAAGCGACATGTCTGATAACGTCAAAAATGCTCTTGTCGCTGCCGAGGATAAGGATTTTTACAAGCACGGCGGTTTTTCAATCGAAGGAATTCTTCGGGCGGTGTACGGAACGGTGACATCACAGGAGGCCTACGGCGGTGGGTCAACACTGACACAGCAACTGGCTAAAAATACGCTCCTTTCATCCGAACGCTCATTCCTGCGCAAATATCAGGAGCTCGCAGTTTCCATTGCGATTGAACAGCGGTACAGCAAGGATCAAATCCTTGAAATGTATCTCAATTCTGTCTTTTTTGGAGGAACGACATTTGGTATTCAGGACGCAGCGAAGGCCTACTACAATAAATCGCCAAAAGATCTGACCTTAGCAGAGAGTGCGATGCTAATTGGTATTTTGCCCTCTCCAAACGCGTATTCGCCGACATTGGGCAATCCGGAATTCGCCAAGGAACGTCAGACGACTGTACTAAGTCGCATGGTGACGAATGGGTATATCACTGAGGAACAGAAACAAGCGGCACTTGCGGAACAATTGGTTTATGCTCCGCCTCAAGATACTAGCGAAGGGGAAGCGCCGCATTTTGCACAGATGGTGCTAGAAGAGCTCTATAAAAAATATGGCGAGGAAAAAACCCTACGTTCCGGATATCAGGTGCAAACGACGTTGGATTTGAATTTGCAGCGCAAACTGAAAGCAAACATAGCCGACAACATGCGTTTTATCCAGCGCAACGGCGGTTCGAATGCAGCAGGAATTGCGATTGACCCTTCGTCGGGTGAAGTGCGAGCACTCGTTGGAAGTAGCGATTGGAATAATCCGCAGTGGGGCAAGGTGAATTTGGCGACAACACCCCGTCAGCCAGGGTCTAGTTTTAAGCCGATTTATTATGCTGAAGCGCTTGCCGAAGGAATTATCACACCAGCGACAATCTTGGCTGATGTACCAACTGATTTCGGCGGCTACAAACCGCAGAACGCCAACAGGAATTTTAGTGGAGATATCTCAGTCCGTAGTGCCCTTGCCCGCTCACTCAATATTCCTGCGGTAAAAGTCATGGAGAAACTTGGGATTGAAAAGGCAGTTCAAACGGCGCAGCGCATGGGGATTTCCGCAGTGGACGAGAATAAAAATTACGGACTTTCGCTTGCACTAGGAACGGCCGAAGCACCCCTTATACAAATGACGAATGCCTATGCGGCATTTGCCAACCAAGGCCAGCAATATCGGACGACGATTGTCCAAAAGATCGAGAATAAGTTTGATGAAATGATCTTTCGATCGGAAGAGAAGTCGAAGCAGGTGATGAGTCCTGAGGGTTCCTATCTCATCTCTAGCATCCTATCTGATAACAATGCCAGGGCCCCAATCTTTGGGTCGTCACTGACCGTGTCTGGTCACACCGCGGCGGTCAAGACGGGAACGACCGACGATCAGCGCGACGCGTGGACAATCGGGTATACGCCGCAACTAGCAGTGGGTGTGTGGGTTGGTAATAACGATAATCAGCCAATGCTCAATGGTGGATCGGGTATGGCTGGACCGATCTGGGTCAAAACAATGCGTCAGGCGCTAGAGGGAATTGCCGACACACCCTTCCCTATTGCGAGTGGAATTGTACAAAAAGCGGTGTGTTATGGAAACGGTGGTCTCGCGAATGCCAGTGGCACCAATACTTACAATGAATACTTCCTCGCCTCTGCCCTGCCGACAACCCAGTGTACCGCAGCGCAAAAAGAACCAGAAAAGCCCGCCGAAAAACCAAAAGAAGACGAACCGGTGACGAATGAACAGGATTCTTCAGAGAGTGATTCCCCGACTACTCCAAATGGATCTGGAGGTAACGGCCAGGGGAATAACAATGGTAATGGGAATGGTTCAGATACGGGTACCGGAGGTACTGGCGGTGGAACTACCATTCCTACCCCATAACATTAGGTATATGCCATAATAAGGGCATGATTGCACATGTTTCTGGAATAGTGGCCGAAAAATTTAACTCATCTATCATCGTTGATGTCCATGGCGTGGGATATGAAGTGGCAGTAGCACTTGGCGACTTCGAACACGCTACACTAAACGAAGAGGTAAAATTCTATACCTATCATCACATCCGTGAGCAGTCGCAGGAATTATTCGGTTTCACCAGTCTGGCGGCGAAGAAACTTTTTGAAATGCTCATCACGGTACAGGGGGTTGGTCCGAAAGCGGCGCTTTCCATCCTGTCGCTGGGAGATAGCGAAACGGTGCGAAATGCTATTGCAAACAGTGACGCGGTTTTTATCGCAAAGGCAAGCGGAGTGGGGAAGCGAATCGCTGAACGTGTCGTGGTTGATCTGGTGGATAAGGTAGGCCTTGCTGTTCGTAGTAACGTCACGCAAGTGGGTGTGATAGGACTGATCGCCCACAGCGACGAAGCCCTCGAGGCATTGATGGCTCTTGGATATAATCTAAACGACGCGACGCGTGCCCTTGAGGGGGTGTCGACAGATCTTTCTACGGCAGACAGAGTGAAAGAGGCGTTGCGATAACGGTTGAAAAAATGTCAGAAACGGCGTACTATAACGTGATAAAATTAAAGCGGGAAGGCTTTCTTGGATTATTTTAAGAAAGATGTAATAATAAGATTATGATTAATGTACATCTGCTTGCGTCAAAGCGAAATGTTCTAAACGATATCGATACACTGCGCAAAATAAGTAATATCGTCACGACCCGAAAACATAATATTATTGATGACTGGGTCGAGGCGACGTATGACTTGCGAGTGAACAAAAATAGTCAGGGCGATGCCGTTGACTGGGCCTCTATCTACACTGGTAATCTAGAGACTATTACAAAAGCAGACGTTATCATTGCAGAGACCTCGTTCGATACCTTTGGTGTAGGATATCAAGTGGCCGCCGCTGTTCAACAGAAGAAACCCGTACTACTTTTACGTCGTGAAGACGCGGAAGTGGATGCATTTGCAACAGGTATCATCGATTCCTGGGTCCAGAAAGCCGTTTATAACGATGGGAACCTTGAGACAACTATCGGACGCTTTTTGGATGAAAATGATATTGCCGTAAAGGATATGCGGTTCAATTTCTTTATTGATCGCCAGATTTATAACTATCTTCGTTGGTCATCTCAGAAGACAGGAAAGACAAAGGCCGAGGTACTTCGAGAATTGGTAGTTCGCGAGATCGATAAGAATGAATCCTGAGGACTCTTTCTCGCAAAGTCAGAGGGACCAGTATAGCGGGCGTGTTGAAGCCTATAGCTTGGGTACGCGGGAGATCTTTGTAGCTGATCAGTATCGTCAAATGCTACGGGATTGGGTTAAGCTACCTATAAAAAAACAGACCATACTTGATCTAGGTTGCGGAGATGGTACATTCAGTAATTTGCTGAAGGAATTTACTCCAGACGGCGAAGTTATAGGGGTGGATCTATCTCTTGAAATGATTGAATATGCGAGACAGCTGTACCCAGGTGTCGATTTTAAGGTAGGTGACATGGACCACCTTCCCCTTAAAGATGAAAGTATTGATTTTATTTTTTCTCGCTTCACTGTTCACTATAGTAAAGATTTGAGAAAAACCCTGAATGAGCTTAGCAGGATAACTCGCCCTGAAGGGCTTTTTTTCTTGAAAGAAATTCATCCTCTTTATGCCACTTTTTTTAAGAAGAGTCTAGATTATGAACAGAAAGAAGATGTGACTTTTGTAACGCAAGGTAAGATGGGCATTGAGGTAGTGCATCCAACATTTACTTTTGAAGAATATATCAACGGGTTTCAAGCTACGGGCTGGAGGGTCAAGACACTTCATGAGTTCTATGGAAGAGATGCGTCAGGAGATAAAATCAAGCCATATAGGGTTCCTACTAGTGTTTGTTTTATTCTGGAGAGGGAGTGATTGCTATCACGCTGGCGAAAAACATTGAATTGTGATATGCTACACATATAGTATGTTTATTATTTGGGTGGAAGTGATTAAAGAAAGGAAAGTATGTCTCCAGAACGCATAGATGTGATCTTGCTATCAGGGGGCAAAGGATCTCGATTTAGTTCCATTACCCATAACAAAATCTACAAATCTCTTTACAAAGTGAACAATAGTGAATTGTTTAAATATAGTACAGATCTTCTCGATTTTTCACTTGTCAATAGACTTATTTTTGCCGTAGATTCAAACTCTAAAGGTGTAATTCAATGGGTAAAAAAACAAGGATTTCCCTGTGAGGTAGTTTTTTCGCACCAAACTGATCCGGGGGTTTTAGGCGCCGTAGAGGGGGCCTTGAATCATGTTACGGCCAATCACTTTTTGGTATGTAATACGGATGAAATCAGGGAGGGTCTATCGATGGCAGAGGTTTTGGAGGGCCACATCCAATCTGGTAACGTTGCAACCATGGCTTCAACCCTTGCCAATAAGTTGTATTTTCACCGAGTGATTGAGTCTGATGACAATCACCGAGTGATCTCGATGGACTTAAAAAATCAATACTATAGAGAGTTCCCAGAAATCATTAAAGAGATTCATGTAGGTTTCGTAATTTTTAAGAGAGATGCCCTGGATTATTTCAATCGATCTTATGGAAAGGATTGGGATGGTATGTTGGGTCCGCTGGTGGAGATGGGTCTTATAAAGTCCTCCCCAAATGCACGGATTAATTTCTTCAACGTGGGAACGGCGGAGGAATTAAGAGAGGCAAAAGCTTACATTGCTAGACGAAAAACTCCAAAGATTCGACGACTCTCTTCTCTATTTGAGGTACTTTCTATCAGGATCTAGAGTGAACTGCTATACTAAATAATGATTATGGCAGTAGAGCGAATAGTTGACACAAGTATCCATGAAGGTACTGAGGAGGCGCAGATTGAAGTAAGTCTGCGTCCTCAGAATTTTTCTGAATATATTGGTCAGGAACGACTGAAAAAGAACTTGAAGCTGGCAATTGATGCTGCCAAAAAGCGGGGTGAACCGATTGACCATGTGCTCCTGTATGGCCCGCCGGGACTCGGAAAAACGACGATGGCAACAGTTATTGCGAACGAAATGGGCACGAATATTCGCATTACAGCTGGGCCGGCCATTGAACGAGCGGGGGATTTGGCCAGCATTCTGACGAACCTTACTGACGGTGACGTGCTGTTTATTGATGAAATTCACCGGTTGAGTCGAAGCGTTGAGGAAGTCCTGTACAGTGCGATGGAAGATTTTAAACTCGACATTGTCATCGGGAAAGGACCGGCGGCGCGATCGGTTCGTCTCGACCTGCCGAAGTTTACGGTGATTGGTGCGACAACGCGTACGGGTGCGCTGGCTGCGCCGCTGCGTGATCGTTTCGGTCATATCTATCGGCACGAATTTTACACACCAGAGGAAATCGGGCAAATTATTGCACGTTCGGCCAAAATTTTAGAAAGTAATATCCATCCTGAGGCTGCCAAGACACTTTCTACTCGTGCCCGACTTACGCCGCGAATTGCTAATCGTCTCTTGAAGCGCGTTCGGGATTACGCTGACGTGAATGGGGACGGAATAATCGACATGGTTATGACGACAAAGGCGCTGGAGATGCTCGAGATTGATGAGCTGGGACTTGACCCGGCGGATCGGCACCTGCTCACGAGTATGATTGATAATTATGGCAGTAATCCGGTTGGTTTGAATACGATTGCGGCACTGACAGGTGATGAAACAACGACGATTGAAGATTTTTACGAGCCATATCTTTTGCAGCTTGGATTTATTGAACGAACACCGCGAGGACGTCGAGTGACCCCTAGGGCATTTTCCCACCTCGGTCGGAATGCATCGGTAACGCAGCAGAACTTGGTATAATGGGAATATGAACCCTTCAACGCTGCAAAACGAGCCGACTCCGAACGAACAGCCTCAGCCGGTAGCTTACGACAAAGACGGGCGCCCGCTTTATGCGGCCCCTCCACAGTCACAGCCGAGTGTCGTTCACTATACCCGTGCTGTCGAGCCGCCAAAGCCCGAAATATCCGCTGAAACTAAGGCAAAGCACGAAGAGTCAATGCGTGCGTTTCCCTACCTTAATCTTAGTGAAGGAGAATATGTCATTAGTGCGGTGCGTCGTCATCCAATCGGCCTCCTTGCACCAGTTGGAGCTATTTCCTTTTTAGTGGCCCTGGTTGCGTCCTTGATGATCAATTATCCGCTTATCGCCAATTCAATGGGTTGGTATAACGCTCCATCCCACGATTCCATTATCATGACTGGTGGGCTACTGATCTTACTCCTTCTCGTTATTGGCTATATTGCAATCTGGATTTATGTGAATAACAAGTTCTTTCTGACAAACGAAAGCGTGATTCAGGAGATTCAAACCACACTTTTCTCGCGCCACGAACAGACAGTAAGTTTATCTAACATCGAGGACGCCAGTTACAAGCAGCACGGAATTGTGCAGGCCTTATTCAATTACGGCTCAATTCGTTTAAGTACTGAGGGAGATGAAACGACCTACAGGTTTCACTACGTCACAAATCCAAAAGAGCAGATTGCCACACTAAACAATGCGGTTGAGGCATTCAAATACGGCCGGCCAGTGACGAATGATTAGTGAGTTCGATTGTTTTTTACGTAGTCTGCTTCGCGCTCTAGGCCTGCGCGCAGGGTGTATGATTTACACTGATCGTTAGTACAGTTAGTTCCCTCGTAGCGATAGTCCGAGCCACCCTCGCCCATTTTGATATTATCCGGATCGGTGAAAAGGGCGGGATCAACTGCACGAAGGGTTTTGCTGTCAATTTTTGATGGGTAGAACTTATTCTTCTCGTAAAAGACTTCCTCGAGATTGTAATACATGGCATTAATGGCCGTTTTACGTTCGTTGTCACGCCCTGTTGCAGCCAGATTATTCCTTTGAATAAGAAGGAGCGTCGTAGCCAGTCCCAGAAATACAACCACTGCAATGATTTCAATAACGGTAAATCCAGATTCACGTTTCATTGCCACCCATTATAGCAGATTGCGACGACTACCGGACAAGTAGAAAATATCGTATAATGGAAAGAGAATAAGAGAGGGAGTTATGGCGAAAAAGGCTGAAAAAACCGACGCTGCAGAGCAATCGACGACGAATGATGCTAAATTAAAGGCACTTGGCCTGGCGATGGATCAGATCACTAAGCAATTTGGTGATGGGTCAATTATGAAACTTGGAGAAGCGCACAAGGTAGACGTAGAGTTAATTCCATCTGGCGCATTGAGCCTTGATCTCGCCCTCGGTGGCGGCTATCCAAAGGGCCGTATCATTGAAATCTACGGACCAGAGAGTTCTGGTAAGACGACATTAACACTCCACGCAATTGCCGAAGTTCAAAAATCTGGTGGAACGGCTGCTTTTATCGACGCAGAACACGCACTTGACCCGGCATATGCTAAACGACTAGGTGTTGATACGGATAACCTTCTTGTGTCGCAGCCAGATAATGGCGAGCAAGCACTAGAGATTGCTGAGGCGCTGGTGCGTTCAAGTGCAGTTGATCTGGTGGTTGTTGACTCTGTTGCGGCACTTGTTCCGCAGGCTGAAATCGAAGGTGATATGGGTGATAGCCACATGGGCCTTCAGGCCCGTCTGATGAGTCAGGCACTCCGAAAGCTCACGGGTATTATTAACAAGAGCAAAACAACAGTCATCTTTATTAACCAGATTCGTATGAAGATTGGGGTGATGTTCGGCAATCCGGAGACAACGACTGGTGGTAATGCACTGAAGTTCTACGCGTCAGTTCGAATGGATATTCGTCGCACTGGACAGATCAAGGAAGGCGAAGACATCATCGGTAACCGTACCAAAGTAAAGATCGTCAAGAACAAGATTGCGCCGCCATTCCGTGTGGCTGAATTTGACATCATGTACAACGAAGGAATTTCCAAGACAGGTGATGTTCTGGACCTCGCCGTACAACATGGGGTCGTAGGGAAGTCGGGCGCGTGGTTTGACTACAACGATGCTAAGATCGGTCAGGGTCGTGAAGCAACCAAGAAATATCTAAAGCAGAATCCCGAAGTACTTGCCGAGATTGATGCAAAAGTTCGTGAAAAGGTAGCCGAGCAAGAAGCCTAGCTATGGCGAAGAATGTCGATGCCCCCTAGAGCTGATGGAGTTTGTCTCGGATGAGGGGTGTCCTTGAAGCTTTCAATCATGAGGCCGACCATCGAGTCGGTCTATCCCTGATGATCAGACTTATATGATTGATTTATAAAAAATCATGAGAGCTATAAAATCCCTCCGTTTCGGAGGGATTTTAGTTTGACCAAAAGTTATTTTGGTGGTAAAATAAC
>CBIFWO010000007.1:0-33910 GCA_966186595.1 uncultured bacterium | reverse complement strand
ATCATGGGGGCGGACATCGCCGTCCGCCCCCATGATCCGAGACATAAGGAGATCATCCGTGCATATTCCGCCGCAATGGGCGGAGCGCGTGACGCAAGCAATGCAACGCACCGGCGCAGTATCGGTACGTTTCAGAATTCTTCCGGTGACGATCGAGGGTGGTCATCACTGGGAGGAGCTAAGCACGGGGGAGGGCGTCATTGTGGCTGCAAACCACATCTCGATCATCGACGCGCTCTACGTGCAGCTGTGCTCGCCACGACCGCTACGGTTCTTTGCTCGGCTGTGGGTGTTCGGCTCGAAATTTCTGGGCCCGTACATGGCCGCGGCAGGCCATTTGCCTGTTGACCCAGAGCAGCCTCGTCTTAGCCAGCAGATGACCCGCGAAGCACTGGAAATCCTCCGGGCGGGTGGTGCCATAGGCATCTTCCCCGAGGGTGACTATTCGGCCGAACCGCGTCCACTCCGGTTACAAAATGGGGCTGGCTGGCTCTCGCGGGTCAGCGGTGCACCGATCTTGCCAGTGGCGATTCACGGTACGGCCGGAGTGCTTCCCTGGTACGAAAAGAGTCTGCCTCGCAGGCTGCAGTGGCTCCGCTACGTGCTCCGCTGGCAACGAGTACGGATCGTCATCGGACCGCCGATCTTCCCAGATGGCCGCACGACTGACGAACTGACTGAGGAGCTGAGAGCAGCGCTTGCGACGCAAGCTACCCGCGCCCGAAGCAGTTGTCCATAGTTGAATGCCGCGACGGTGGTTCTGACTTATGCCTTTACGTCAGGGAACAGAACCACCTCGCCGACTCCTGCAAATTGATATACAAAACGCCCCACCCTCACCGGTGGTGCGTTTTCATATAACAGACAATCTAGTGATGGCCAAGCGATACGATGAACAGACCAACCAAGATAATACTTGCAACCAAGATAATCGCCTGGATCGTACCAACTCGCTTTGGCTGCTCATGAATATCCGGAATAATATCACTCGCCGCAACATACAGGAAGAAGCCCGAGGTCAACGCTAGTAATGGTGCAATAAATTCGTGCGAATCTTTAGCTAGAATATATACACCTAAAGCAGCCGCTATTGTTCCTACCGCCGTCGCTAAATTGGCCAAAATAACGGTCTTGTCTTTCCATCCGCGCGACAGAAGCAATGCAAATGTCCCTAACTCCTTTGGAATCTCATGCGCCGCAACTGCCAGCGTCGTTACAATACCCGTAGGAACACTGACCAGGAACGCCGCACCGATCGCGACACCATCGATCATATTATGAATAAGGTCACCAAAGATAATGAGCCAGCGCTGCGAGGTATTCTTTACCTCTTCATGCTGATGATGGTGATGGAACCACCCCGCCAAGCGTTCGAACAAAAAGAAAGCCACAAATCCGCTCAAACAGTAGAGAAGCATTGCAGCGGGATCTGCTTCTTCAAATGCCTCAGGCAAGAGGTCGAAAAAGGCTGCTGCCAGCAGCGCACCTGCACCGAATGGCATAGTAAACAGAAGAGCTGCTGCTCGTCGTTTTTTTACTTTTAGGAGTGCCAGACCGCCGATTAGCGATACCAGACTCCCCGCAATAATAGCTAGAGTCATTAACAAGATAGTCATAGGTAATTTGATACTATCACAACCAACCAAAAAGCGCCAGGTAAGGGTGGGCATCACCTGGCGCCATTTGGCCCTTTAACCCACCCGAAAGAGGGCATAGCGTGACCCACCTCACAACATATGGAGGTCCGCTGGTTAAAGGGGTTAGTATACATGTAACGTTTTGTTGCCTAAAAGTGGAGGGTAGAATACTTATAAGCACGTTACATGTAACCTAACATAAGTTAGAATAGGGGGTATAAGGTGCGTTTGGTTGTACTCGCATAGCAACCAATCATGTGCCATATTAGCACGTATTTGACACTAAGTCAATACTTTCTGACACATTTTATATGAAAATCAATAGAATCACCCCTGATAAGCACAAGTACCTTGCCGGCTTAAGCTACATACCAGATGCGCCGAAACAGTTTTTCTTTAAGGGCACGCTTCCGAGCGAAAGGGTCCCAACTCTCGCAATCGTCGGCACACGCAAGCCAACGACGTACGGCAAAGAGGTAGCCCATAAATTGGCATTTGATCTAGCAAAGCGAGGCGTTGTTATCGTAAGCGGTCTCGCGCTTGGCATCGATAGCATTGCGCATCGAGGTGCCCTCGAGGCGGGAGGCATCACACTTGCTGTGCTCGCTAACAGTGTTGATCAGATCTATCCGCGCAACCATCAAGATTTAGCCAAGCAAATATTGGATCAGGGCGGTGCAATTCTTAGTGAATACGAGCCGCCAACTGATGCGCGCGGATTTCAATTCTTGGCCCGAAATCGTATCGTTAGCGGGCTATCCGACGCCGTTATTATCGTTGAGGCAGCCGCACGGAGCGGAACACTCAACACCGCCTCACACGCACTGGAACAGGGGCGAGAAGTGCTCGTTGTGCCCGGTAATATTACCAGTCCGCTTTCGGCTGGCTGCAATGCACTGCTCAAACAGGGTGCAACGCCCATAACAAGTGCTGAAGACGTGCTAGAGATAATAGCGCCACAGATGCTCCAACCCCAAACGATGCTTCCGCTAGGAAATACCCCTCACGAAACCAACATTATTCACCTACTGCAGTCAGGGATTCGAGACGGTGAAGCGCTGCAACAACAATCCGGCCTAAGTGCAGGGGAATTCGGCCAGACACTTACCATGATGGAACTGGGTGGGCTTGTCCGTAATGTCGGCGCCAATCAATGGACACTTCAATAGTTGACAATTCCTTCTTGTTATTCTAAAGTAATATCAAGTATTTCGTCGAGCTCCGTAGCTCCAGAATACCAACATCCGCACGTAGCAGAGGAGGAGGTGGACACGGGTGATGCCGGTGGTAACATGGCGGAATGTGCAGCCCATGAAGCAGCACATGACTCCGGCAGGGACATACTGTCCCCTGTGCACGTTCAACGACTCATGGGAGAGTCCGGAGCTCCTAAGCTCCGTGGAGCCGCTCCTGCGAGGCGCGAAGAAATTCCGAGGAGGCGCCAAGCTGTGTCGGAGGCACAGAGCCGCGTGAACCTCGCCAGCTACATGCGATCAGCCGTCTGGGATACACGTCCCATGACGGCTTTTCGTCTTTTTTACTATATTTTTGATAGCTACTTGAAAATTCCAAAAACACACCGTAATATAAGTCATTGTACCTACGAAAAAGCCATAACAAGTTTGGTTTATATAATATACATGAGCAAAAACCTAGTCATCGTCGAGTCACCAGCTAAAGCTAAAACGATCGAAAAGTACCTCGGTCGGGACTTCGTCGTGAAGAGCAGCATCGGTCATATTCGCGGCCTGCCATCAAAGAATGGTAGCGTTGATGTTGCCAACAATTTCGCTCCAAAGTTTGAAGTGGATAGTGACAAAAAGAAGGTGATCAGCGAATTAAAGAAAGCCGTCAAAGCAGCTGACACTGTCTGGCTGGCAAGCGATGAAGACCGCGAGGGAGAGGCGATTGCCTGGCATCTCGCCGAGGTTCTCAAGCTTGATCCAAAAACAACCAAGCGTATCGTTTTCCACGAAATTACGAAAAATGCCCTCGACGAGGCAGTCAAAAATCCACGCACGATTAATATGCCCCTAGTCGAGGCTCAACAGGCGCGTCAATCCCTTGATTATTTAGTGGGATTCGAGCTCTCACCCGTTCTTTGGCGCAAGGTTCGCCCACAGCTTTCTGCTGGCCGCGTTCAGTCAGTCGCTGTTCGTTTGATCGTGGAGCGAGAAGCAGAAATCGACGCCCACACACCTGAATCTACCTATAAATTAACCGCTGAATTTATCTTAAGTGACGGGACAATTCTCCCCGCTACCAGTCCAAAAAAGCACCAATCAATCGATGACGTCCGATCAATCCTCCAGGCATTCTCTCAAAGTAACTTCCTCGTTGCCGACATTGACAAGAAGCCCGGCACTCGCAACCCATCAGCTCCATTTACCACTAGTACGCTTCAGCAGGAAGCCTCCTCAAAGCTCGGTTTCAGCCCAAGGAATACGATGAGCCTAGCGCAGCGTCTGTACGAAGCGGGACATATTACCTATATGCGTACCGACTCGGTCAACCTTTCTTCTCAGGCCCTCGGTGCCATGACCTTATTTATCAAGGAAATTTACGGCGAAAAATACCATCAATTCCGTACCTACAAGAGCAAATCTGCCAATGCCCAGGAAGCCCATGAAGCCATTCGCCCCACAGATATCCGCAAGGAATTCGCAGGTGCCGACGAACAGCAAAAAAAGCTCTACAATCTGATTTGGCGCCGTACACTCGCCAGCCAAATGGCAGCCGCTAGGCTTGAAAAAACAACGATTACCATAAAGGGCGACAAAACAAATGAGCTCATGGAAGCAAAAGGCGAAATCGTCATTTTCGACGGTTTCCTCAAGATCTACGGTCGCAGCGGAGATGACGTTCTATTGCCAGAAGTAAAGAAAGGTGATCCGCTCACTCTTAAATCGGCAGAAGCAATCGAAAACCTTTCACGCGGACCGGCCCGCTACACCGAGGCTAGCCTCGTCAAGAAGCTCGAAGAAATGGGTATTGGCCGTCCAAGCACCTACGCCAGCACTATCAATACCATCCAGACCAGGCAATATGTTGAACGTGGCGACCTCGAGGGGGAACCGCGCGACATTAAGAAGCTTTCATTAAAAGATGGCAACCTCACCGAAACGACAGAGACGATTCAATATGGCAAGGATTCTAACAAGCTCTTTCCAACCGATACCGGCAAAGTGGTGACAGACTTTCTGGTCAAACATTTCACTAAGGTAATGGACTATGATTTCACGAAATCAGTCGAAGCCGAGCTAGATGAAATTGCCATGGGGGACAAGAATCGTGTCCGTGTTCTGACCGACTTCTACACACCGTTCCACCAGCTGGTTGAAGCCAGTGGTGAGATTTCGCGCGCCGAAGCAACGCAGACACGCCTAGTAGGGAATGACCCGAAATCAGGTCTCCCAATTTACGCTCGTTTTGGCCGCTTTGGCCCGATGCTGCAAAAAGGTGAACAATCCGACGATCCCAAGCCTGTCTTCGCGCCACTCCCAACTGGGGCAAAGATCGAGACCGTCACCCTCGAACAAGCCCTTGAGATGTTCCAGTTGCCACGAATCATCGGCCAAACCAAGGATGGTCAGGATATCAAAGCAAACATCGGTCGGTTTGGCCCATACATCCAGGTGGATAAGCTCTTCGTTAGTATCAAACCGCTCGATCCGCACACTATCACACTCGATGAAGCGCTCGAGCTTTACGACGCCAAGCTAAAAGCCGAGGCCGAAAAGAATATTGCCGACTTTGGCGATGGAATCAAGGTGCTAAACGGTCGGTTTGGCCCATACATTACGGATGGCAAAAAGAATGCTAAGATTCCGAAGGATACCGATCCTAAGAGTGTAACTCACGATCAGGCAAAAGAACTCCTAGCAAAGGCTCCTGCGAAGAAGCCGCGCCGCATCATCCGACGCAAGTCCTAGCTTACAGATCCTTGTGTGGTCCATAGTATTTGTGATCCGTGTTCGTCGAGAAGCCAGCCTTTTTAACAAGTGCCTGAGAGGCAAGATTTGTCACATCAACAAAACTCCAAAGCTCTCTTACGCCCTTATCGCGAAGGTTTCGCTCCATGCAAGCCAATAACTCGGTCGCGACACCCCGGCGCCGATGCTCCTTTGCAACCGCAAGCGACCAGAGTATCGCTAGGCTTTCGCCGAAACGCTGTCCCACAACACTCCCAACAATTTCACCGTCAACTTCGGCAACAAGCACCGAACCTGGATCCTGCACCGTAAGAGCTTCGTAATTTTCGTCAGAATCCCGCCCCTCATAATACACATCCGCCTCTTCTAAAATGTGTTTTACGGTGGGGTAATCATCAATTGAGAAATTTCTTATATTCATAGATTTTACTATACAGCAGACGCTAACGCTTATGTTTATTTTACAATGAAGTTATAGAGGGGAAAGTCCGAAAACACCCTTTACTCATACTGTCTACTTCATGCTATAATTAGTTATACCTATAAAGTATTTGACATTTTATAGATATTGTTCTATAATTCAAAACAAGTTACAATACTAAACTTATCCAGAGGTGAGACAGAGAGGAAGTTAACCGTTATGGACCAAGCTACAAAGACAGACATGAAGACGGATTTACAAAATGCCGTGAATGAAATTCTGAGTGTCATCGACCAAGAACGCGAACGCGAAATCATCACCCGACGTTTTGGTCTATTCGACCGCCGCGAAACGCTCGAGCAAATTGGTGAACTCCTCGGCATCACCCGCGAACGCGTCCGTCAGCTAGAGAAGGCTATCCTCATCCGTCTCAAGATCGCTGCCGAAGAAAACCGCGTTCCTGCTATTAAAGACGTCGAGCGCCTTCTCACACGTGACCTCTCTGAAAGCGGACGTGTTGGGCGTATTCAAGATGTGACCGCACGCGTTGTCGGCAATTCACACGACAATCTCCATCGTGCTCATGTGGCATTTATCGCCGAATTATCGCCTAATCTTGTGGTTATCAACGAAAACGACAACTACCACCACGCTGTCGGCATCAAAGAACATGGCGACGAAAAGAAGATCAAGGGCCACGTTGACGAAATCGTGAAAACGATCAAGAAGCACGGTGAACCCCTTGGCATCGAAGAGCTTCACGGTAAGCTAAGCCACGAAAACCCTAGCCAGGTCCGCGCTCTCGCCAGCGTTAGCAAGCACCTCGCCAGCCTCAAAGACAACTGGGGCCTGGTTAAGTGGCCAACGGTCAACCCAAAGAATATTCGCGACAAAATTTACGTTATCCTCGCCGAGAACGGCAAGCCCATGCACTTTTCTGAAATTGCCAAGGCTATTAAGGATAGTGACTTCAAGCGAAAAGATGTCACTACGCAGGCGATTCATAACGAGCTGATCAAGGATAAGCGATTTGTTCTGATCGGACGCGGTATTTATGCGCTCGATAACTGGGGTTTCTCACGTGGAACCGTCGCTGACATCATAGCTGACGTACTGCGAAAAGCCGAAGGCCCGCTCCACCGCGACGAAATCGTCAAGCGCGTGCTGAAGAGTCGTCAGGTGAAAGAAACGACAATCCTCTTGAACCTTCAGAGCAAGCCGCAGTTCAAGCGCGTCGCCAAAGCGACCTACACTCTTGACGAAGCAAAGTAATCCCTTTGCTTGCATTGCGCGCCTAGAGGTGGGACAATAGACAATAGCTATGGATATCCTTGTGTGGACTATTGACTTGTTGCTACAATGGTACGTTTGGGTCCCCATTGTACTTATCTTGGCGTTCCTTACGCTGCGTAATTACCGCCGCATCGATGCCGTTAAGGCCATCGAGAGTGTTCTCCTAGTATTGGAAATTCCAAAAACCAATGACAAGTCCGAGCTCGCAGCCGAGCAATTATTCGCCAGTCTTCATGGCATTCTCCGCGATAAAGACGAACTACGTCATACAGGAGGTATTCAGGAACACCTCAGCTTCGAGATTGCCTCCGTCAATGGCCAGATTCGTTTTTACGTATGGGTCCCTAAGGCCCTGCAAAGTTTTGTCGAAGGGCAGATTTACTCCCAATATCCGACTGTCCAGATTCATACTGCCGAGGAAGATTACGTCACCCATGAGCGACGTCACAGTGTCATTTATACCTCCGAGATTACCTTGACGGGAAGCGAATTCCTCCCAATCAAAACATTTCAGAATTTCGAGGTAGACCCGCTCGCAGGTATCACCGGAACACTTGCCAAGCTAGAATCAACAGGGGAGGAGCTATGGGTGCAAATCCTCGCCCGACCAATCCCCGATGAATGGCATAAGGCATCTGACAACTGGATCAAAACCATCAAAACAGGCAATCCGTTCGCCTTTCTGTCCGGGGAAGGATTCAACCTCAAATGGATCGGGGGATTGTTCGAGGCGCTTTACAAACCACCCGAAGGAGGGGCAGGGGGAAGCGACAAACCCAAAGAACTTTCCGACAGGGATAAAACCCGCATTTCCGAGGCGGAGAAAAAAGCAACCAAACTCGGCTACCAGGTAAAAGTACGCCTCGCCTACCTGGGCGAGAGCACCACGAACGCCAAGCTCCGCATGCAGGCAATCGTGGGAACGTTCAAGCAGTACAACAGCACTAACTTGAATGGTTTCATGATAACCAAATCGAGCTTCAAAAAGGAAGATCTCGCACAGTACCGCGCCCGTCTTTTCAATGACAGAGGATTTATTCTTAATATCGAAGAGCTTGCTTCCGTCTTCCACCTTCCACACACTAATGTAGAGACGCCCAATATCGTCTGGGCGAGCACTAAAACTGCCGAACCACCCGCCAAACTTCCGATTATTACTGGTAATGACGCCATCGATGAAAATATCAGCGCGTTTGGCTTGACCAACTTTCGTGGGATCAACCACCAATTCGGTATGCTGCGCTACGACCGTTCACGCCATGTGTACATCATCGGTCAGACCGGTGCCGGTAAATCAGGTCTGCTTGAATTGTTCGCGCTCAGTGATATCTTTCATGGTCAGGGGTATGCGATTATTGACCCGCACGGCGATTTCGCTATTAACAATATGCGTTTTATTCCTGGTGGCCGTCTCGAGGATGTAGTCTACTTTAACCCGGCAGATACAGCTTACCCACTAGGCTTCAATCCGCTCGAGGTAACTGATCCTAATCAGAAGACGAATATCAGCAGTGAAGTCATTGGTGTATTGAAGCGCATGTTTGGTGACAGCTGGGGACCTCGTCTGGAATATATTCTTCGGTATACCATCCTCGCGCTCCTCGATCGACCGCAAACGACGATGCTCGACATCACTCGGATGCTTACCGATAAAAAATTCCGAAAAGAGACGCTTGGCTACTGTACAGACACGGTAGTCTTGCAGTTTTGGAATATTGAATTCGCCAGCTGGACCGAAAAGTTTCAGGCCGAAGCCATCGCGCCGGTGCTTAACAAGGTGGGTGCCTTTACCGCCAACCCTGTTATCCGTAATATTATCGGTCAACCCAAATCGACGTTCAATATCCGTCAGATCATGGATGAGGGGAAGATTCTCATCGTCAATCTGTCAAAAGGTCTCATCGGCGAAGACAACGCTTCTATTCTCGGTGCCTTTATGGTTACCAAAATTCAGCTGGCCGCCATGAGCCGAAGCGATATTCCCGATATCGAGAACCGCCGGCCCTTCTATCTCTACGTCGACGAATTCCAGAACTTTGCAACAGATAGTTTTGCGACTATTTTGTCCGAAGCGCGGAAATACGGCCTCAACCTGACCGTCGCCAATCAGTATATCTCCCAGATGACCGACACGGTACGAAACGCTGTCTTTGGTAACGTAGGAACGATGATCTCCTTCCGCGTCTCACCAGATGATTCGCCGATCCTTGCCAAGCAGTTTGAACCCCAGTTCGAACCCCAGGACCTTCTCCAGATGCACAATCGTAACTTTATCATTAATATGGTCATTAACGGAGAGAAGGCACCAGCATTTAGCGCCCGCACTCTTAATCTGCCTCCGGCCCAGATTGACAACACTGGTCGAATTATCGAACATACGCGCCAACTTTATAGTCGAGACAGGGCAGAAGTTGAGCAGGCGATCGCCGAGCAGATTCAGCCAGCGAACAAGCAGCCCCAGCCCGCGCCTCAGCCTCAATCGACCGCCCAAGAGAAGCAGTGGCCAATTAACGCCCAGACAAATGATATTACACCCGAGCCCACTCTGCCTCCAGAAGGGGATCAGCAAACAAGTGGAGAAGTTGCCCAACCAATTGAGAGTCCTCCGGTGCCCTTAACAACTCCTGAGGTATCCTCCGATGAACCCCCAAAAAAGAAGCGAAAGCGTTCCCGTAAGCGTAAAAAGAAAACCGGAACAGCAGAAGTCACCGGTACGCTTCCGCCCGTCCAGACACCTCAAGCTCCCCGCGTAGAAGAGGGTAGTGAACTTCATCTAAGGTAAGGTAGCAATGAGTATATTTGGAGAGATCAATTCTGTTAATGAAAAACACGCTCTTATCTTTATTAGCATTGTCGCCTTATTATCACCCGGGGTAGGGGCCTTGCTCATCTACTTTCCAACAGAATTTGCAGGATTCGACATTTTCAAGATTCTTCTCATATGCATGAGTTTCAGTGTGAGCTCAATATTACCACTATTCCTTGCGATGGTAATCACAAATTCAAATAGACGACAGGGGACAAACGAGACATCAGATGAGGCCGTAATCCTTTTCATGGCATGCTCATTTCTCATATGTTTTCTGGGCATTGCGCTACAGATCGTCAGCTTTCTATTTCATATCAGTTTCTCTGCTTATATATTTGTACATGCCGTTTTGTGTATAGCTATCCCGGTCCTCGCGGTCTACAACCACCAAAAGCTCAGCAAGCAATTGATTCAGAAGTAATTTTGGAACAAAAATAGAACATTTTATTTCTTGTGTTTTGGAGTTCACAAGATCACTATCAATATCATATTATGAAAGGTCCAGCAACCATAGACGGCTAGAGACCGGGCAGAACAGTACATATAGAGATCGAGGAGCAGTGGACCAAAAGAACAAAAACAATGGAAGCATTAAGGGCCATGACAACAAATCGGGTACATAATGGCATCATAGATTATATGTCGCACAATATATCTTTTACGACATAATGTATGAGGATTCTGGACGATACCAAATATACGTTGAAACTCACGATTAAAATAATTGGGTCGTCCCCGAGTAGGGACATCGCCCTGGTCTAAAGACGGCTGAATCATAATGATGGGCATAACAATCGTTATAGTCCCTTTAGTAAAACCTCTCGGCCTTGGCTATTATCCGCGATCCTGATTGATTTCCATCGAGTAACTTATCCACAGCAACCTGTTACATTTTGCTTAAAAAGATGTTTGACTTTTTATTTTTATATTTCGTTTGTACAGTTTTTTGACTTTTTTTTCATTTGCTATTTTTATATTTAATTGCCCTACTCCCTGCCCGTCTTTTACAATTATTTGCTTTTTTATTATTTCAATATTAATATAATGTTTTCTTCTGTCTCAATTTCCATATTATTAATAGAACAAAAATAGAACACTATCCGTAATAGAAGAGAATACTACTTGTAAAACGCTCGGCCACTCACACGCACATCCAGATACTGCGGCGTAATACTTCGGGCGGTGAGCCAACGAACTGTTCTAGCCATGTCCTCTACCTGCTCCCCTGCAGACCTGTCAACAGAAAGCTTGATAGGATACGAGATGCCCTCGAGCATCGCCTCAATCTGACGTGTCGTATTAAGAGGAATGACGACCTGATGCACTACATACCCCTGCCCTTTCGTTAAGCCAACCACACGACCTACAAAGCTAAGGAACCTATTGCTCGCTACCGGACCAGTACCCGCAGGAATACCACTCTTATCGACAATCTGTACCTTAGGAGCAGAAAAGTAGTTGCGACTAAATGCCGTCCCGGTGTTGTCGACATACTGCTGCTGGCCATTGACGTTCCAACCAGCAATCGGTTGACGCAGTGTAATAACAAATTGAGACCTTCCAAAGCCAGCCGATCCTTCCACCTCCACTTTCGCAACTTCTGGCGCTTTATCCTGCATATATGCACTTAAATGATCGTTATTTGTGGCGAAACGCAATCGCTCAACTGGCTGACGAGATAGATATTCCTGAATGGTCACTTCATATATTGGGTCGAGTGAGGTTGAGGCATCACGCGCACGGACAACAACTCCCGCCGTAAATTGGGAGATAATCACGAATAATCCTACACATGCAACAATAACGGCAAGGAATATCAATCCAATGTGGCGGCGTTTTTGCACAAGTTCATGTGTTTGGACACGGGGGGATTTTAGTTGAGCATTCGTTTCGTTCGCGCTAACCACGTTCGACGAAGCGCTGCCAGTGAGTGTCCGGTTGCGCTGGAACGCATATCGCTGCGCGAGGCTTTCCTCTGTCGCACACTCGCCAGCATGAACATCCTGGCGGCGACGACGTGGAATATCAGTTTTTTTCTTAGAGAATAAAGCCATAAGTACTACTGTTATTGTACCAAAGGTGAATCATTTTTTGACCGCTTCCAGAATCATCTCAGCCATTTCTTCGGCGGCGTGTGGCTTTGCCAGGGCGTGAAAGTTTTTGCCAAGCTGCGTAAGACGCGCCTTATTTGCAAGCAACGAGGTGATCACATCGAGGAGAAGTTGTGGATTAGTGTCAAGTTCAATTTCATCAATTACTTCCGCAGCATCCCGTTTTGCAAGATCAGCTGCATTCTTTAGCTGATGACCGGCGCTCAAATATGGACTTGGTATCAAAATCGCAGGCTTTGCAAGTGCCGCTAGTTCAAGCAGCGTCGTAGCACCCGCCCGCGTCACGACGATATCGGCAGCACCAAGATAATCATTCATATCGTTCGCAATAAATGCATGGAGTTGGAATCGATCGTCATTCTCAGGGGTGAGCGCACGCATGCCGTCATATTGTCCGGTACCCGCAATCAATACAACATCGGCAAACTCCAAAAGCTTTCCTAGGCACTTTGCAACAGCCTGGTTGATATTTTCCGCGCCCAGGCCCCCGCCAGTTACAACGATCACGGGTCGCTTACCCGAAAAACCGATCTTCTTCTTAAGAACCAGCTGCGTATCTTGTGTCACGGGCCGGAACGCATTATCAATAGGCACCCCGATGTAGCGAGAAATATGCTTGGGGTATGGATAATTATGCAGCTCCGCTCCAGTCGCAATGGCAGTAGCAAACCTGGCAAGCACTCGGTTCGTCAGGCCCGGATGCGTATCCGAATCATGAATGACGAGTGGAATTCCTAGCAATTTAGCAGCAAATCCAACCGGCAGACAAACAAATCCGCCCTTAGTAAATACCGCGTCGGGACGCCAGATCAGCAACTTTACGAGACTCTGTATCAATCCGCAGGCAACCAAAAATAAATCACGAATATTTGGCAGAACAATCGAAAACGGCCGAAGCAATTGTCGCCACCATGGCAAGGTATGATATCGACGCAGCTTACCAGCAGCGATCTTCTCTACAGGAATCGACGAATCAAAATGATGAACGATGCGTTTTGCCTGAGGAGCAAATTTACGATCACACCAAAACCGCAACTCTATTGTTTCGTCCTTTTTCTTAAGCTCTCGTAGTACCGCGACCACTGGCGTAACGTGGCCGCCCGAGCCCCCGCCGACTGCTAGGATTCTCATATCCCGTCTCCTTATTTAATGATCCATGAATCGTGTAGCGGGATAATTGAAAAGCGATCCCAAGCGCTCCGGCAATAAACAGCATACTCGTACCGCCAAAACTAAGAAGCGGCAATGTAATTCCCGTTAAGGGAAAGACGCCGATCATAGCAGCAACATTCAGGATTACATGTGCCGCCAGCCAGCCAAAAACAGCGGCCACAACCAGTCGCATCCAGATGTCCGGCAAATGCTCGGCGACTTTCAAAAGCCTCAGCAGGAGTGCCGTGAATAGGAGCAAAATCACCACAAGCCCTATAAACCCGAATGTCTCTCCCATGATTGCAAACACGGAATCGTTAATTGCTTCTGGCAAATATCCCGTCGCCTGGACACTATTTCCAATTCCCACGCCCAAGAATCCTCCGCTACCAATAGCGATTTTGGCATGGGTGATATGGTAATTAGCATCATCGTACCCCTGCGAAACTGCACTGTCACCTGCGAGGAATGTCATCACACGTTCCATTCGGTGTGGAGCAACGATGATAAGCAAAACCCCCAGTGCCAAACCCAAAACGAGGAGCGCACCTCCAACCTTTTTACTAATTCCCCCAACCATCATCATGCTCGCAAGCAGCGCCAGCATCGCGATACCCGTCCCCATATCTCGTTGAATACCAATGACAAAAATAACCGCAACAAGGACGAGTACACCCAGCGGGATAAGCGTCCTGTGAAGATCATTCACCAATCCTTGTTTTATACGCATTCCGAGGAATCCCGCTGTAAACACCATCAGGCCAAACTTCAGCAGTTCGGCAGGCTGGATACTTCCTAAAGGACCCAGATCAAACCAACGACATGCGCCCAAGCTGCACTGCGCGATCCCAAGACCCGTCCATCCAGCAAAGGCCAATACCGCACAAGCAACAAATCCGATCAACAAAATCTTCGTCGCGTGTTTCTTCACTAAGGTATGTGGGATGAGGGCCATCGCAATAAACGCACCCAGTGCCAATAGCAAACTCACTGTCTGTTTTATAAAGAAATACGTACTCGTGTAATAGTCCGTGTTGTAGGCATTGTTCAAAACATTCGCTCGCTGCGGACCAATCGCATACATGATAATGAGGCCGAGTAACATCAGCAGCCCCATATAAAGAAGAATTTGATAGTCCGGCCTATGTCGACGCACCACAAACTCGCCCGCCCCACCTAGCACTTTCGCACTAAAACGACGAGCTGCTTGCATAATCTAGACGTGCCCTCCACCAAGCGCCAGCAGAACACCGGTAAATCCAGCCACACAGGCAATCACCCAAAAGCGCATCGTTACCTTTGTCTCGGGCCATCCTGTTGCTTCTAGATGATGGTGAATCGGAGCAGAAAGAAACACTTTTTTGTGAAATAATTTCTTGCTTGCGATCTGAATCAGACTCGACCCAGCCTCGACCACAAAAAGGATACCAATGATCGGGAGGAGAAAGAGCGTGTTGGTCAGCATCGCCACCACGCCAAGACTCGTTCCAAACGCAAAGCTTCCTACGTCTCCCATAAAGAACCGGGCCGGAAAAATATTAAACCACAGGTAGCTCAGCAGCGCACCCACTACTGTGAAACAAAAGCCCGATAGCAGCACATGACCCTGCAAAAGCGCAATCACGCCAAACGTTCCAAAACTAATCGTCAGTAGTCCCCCAGCCAGTCCATCCAACCCATCGCTAATATTTACGGCATTACTCGTGGCCACCACCGCAAAAACAAACAGTGGAACAATCAACCAGCCCAAGACAAAATCACCAAGATACGGAAGATGAATCGAATTATACCCAAGCTTGACGTAAAAGAACCAGCCAAGCACCAATGCCAGCACTGTTATCATCGAGAATTTCAAACTTGATCGAAGTCCGGCGACCCCCAGTCCCTGACCGCGAATATTGATTATGTCATCCAAAAGCCCGACGACTCCTCCGCCCACAAGTGCCGCCAGAGGCAACCATGTTTCCGCCCGATCCAGATTAAAACCAAGCGTCACCACGGCAATTGAGATAACACCGATGACACCCGCCATCGTGGGTATATTACGCTTGAACTTACTGGCATGCAGTTTGGTGAATACCTCGAGTTTCTCACCTGTAGTACTAGTGCTGCGTTGACGCTTCCAGAATTTATAACGATAGGCCAGATAGGTATAGATTGGTGTCAGCACCATCGCGAGCAAAAATGCGCCCACACTAAGAAGAAAGGTTCCCGTTAGTTCATGTGTCAGTTGCGTGAGTGCTGTCATACCCCTTTACCCTTTCGGTTGTAGCTTCAAATAATCAATCATCCAGTTGGAAATGTCGGTGAAGATTGGCAGCGCATGCTTGCCACCCTCCAGGTTCATGTTTTCGCCTGAAACTTGTACCATTATGACATATTTTAGCTCGTCCGGACTACTTCCACCAAAGCCTAGATACGTTCCCACTGTTTCGTTATCAACATATTTTCCATCGCGGAGTGTCTGGGACGTTCCCGTCTTACCTCCCGTGTAATATCCAGCCTTATCCTGCGATGCATAAAATGCCGTGCGAGCCTTGTGAACCATCTCGCGCACCGTCTGTGATGCATCTCTGGAGATAACATTTTGCTGCGATGGCTTTGCAGCTGCTGGGCGAAACACCGTTCCCTTATCATCCATCGTTCCTGCAATAATCGTTGGCTGATAATACGTTCCCCCATTAACGATAGTGCTAAATGCCGCGCAAACTTGTACCATCGTCACATCCATGCCCTGACCAAATGCCATGTTAGAATATCGTACTGCACCCCCATCCTCATCAGTCGGCGGAATAATTGTTCCTTTTGCCTCATTTGCTAGCTCTATCCCCGTACGTTCACCCAGGTGAAGTTTGTCGTGGAAGTACTCATAAATCGTATCCCTCGCCGCCCGGGTTATATTTGTTCCATCGCCCAGTCGCTGCGCAATGGTAACCATGCCCGTATTAAGCGAGTAATTTAGGGCGTGCTGCATTGTGATCACTCCTGTCTGCCCCTTGGTCGCATTGGTAATATTGCGGTCTTCTACCTTAATATTATCCGTGTTATTGTAGGTGGAATCAGGCCGTATAACCCCCTTATCGAGCCCCGTCGCGACAGTCAATGTCTTGATATCAGAACCCGGTTCGTAAGGCGCACTGATCGTTCCATTGTTAAATGCAGCGATATCCTGCACCTTGTAATATTCCCCAGGATTATACGTCGGGAGGTTCGCCATCGCCATTACTTTTCCCGACTGCGGATCGATGATCATCGCACTTCCATGCGTCGCTCCTGACTTTTTCATCCCTTCAGCCAGCGCTTTTTCGGTGTAAGATTGAATGTTTCGATCAATCGTCAGAACCAGATTGTCGCCGTTTTTCGCTGGCTTATTAATATTATTGTCACCAATTGTCAGAGGAACATTACTAATATCGGTCACCGATTGAAGAAGTCCATCTCTGCCCGTCAGGCGCTCGTTCATAGCAGCTTCAATGCCGTACTTCCCCTGGCCTTCATTATCAACAAAGCCGAGCGTCTGCGCGGCTAATTGTCCTTCGGGATAAACGCGCTGGCTCGTCTTTTGAAAACCCATGCCCTTGAGTTTTTCTTTTTTCATCATCTCGGCCTGTTTTTGCGACACTTTTGTCGCTACAACTTGATAGCGCGTCTCCCTCTTTGCCAGCAGTCCTCCCAGATTAGAGCGAGCATTTCCTCCCGCGACGCGGTGGATAGTATCAATAATTTTTTCTGGTTCATCGACAATTTTCGGATCAACAAAAACCGTATAGACAGCCTCGTTCAGCACCAACTTTACCGGTGTTGTTCCATCGAGAGCATATATCTCACCGCGCTCAGCGGGAATAACTAACTGCTTTAGCTGCTCCTTATTTGCCAGCCCTACGTAATAATCGTGCTGAATAACCTGCAAGTAAAAAAGCCGTACGACAAATACCGCCATAATCGCAATGAGCAATATGGCAAGTATTCGGAGACGGCTTCCTTTTTTTAGGTCAAGTTGCATGGGCTCTCTTATTCCCCGGCGTAGTCAGTTTGGGCAGGCTTGCTCATAGATTTAGCCACGCTACTGTTCTGAACGGCTTCCAGCGCAGTGAGGCGGGCGTTTTCTACTTCCAAATCAGTTTTCTTGGTGGCGAGTTCGGCGATTTGACTATCGATTTTCTGCGTTTCGTAGTCGTAGCTAGTCGCTTGAGTTGCCTGCGTCAAGTATATCAAGCCGAGCACTGTAATCATAAGAGCAACAAGCACTGTATGTGTCACAGGGCCAAGTTTGACGTTCGAAGCAAACCTCGCCGTATTTTGATTACGGTTCCAGTTTGCGCCACGGCGTGAATTAAATTGAGTAGTTCGTTGGTAAGACATGTTTATTTTCGTTTGTTTTTTATATCAAGGCAGACATGCCCACTCCTAAGAAGTGGACATGTCGTAGAATGGTTATTTAAAACGAACAGTTACTTCTGTTTCAACTGATTCGTTTTTTACTGGTACGTGAATTGGCATGTGGTGGTTGCCCCTTCCTCTTTTTGTTTTATTTTTTCACTGCGACACGAAGTTTTGCGCTTCGTGATCGCGGATTGTGAACATCGTAAATGTCTCCGCCGAGTGGCTTTTTCGTTACTATCTCGAGTTCGGCCTCGTATCCTGCCTTGGCCTGCTCGTTAAAATAGTGCTTTACCAATCGATCCTCCAAACTATGAAAGCTGATGACCCCTACCCTTCCGCCGGACTTCAAAAGTCGTGGCAAAAGTGGGAGCATTTCTTCAACTTGTCGTAGCTCGTCATTAACGGCAATGCGGAGTGCTTGAAAAGTACGCGTAGCTGGGTGGATCTTTTTCCACTTCCCTACGTGGGCAGATAGCACGATGTCGGCGAGTTGATCCGTGGTCCGTAGTGGCCTTGCCCGAACAATACTATCGGCGATGCGCCTAGCAAACCCAAGCGGCTCTTCGCCGTACTGCGTGATAATGCGGACAAGCTCGTCTTTGCCCACGGTATTGACTAATGTTTCGGCCGATATCACTTGCTGACGATCCATTCGCATGTCTAGCGGACCACTTTTTGTAAAGGAAAACCCTCGTTCGCTCTCATCGAGCTGCGGTGACGACACCCCTAAATCCACAAGCACGATATCAAACTGCCTCTCCTCATTCACCAGCTGCCTTGCGGCGCTCGCAAAATCGGTATGTAGCAATGTCGCCCCTCTCTCTTCGAACGGTCGCAGTTTGCTTATCGCAAATGCATCGCGATCGACGAGAATCGAAGCTTCGTAGTTTTTAGTTTTTTCCAGAATACGACGAGCATGACCTCCGTAGCCTGCCGTCAGATCGAGATAACTCTCTCCCTGAATAGGCCGAAGAAGCTCAAGCGTCTTTTCTAGCAAAACTGGAACATGTAATCGTGACTCCTGAGGAGCCTTTGATTGTGGTGGATGTTCTTTGATACTCATTGATAACTTATTATACAGAATAATCCGTTATCGCTCGAGATCACCTAACTGGCAGTAAAAGCGTTTTGTTTTATATGTGTTTGTTTTTGTAATAAGTGTCAAATGGCTTAAGCGGGGGGTTACTGTGTAACTCATACCCTACCATTTGATTGAGAGACTTATGTGTTGTGAGGTGGAGTTTTTTTGGGAGGTGTTGTGTTAAGGAAGGTGCAACAGCGTTTTTATTGTGGCGCCGCATTCCCACATGCTCTTACTACCAGATAGCTGACCCCGAGGTCGTACCTTTACTATCTGTCCAAATTATTAATGTGCCTGGTTTAGTCCTACACGTCCGCACCCGGCGGAAGCAGTCGCCAATAAGCGCCAGCTCGCACAGCAACAACCTCTCGGTCAATCCCGGCGTAATCCAGCAGGTGCTGCTCGATCGTCACTCGACCTTGTTTTTGGTCAAGC
Source organism: uncultured bacterium (assembly GCA_966186595.1). Classification (GTDB taxonomy): domain Bacteria; phylum Patescibacteriota; class Saccharimonadia; order Saccharimonadales; family Saccharimonadaceae; genus JALRBM01. The sequence continues at coordinate 14,656 of CBIFWO010000007.1, read as the reverse complement.
TCCGCGCCCGTTTTTCCTCGACGAAACCGAACGTTCAGATCGGCAACCTTCTCATCGAGAATGTTACCACTAAGCGCCGGCTCCACCTCCCTATCCCATACTGTTTGTGGGTAGAGATGGAGGTACTTGCCAAAACCGCGCGTCAGGACAACGCCGGTTGCGAATTCACCTCGAAGCTCCGTCGGAATTGTCAGCCGACGCTTGTCATCAAGCTTTCGTTCGAAGTAATCCACTTCTCTGGTATGCCCTTTTGCCCTGATTTGGCGTTACATGTAGTGAGTTTTTAATGTTAGTGGTTTGTTTATTTTTGTGGGGCTACCCACTTCTTTCCACTGGCCTTACTATAATACCCACGATTACCCACGACAAGCCCCATTTTTCCATAAATCACAGGCCAAATCATACTTTTCCACAATTTTGTGGATAAACAAACCCGAGAATAGAGGTAACAAAAAATGCCACACCTTTTCTAGGTGTGGCATTTTGGGCACCAGGCAATTATCGACCAAGGAAGAAACTGACAAGTGAAGCATCAAACTCTGATGTTGCGACCAGCGCGATCCAGAGTGACAGAATGAAAAGATTGATCAAAACAGATACAATCATTACTGAAGTCTTTACATCCTGTGCTAAAGTGACAGTAATCTCACCGGTACTTTCGATTGTAGTGGCTTTTTTTGTTTTCTGTTTCATAATAAATTTATCTTAGCATACTGATTATGCTTTGTCAATTATTACGGCTGAGTACCTCGACTACCCTCGTCATGCTCGGCACAACTTCTACGCTTGCAGGAAGTGTGGACAGTCTATCGGGCGTCGCTGTTGGAGAGACACATAATCCCATTACCTCAGGAGGAATCCCTTCGAAACTAACTGGTTTGTCGTCAACTAACACGATCTTTTTTGCTATCAGGGCCCCGCTAGGGCTTAACTCTTCAGGAATAAGAAATTGTTTGTCTTTTTGTTGCCAACCCGCAATCATTCGCCCCTTTTCTTTGTACGATGTAACGATATAGGGCACCGCTAGCAATCCCGCGGCTCGCAACTTGGCCGTTTGCCAATCATACCCACCAAACGTTACGATCCCAAAATGCGCATCTTTAGTTTTTAACATTTCCAACAGACGCTTCGCCCCCGGCTCGAACATATCTTCCTTCTTGGCCGCCTCGACAAAATCCGTCTCAATCTTTCCCCATATCCGATTCACATCCAGCCGCCTGTCCTTCAGTACTTGGCGAACGTATGCCGCTGTATCGAATGAACCGCCCGTCTTTTTCACTTCCTGATGAGCGTATTGAATCATCCCCAAATCAACAACCCCCTCGTTTGTGATCGTTTCTTCGAGAAGCGCCTGGAATTTTTCAGTCCGACCCAGGCAACGGTCAAAATCTAAAACATAGAATACATCAATTTGCGTGGGTTTAGTGGTTTGTTTCATAAAGCTCCATAATTGTAGCGGCGACAGCCTGAGGGTTATGGCGAATGTATGATCTCGTCACAGGAAGTTTATCATTTTTATGAGCATTTGCGACATAGCCAAGAAAATCTCCACCTAGGGCTTTGTAGTGAGCTTTCATCAGCACGGCCGTATCGATTTCGACAGGGTATGCTTCTTCCTCTTCATAACGACGCGCTAAAGCCTCGTTAGGAATTTGCCGATTATAAAGCACATAATCAAGGAATGTCGTCCCGGCAAAACGTTCGATTTCACGCGCATGATCGCTAATCGTAAATCCTTCGGTCTGACCTTTTTTTGTTACCAGATTGGCGATATACACCTTCATTGCTGTTGACTTGGACAACGCCCGCCCTACTCCATTAATAACAAGGAGCGGACCAAGCGACGTATAAAGATCACCGGGCGCAATAACGATAATATCTGCCTGTTCAATGGCGGTAAGCATCGTAGGGTTTGCCCGAGCCTTTGGACTCAAGGATAACTTAGCGCGCCTAGGATCATGTTCAAAGAACTCAGCATCAATCACACGCTCGCCCCGCAGAACCACACTCGCCTCGGGCCACTCCATCCGAAGGCGTACATTATCCAGTGTGGCCGGAATCACCGCGCCATTGACGTGCAAAATGTCGGATGCGGTTTCAATCGCCTCATTAAAACTGCCCGTCATTTTTTCAAGTGCGCTCAGAAGAAGATTGCCAAACGCATGCCCCTCGAACGTCCCCTCATCAAAGCGATAATTAAAAAGGTCACGAACTTTGGGGGAATCGCTAAGAGCAACCAAACACTGTCGAATATCACCGGGTGGTAATGTTCCCAGCTCATCCCGCAGCACACCTGTACTTCCTCCGTCATCCACCATATTCACTAGGGCGGCGATCGAATTTGTGTGCTCCTTAAGCGCACTTAGCAGCGTGAAACTCCCCGTTCCTCCGCCAATAACAGCAATCTTGACCTGTGTTCGCGGGAACGGGTCGTTCATGAAATGTCTCCACGCAGACGTCTAATAACCTTACCAAACCAAATTGCACTGGGGCGAAGTGTCCGTTTCTTGGTCGTATAGTCCACGTGCACCAGACCAAATCGTGGCCAGGTTCCTTTATCCCACTCGAAATTGTCGATCAGGCTCCAATGGAGGTAGCCGTCCACCTTTACACCATTATCCATTGCCTTCTGCATCCCAATCAGTGTCTGCGTGAGCCACCACTGCCGATAGTGATCCTCCCCATCCGCCAGGCCGTTTTCTGTCACGATAATCGGCAGATGATACTTTTCATCAAGACGCTCAAGTGCATGTTGGATATCCGCCGGACTGAGGTCCCAGCCCATGTCACTGACCTTTTTGTCCGGATTATGCACACGATAGCCATAGACACGGTTGCTAAAATAAAAGTTCACCCCTAAGAAATCACAGCTCTTCACCACTTTTTTGAGGAAATAGTCGTCCTGAAAATATTGCATCACTTCCGCACTTTTTCGGCTCAGCCAAGCATCATCGCCGGCATAAAAATATGCGGAGTTTTTTGCCAATGACACCTTGTAGCGACGGCTGGTCGCATGGGCCAGACGCGCCACCTGATTATGGGCATGAGCAAGGTTATTCATCACACGCCACAGACGCCATTTGCTAGTAACGTTCGGTGGCCAATTTCCCGCCAGGTAGCTCTCGTGGGCATAAATTTCCGGCTCATTGATTGTAATCACATAACGAATATTCTGGCCTAGCTCATGAAGCACTTTCTCCGCAAATCGGATGAAATATTTCACATTTGAGCGGCTCTCAAACCCACCCTTCGCCACAAACCATGGCGGCAACGTAAAGTGAAAAAGCGTCAAGACCGGTTCTATTCCCCGTTGTTTCAATGCACCCACATACTGTTTGTAATGCTCGATCGCTTCAACGCTCCAGGCACCTTCAGTCGGCTCAACACGTGACCATTCAATACTAAATCGGAATGCATTCATGTTGAGCTTTGTCAGCAGATCAAAATCTTCCTCATACCGATTGTAATGATCTGCCGTGTCGCCCGAAACATAAGTCTGCGGATTCTTAGCCTCTGCCTCGATCTCGGGCCAGCTTTCTAGATCACTCAGATGATACACCGCCTGAGCCGCCTTTGATTTGGCATTCTCTAGCTCCCACGGTGTCCATTGATTATGCGTATTACCCTCTACTTGATGAGCGCTCACAGATGCGCCCCACAAAAATTTCTTTGGAAAATTCAAACTTGGTTTCTTCATATATACATATGCATTATATCATTTTGATTTTCTAGTATAATGATGAGCGACATGTTACACTTCTTGCTTCGCAGTCTGTGGCGCGCCGCAATCTTCCTCGTTGGTGTTGGTTTTGTGTGGGTAACCGTTGACATTATCTATCCCTATGCCAACGAGCAAATGCCAGCATTTTTCGTGCTGCTGCTCATCTATATTTTCTTTGCCTATATAGGAATTCCCACACTTATTCGGCTGCTGAGGATCTTTATCAAACCCAATCATATTCCAGTGTATGTTACCACTGGTGACGGATGGCCTTCTGATCCTGTCAATCTTGCCCTTGTTGTGAAGAATCGCGACCACTTAATAAAAGCGATGACAAAAGCGGGCTGGTATCAGGCAGATCCACTCACCATCAAAAACGGATTCCGTGAGGTTGTTTCCATTCTTTTTGGCACCTCTTACCCTGCCGCTCCTCTGAGTAATCTCTATCTCTTTAATCGCTCACAAGATTTGAGCTTTGAAATTCCAACGAATGATCGAGGCAGTGCCCGCACGCGGCATCACGTCCGGTTCTGGCGGCTAGAAGAGCCAATCACCGAACACAACTCTCACCATTACTTCTTTTGGATGAAAAAGCTAGAGCATCTGATCATGCCCGAAAAAGAAATGTGGATTGGTGCAGCAACCGAAGAGACTCACCCCATTGATGTTCAGTGGCGCACCGGTCAGCTCACGCATGGTGGTAGTCACGATTCAGACAAGGAACGTGATTTCATTATCGAAACACTTCAGAAAATTAATTCAGTAGCTAAAGTCCACATCAGTAAAGAAGGTGAAACGATCCGGTTCCGCGGGCAGCAGATCCGGACCATTTATATCAGTAATGGCAGTATTAAAATTGCTCGATTGAGGTAGCTACATCCCCATCCAACCGATAATGAGCGCCATTACCATGATGGTGACAAATTCATGCGTAATATTAATCAGTGTCAGTTTCTTGCGGCGACCTTCGAACATATCATGAACGATAAAGCGTGCAGCAGTAAGACCCAACCAAAGCCACAGGCCAGTCGAGAGTGCATTGCCAAGGAAACTGCCGCTAAAGAAATAGTTACTGAGGAACGTTACATGTGCTAGAACAAATGCTGTAACGAGCGACGCCACCAATGTCGAAATATATAAAAAGGCTGACTCCCCACCACTGATTTTCTTCTTTGTATCCACCTTCGCCATCTTTGCCCAGGCATTTCCGAACAGCTTTGGCATGTACCACACCGCGCCTACAACCATGCTTGATAGCCCAGCCAGCAACACCGCCCAGTAATTCACTTCTACTTCCATACCCTTTCCTCCGTTTGTTTATATTTCAGAGTATAAATAGGAGTGGTGATATTTACAATACAATATCTTCGCCAAAGTGTTTTTGCAGTCGCATTTTGATGCTTCCTTCGTGACGACCAAGTTTTTTGCTTAGTTCCTTCAGGGAAACACCATTTTGAAAATCTTGCTTTAACGTCGCGTCATCTTGCACCTGCCAGGGACGATAGGCATTAGGATACTCCTGGCGCATTTTTTCGATTTTTTCGGCCCAGCCTGCGCTAGCCTTCTTTTCTTTAACAGGTTCGGCCTGGCGCTTGTCGATATTCACGGCCAAATGTGCAAACTTTTTTGCATCACTGGCCGCCCGCGCACGAAGCTGTTCATCGATGGACTGCGCGTCTTCGCTGACAACAAGCGCCATCCGATTGATACCGGAAAGGTACAGGTTGTTCAAGTTTTTTACTCGGCTCAGCGCAACGTAGCCCATGCCTTCGACAAACGCTTTTCGTAAATCAATGCGCGCTGCATCTAATGTCATTCCTTGGCTTTTATGAACAGTGATCGCCCACGCCAAACGAAGTGGGATTTGCGTAATGCTTGCCCGTTTCTTATCCCCATCTCGAAGCTCCCAGGTATCTGGTACCATGCTCACTGTGCGACCATTTCGAAATTCAACAATCGGATATTCAGTCGCCGGCTCAAAATCAATAACGACGCCTATGCTTCCGTTCGCATATCGACGGTCAGTAGCATTCTTGACCGCCATTACAAGCGCACCCTTTTTCAGTCGAAGGACTTCCGGTGCCAGCACAGATCGCTGCAAATTCTCGACATAATTCGCCGATCCCGTTGTTGCCTGTGTATAAAAAAGTTCGTCACCCGGCAGTTCATCGAGCTTCATTTCATTGATGCGATCTACATCGATATTCACTGTGTGAAGCTCTGTCAGCACCAGGTCCTTGGGCGGCTGCTCGTCTACACGTGCCAAGAGTGTCTCGGCATGATGGCGACGAATATCCCCCGCTCGAAGCGCATTCAAAATCCCTAGTAGCGCCTCATCATCCTGACGGTGCTGCTCCTGTAAATAACAAATCGTTGGGTCTAATTCTTGCCAGACTTGGCTGTGTACAACAAATCCACCGGCACGCCCTTCGCCGCGATTAATCGGAGGAAGCTGGTAAAAATCCCCACTCATGATCACCTGAATGCCACCAAACGGTTCATCCTTACGGCGCACCAGCCGACAGGCTTCATCTACCATATCCAGGCGAAAATCGTGCAGCATGCTGATCTCGTCAATGATCAACACATCAGTTTTCTCAATGATCTCTCGCCGGCCCTTAGCAATATGTTCAGCAAATCCCTGCGGCAAAAAATCAGCCACACCAATCCCTGCCCATGAATGAATTGTCGTCCCACCCAGATGAGTCGCCGCAAGCCCCGTCGTCGCCGTCACCGACACATGCTTGCCCTCTCCCTTGGCTAGTTTGATAAATTGATTCAATACAAAGGTCTTACCCGCCCCTGCTGGACCGGTTAAAAGGACACTTTCTCCCGAAAGCATAATTTCCAGTGCTAACCCCTGATTCACTTCTTTAGTATACAAGATATATTAGATAAATATTGAGGTTAAATCTACATTGTTATTGACTTAATATAATAAAAGTTATATAATATAAATGTAACATTCGTTATGCTCATCGAGGAGGAGAGTCGCCATGTCGCGACAGCTCTACTGCGTGATCGACCTGCCATTCCGTCGGCCTGCGCTGGCCCTGTGCGTGTTCAACCTTGGGTATCCCACCCCTGACGAATGGGTTCTCTACCAGAGAGACCCCAGCGGCTGGAGGGAAACTCTCGACGTCGACATCGAGCACGGAACGGCGCAACGCCCCAACACCGTGTACTACGGGACCGGGTGGAGCACCCGAAACACGATCACGTTCTCACCCAGTGGTCCCGGTTCGAAGGTTGGCCTCGTCTCCACGGAGGACCCGGGTTACTACGACGAGTACTCGGGCTACACGGCTTCGTACTGCCTGTACGAAGCTGCGAGGGACATGTTCCACTACGGCCGGCCCGGCTCAGAACTGGAAGCATTCCTGAGGGGACGCTACCTGGCGCGATGAGCAGCCCTACGGAGCGGGCATGAGGCACAAGCAGCCTCTACCCGCTCCGGGGCTTGCCCCAAAATTTTACGAAAACTATTATCCTCGCGGCGGTTCACCTTCTGGTTCATCCAGGAGTTTTTTGCTTTTTATTTCGTAGCGCTTGCCACTGATTTCACTGGTTATATAGTCTTCGTTAATAAGATTCACGAACATATCCAGATCATTGCCATCCATGATAATAATCGCACCGTCATCATCGGTCATTAGTTCTAACTGCATTTGATCGGCATAATCTACCGCCTGCTCCTGGGTCACACCGCCGATCTCCATTTTTTGGAGTTTGTTAACGATCTTTTTTCGATCGCGGACAAGTGTTTGTAAATCAAGCCCATCAGGAAAACTAAGTTTGTACTGCTTGGCGATTTCCTCGACCTTTTTGTCTGCTAGCGCCTGTTTTTTATAATCATAGTTAAACAGTTTCTCAAACTTGCCGGGATTAAACGCGAAGATGTCCTTATTGATAATAAGCACTTGATTATCCGCCGGCATTTTCAACCCCACATCCGCCTGAAAGCTACCAAATTTCCCATCACGAAACTCCCATGACATTGCACCGCTTAGCACCTGACCTTGCGATACGGCCTTGACGGCATAGAAGGCTTTTTTGGGATCAGTCTTGTGCGTAAATCTTGCCACAATTCCCTTGATGCGCTTAAACTCATGCTCTTCTTGACTAAATTCCACGATATCATGGCGCTCTTTCTCAATCAGGTGAATGAGCGTTTCCGCACGACCAACTTTCGCAAGATCCGTCCGAAGCAGCGTATTTTCCTCCCCATCAGAAAGTTCAAAATCCCGAACACCAAGGCCTGTCCCAGCGCCCATATTCACAAAATTAATCAGATCGTAAAGAAATAATGGCTTTATCTGAGCATTCAAATCACTGGCAAAATTGGTACTGTACGGCGTGAAATTTTTGTTGAACAAAAAAAGCTCTACATCTAGCTCATTCTTAATTCCGTCGGTGTTATTTGCCCACAAAAAAATATCAGTCTGTTCGGGTGTCTGTTCCATATTCTAACTTTCGCTTGTTTGTAATTGACTAGATGCTATTGTAGCATTTTCTAGCGATATTCGGGGTTCTCGTAGCCAAAGTGTTCACCCTTCTTCCACTTTTCAGCCTGATTACCATATGCAGGCAATCCGCCGGCATCCCTTAAGCGCTTTGCTGTGTGCATCAGGTTGTACGCCATAAACGTGATATTACGATTAGTAAAGTCGTTCTCAGGCCCGCCCGATCCTTCGTCCAGATAGCTGGGCCCCGGACCGACTTCCCCAATCCAGCCCGCATCAGCTTGCGGCGGAATCGTATACCCAATGTGCTGCAAACTATACAGGACATTCATCGCACAGTGTTTTAATCCATCCTCATTACCGGTAATGATGCAGCCACCTACTTTGCCATAGTAAATCCATTGCCCTCTTTCATTCAGCTCGCCCGAATTTCCATACAGCCGTTCAATTAGCTTCTTCGTTTGTGAGCTATTGTCACCTAACCAAATTGGCCCACAAACAACTAGAATATCAGCCGCGAGAACCTTCTTAAAGATTTCAGGCCACTCGTCAGTTTTCCAGCCATGCTCGCGCATATCTGGATACACACCCGTAGCGATATCATGGTCAACCGTACGAACCAGCTCAGTCCTGACCCCGTGCTTTTCCATCAGTTCCATACTGGCACGGAGTAGCCCCTCGGTATTGCTCACCTCTGGTGATTTCTTCAGCGTGCCGTTGAAAAATATCGCACTCAGTCCATCAAATCTTAGCTCACCCATACTCCTCCTTTGTACTTATTTTACATCAGTCTAGCCATCAACCCTAAGTCTCTCTATCATCGTCTTCAAGAAGTCAATTATAGACTTCTCGTAGGACGCAACCTTCATTTGACGCCGTAACGCCTCATCGGTCTTCTCATATAGATTAAGATAATAACGAACACTATCCAGCTCTTCTTGGCCCATATCATCACTCGTTACGCGGAGAACCGCCTCCACAGTTCGCCGTAACGGGTCATCAAGAGGTAAAGCCACTACCCGCTCATAGAGAGCTTCTTTATCCGACACTCCCATTACTCCTTGTAAATATATTTCAAGTGCTTTTTTTGTTCGGACATTATCATTCTCCTCTGATTTTGGCCATTCCTGAAATGTCTCGGCCGTGGGTTCTGGTGGCGCGGGGTGATATTTTTGCGCTCGCATAGAGACGGCAAACAGAGATTTTCGTACATTCTTCTTCGGAAATAATAGATCTTTCGGAGGTGCCCGCCGCTCAGAAGCAGGCGTCGCATCCAGCACAAATGTTTGCTCCCCATCCGAAAATACTATCTGCTGATGCATGGACGCTTCATCAATGGAACGCCGGGAGAGCATTATGCCATCAATAGCCGTGGCGCATCCTTGGCCAAAGACCTCCTCCAAGGAAACCTTCAGTGCTTTAGCTGCCCCAGTACACTGTAGATATAGTCTACTCTTACGAACAAGTGGCTGAAGATCTTGTATTTTATCTATAGATAGGCTCCCAGGAAGGTCATACCTCTTTACATCCTCAGTCTCAGCATAAATGCTCGTCTCCTGAATCATAGACGTCAGGCCTTGAACCGTAAGCCGCCTCTCCTTTTGTATCTTTTTTGCCAGTTTATCCAGACCAAGTTCACGATAGCGCTCAGCCAATACCAAACGCCCATTATCAGGAAGGGGTACATCTGCAGATACATATGGATCGCCAGCCTCATCGAGCACAAACCCATATCTTCTCCCTTTGCGACTAACAAGACGAAAACCAGGAATGTAAGGATCCGCACCCGCAAGGCCATTCCCGTAAAGCATCATACTCAGCTCCTCGTGTTCGGCGGCAGTCGACACCCCTTCTGAATATGCAACAGATTGAATGATTCTATACGCGTTTGCACCCCTGCCATACGGCGAAACGTGCAGCACCTCGCCGAGACGCCTACTCCTAAGCTGCGTTATCTCGGCCATGGATTGATCACGTTTGTATCTAAAGCGATCGTGCCGACACGAGACAAACTTCGACTGCACATCCCTTGGGGTCCCCTCAGGGGCAAGGAGTGCTACATGAAATTCATTTTCGTTCGCATCATAGTCATCAACATCCATGGTACGCGCTTCCCCAGAAAGATCACGTAGATAATCTACGGTTGAATCCATAGACGACTTGATAATATCCCCCAGCGTTTCATTTGGCTCAGCCCAGGCTACTTTTTCCATGAGATCAAACAGCCATTCTTTCGCTACAAATCTCGTCAGCGGCGTCCTCTCTCCTAATGAGTATGCGAGCCTCCGCGCCGCATTGTGGCTCCAATCGTCAGACCAATCAATCATGTATCCTTCGGGTTCCTTATTGGTAAAGAGACGCTTATCGCCATCAGAGTCATGTCCATATCCAGTTACAAGCTCGCCAGATTTCTCTACCTCTTCGGTTATCAAGGACTGAAAATACTTTTTCGCTTTCGCTAGGGGGTCAGTCTCCTGGTCAGCATTGTGACGACCCGACTCCACCTCATCGTCCAGTCGAACAAATTCCCTGCGGATTTGGTAGTCTACCTCGCTCCTGGGTATGACGTGTTCATCGGGCAGGACACCATACTGCCTTCGCACGTCCTGAGTGATCTGTTGCTCGCGGATCGTCCTCCAAAATGAGCCCAGAGGATTCGACCGTACCTTCGTTGAGATATCATTTTCAAACATTTTCACAAGTCGATAGGATTCACTATTGGTAATGATTTCTGATACATATTCTTCCATCAGACCATGGTCAAATCTTCTATCGATTAGCGAGTTAATGGTATCCATAGGTAGTGTATTCTCGAGCTGCGCTAAGGCCACTCCTATACACCCTCTATCGATTGAGTAAGCAGGATCATAAACCACTTTGTATTGACCATCGACATCTGTTTTCTTAAATACTAGACCAGGAGGAAGAGGGTCGCCTGGAGCACCGAATTTACACCACTGCAAAATACCGGCTGTTACCTCGATCGCCTCCCTATCATGAGGACTAAGAGCCGTCGCCAGTGCTTTATCGATTCCTACACGCACTTTTTCTTGACATTCCCCCGCCTCCTCTTCAGAGAGGCTAAGAAGGTCAAGGAGTCCTTCTTCCGCCGCAAGTCGCTCTCTTTCTGGTAGCCTTTCCGAAACGACCCCACCCATCTCATTCATAATCCTGGAGTCCTCTCCCTCTTCCTTGCTTTATTCGCCCAAATATCAGCTAGTTCATTGCCTTCATCATTATTATGTCCGCGCACCCACACAAGCGTCGCGTTCGAGGCCTGATAGAGTGGATACGCTTCCTGAACCAGATCAAGGTTCTTAATCTCACCACCCTTTTTCTTCCAGCCATTTCGCTCCCAATTGATAGACCATTTTGTAATCACATTGATCCAAAATTCGCTATCTGTATGAATCTGGCATTCCTCGCCACCTGCATCTGCTAGGGCCGCGATAATAGCCCGACCCTCCATGCGAATATTTGTTGTCATGCCCTCTTCGCTGCCGAGAATATGCGGCACAAGATCCTTAATTACCGCAAATCCGCCCGGACCAGGGTTGGGACTTGCGCTTCCATCGGTGTGATAAACTATCATTCACCCCAGTATAGCTCACCCTCGCTATACTTTTCTATCCGTATCTTCACCCAGACCCGTTAGTGTCTCTATCAGCTCTTCCCTATTTAGCTCACTCACATCCAGTTTGTTATGCTTCGCAATCACGTACCCCTGGATAAGGTGCTTTAGGAAAATTGCATCATCGCGCCAGAAATAGTCGATTCGAAAGTGATCAACCGAACTCATCACTCGACTAGCCACGTTCAGCGAGCCAAAGAACGGCCCCACGCCCGCCTCGACATTCAAGATATCCTCGATCTGAATACTAATAACGCGCGATGTCCAAAAGAAGTCACGCTTAATGATTGTTACCTTGCTACGATCCACGATAACGCTATCCGGGAAAAGCGTCAGAGGAAACACCGTCCTGGCACTCGCCAGTACTTGGCTGGATTCTTTGACCACTTTCCGCAGGTCGTTGGTCTGTTGTAGTGTTTTTTGTCGCCTTGTAAAAGATAGATTATGGATCAGATTCTCAGCAGAAGTTGGCAATGGAATGTCATGATGAAGGAAATGCCGAAGACCAGCCCCGGCCCGTGTTGCTACATTACCTAGTTTTTTACTTTGCCGTACCAGCAGCTCATAAGTAGACGGCCGCGAGGGTGGAATATCGTTAATAAAGTTATTTGCCTTTATTGACTCTTCGTCCTTCATAGTTACACGTCCTCCGCTTTTTAAAGCTAATTCCATTATATCGCGTGCAAATAGCACAAACAATATACACACCAGAGGTACAAATGTGATTTTTTGCATAAGTATCGTTGACATTTTATATAAAATATGTTATCATGGTATTGTCACTCCGTCGCCAGCTTTGGCAGAGGTGGAGTGTCGATCGTCGACAAGCAAGCCAAACACTACGAGGAGCTACTTCATGTACTCTTGTGGCCCGAACTCCCAGCCCGAGCCGGTCGCGATGACCAACACCGAGACGTTCCGGCTGGACCCGCTCCACACCGTGCAGCGGACGCTCACCACGCTGTCGGACGCGAGCATGATCACGAGCATCGAGGTCATCCACGTCGACTGCCTGGTGACCTTCACCACCGAGGTGACGGTGAGGGCGACGGTCCTGCAAGATGGCGACGCGGAAACGTTCCCGATCCTGGATGGGCTGTTGCCTCTCCGGGAGCGCGTGAACGTTCTCCTGCTTCCCTTCACCCGCAAGCCGGCTGCCCCCTCCGCCGAGGAGACGAGCGAGCGCCCTGCCAACCCGCAGGCCAACTCGTTCTTCGACACCATCGACTGGGGTGCGATCCCCGGCCTGATCGGTGCGAAGCTGAAGAGCACCTTCCGGATCAACGGCAACAGCGCCAACTAGCACCCCCGAACTTGGGGGAGGCGGTTGCGACAAGTAACATCGATTACTGGTCGCAGTGGGCGCGGTCAGTTCTTGGTTTGCTTGTCGCAACCGCTTTTCATAACTGTGAGGTTATGCTGACGAGTCCAAAAGGACGAAAAAGCGAATTCACCCAAAAAAGATCTCTCGGACTATACCGAGAGATCTTTTATTGCAATACGTTTTTGTTCGGTAGTATCACGATCACGGATCGTCACGGTGTCATCCTCAAGCGTCTGAAAGTCAATCACGACACAATATGGTGTCCCGATCTCATCTTGTCGACGATAGCGCTTGCCAATGTTGCCGTTGTCGTCCCACATAACATTACCATGCTTTTTCTTAAGTATGCGGTAGACGTCACGTGCTTTTTCAACAAGTTCCGGCTTGTTTTTTAGTAGTGGCGAAACTGCGTATTTTACAGGTGCAAGATGCTCGGGAAACTTAAGGAAGATGCGCCTCTCGCCATTAACTTCATCTTCAGTATAAGCGGCAGTTAGTACCGCCATCAACGCACGCTCAACGCCAAAACTTGGTTCGATCACATGTGGCACAAACTTCTCGTTCGTCCCTTTCACGGTATACTCCATATTTTTGCCACTCACTCGCTGAATATTGCCTAGGTCAAAATCAGTTCGATACGCCAGACCCATCAGCTCTTCCTGACCGACCGGAAAGTCAAATTCGATATCAATTGTTCGTCGACTGTAGTGCGCTCTATCTTCCTTGGGAACTTCATATTCATGCACCATGTATTCTGGCAGCCCAAGGGCATCCAGAAACGCGTGAATATCCGCTAGAAGTGCTTCAAACGAATCAAGCCACCTTTCGGGATGAACAAAATATTCGATTTCCATCTGTTCAAACTCACGGCTACGAAAGATGAAATCGCGTGGACTAATTTCATTGCGAAATGCCTTGCCCTGCTGCGCGATACCAAACGGTAGGTCGGGATAAAAACTATCGACGACATTTTTATAATTGGTAAAGATACCCTGCGCGGTCTCGGGGCGAAGGTACGAAGTCGCTTGAGCAGCGTACTTAATTTCAGTATCAAACTCATCACTTTGCCGCTTCCCCTCAACATCCAAAACATGATTAATCCGAAAATTCGGTCCCACAATCGTTGGGAACATCATATTGAACTGACGGGAGGGCGACAAAGGGTTTCCATCAGGACTTTTAATTCCCCTATCGGCGATCATTTGATCCATCTGGTCAAGCGTCATTCCCGCAGGGTTGACCAAGTTATCCTTCAAGATATGGTCTGTCCGATATCGCTTGTGATTTACTATATCCTCACATAGTGGATCCGAAAATGTCTCGACATGCCCACTTGCCTGCCATACCTTCTGATTCATTAAGATCGCCGCATCAACACCGTACATGTCGTCGCGATCCTCGACAAACATCTTCCACCATAGCTGCATAATGTTGCGCTTTAGCTGCACGCCCAGCGGACCATAGTCCCATGTTCCGCTCAGTCCGCCGTAGACTTCACTACCTTGGTAAATAAATCC
>CBIFWO010000006.1:0-34874 GCA_966186595.1 uncultured bacterium | reverse complement strand
TTTTGTGGAACTTCTCTTTTTGTAGTGACCTTTGTTATCGAAGTCTCGATAACTGACAAGTTGAAAATGTGTTTTATGTGCTTATGTTTGATATAATCGTGCTATGTCTAGATTGCCCAACCCTGGATCGGATAACGGTGTCTGGGGCGACATCCTAAACGATTTCTTACTGGTAGAGCATAATACCAATGGTACGCTTAAAGATGTAGCTCGCCCTCCCGATGTTGCCGCGAAGGCTGACGATTCGACCGTTGTCCACAAAACGGGCAATGAAACTATTACAGGGACGAAGAACTTTACTGGTATTTTGCAAAAAAGTGGCAAAACAGTTATTGCGGCGGATGAGCTTCTTATCAATGTGAAAGATTATGGCGCTGTCGGCAATGGCTCTACCGACGATACAGCCGCAATTCAAGCTGCTATTACGGCTGCGCCTGCCGGCTCGAAAATTTTCTTCCCCACTGGCACCTATTTAGTTTCTAAGGATGGAACTGGCAATTGTTTGCGTATTGATAAACAAAATCTTGAATTTTTTGGCGCCGGACAGAAAGGCTCGGTAGTAAAGCTAGCTAACGGCCAGGGTGATTACGAAGCAATATTTACAAATAAATCTTCGGGCGGCACAAATGTGAATATATCGGGGTTGTGTTTTCGTGACCTAACGGTTGACCAGAACAGCGCCAATAACCCTGTTACGGATCCTTCATCAGGCGGGCCACTTTTTAATGGATTTCCACGGTTTGCCCTACGCTGTTTTAATGGTAGCGATGTACGGGTGGAAAAATGTTGCTTTATCAATGGCGATACCGTTAATACAATAGCGGCCAATGGCGCCTCAGCAACGAGCAGGTGGCAAATTCGTGATTGTTTGTTTGATAATGTTGGCAATGGTGCGAATCATGACCACTCTACTATTTATTTCCACGGTGTCGATCTAGAGGTAAGCAATTGTCGGTTTATCGGTGGCGGCAATGCTGCCCGTACAGCAATTGAGACTCATGGTACGCGCCAGCTTATCACTGGTAATGTGATCCGTGATTTTCAAACCATGATGAACATAACAGGGGTTGCGGCGAATAGTGACAATATCGTTGTGAGTCGGAATATTGGTGTCGGGCTAGGAATCGGCGTCCATTTATGGGCATACGATTATACTGGTTTGAGCGGCCCAGCGTTAAATCATCTGATTGTTTCGGAAAATCAGCTGGAGATAGATTATGACAAGTGGTCGTCTATACTACTTGGGTATAGGGCTGGCATATTGCTGAATACGCTCTCTACTGCTGTGTGCAAAGACGTAAAAATTGTTGATAATCAGATTACCTATAAATCTTTCTCGAACACCCCTACGGCAACTGATAACCAAAGTGCCGGTATCTCGTGGTATCGAAACGAACCCGTTGTAAACGGCACCGAGGAAACAGATATCGAAATATCACGTAATCATATTGAAGGGTCGGTGTCGGCGGCTATCTACTACCAGCCAAATATTCTGACGAAGCGTCTGGTGATACGCGATAATCAAATTGTTAATCCCGGAATGGGAGCGCCAACCAGTACTTATCATGTAGGAGTGTTTGTTGCGACCCTTTCGAATGGCCTGCATGACGCTGATATAAGCAATAACCAAGTTATCGATACAAATGCTACGCATAAAATTACGACGGCTATAGACACGCAGTTTGTCGATGCGTTGACAAGTGGGCGTATGTTGGATAACCAGGTGCGGTGTATTGATGGTACGAATTTAACGGTACATATAGGCGACCCGTCGGTGGCGTGGTATGTTCGTTATTCGATGCCTACGTATGTGCAGCCTACGGGTACATGGGCCGCTGGGTCGGCAATCATTGAAACTTCGACCGGTGTAGAGCGTCGACAAACCGCTACTCCAAGCGGATCTTCCTGGAGTGCGGTCGCAGTGACGCTGGCTGGTGCCGTAACAAATTACTTTACTGCCAATCGCTACTATACAGTGCCAGCCGCAGGCCGCACAACGGCGACGGTGGCCAATGGTGACGGCTGTGCTATAGCCGTTCCCTATTTTCTGGGTCAATCCAAGGCCTTTGATCGTATCGGGGTGGAGATCACTACTGCAGCCGCTTCTACGAACGTTCGCCTCGGTATATATGCCGATAATGGCAGTAACAGTCCGGGTAGTCGAGTAATTGATGCGGGCACAATAGACGCTTCAACGCTTGGTGCGAAAGAAGTAACAATGAGTACGGGTACTTTGACGCAAGGTATGTACTGGCTAGTAGCGGTGCCTCAGGGCGGTTCACCCACATTTAGGGCGTTAAATGGCTCGGCTTATCATGTTGGAGGTGGTTCTTTAGCTACTGTGGTGGGCTCGGGTGGTATTTTTGCTGGTATTTATACAGCAGCAGGCGCTGTGCCTGGAGCGCTGCCAGCTACATTCCCTGCAATCGCCAATTACGCGGCCTTTCCACCAGTTATTGCCCTAAGAGCTGCCTAAATTACCTAAAGAACAACTTATCTAAAAGGAAAAAATGAACGAAAATCAACCCATGCAATCTCCACAGGTATCTGCTCCACAAACAGATACTCATTCAACAAAAAAACCGCTATATAAAAAGGCATGGTTTATTATTTTGCTGGGTCTTGGAGGGCTTTTGCTCCTCATTGCCGTTATCATGGGCTTATCTGGCGGAGCTAATGGAGGCAACGCTGCGGATAAATTCTATGGAATGGTCGAAGCGGCTGCGCAAAAGACCAAAATTCGCTATGCATACACATTCACCCAGCCAGAAAGAGAGGGACAGACCGGTATCGTGACCAAAACTCTTGTAGAATATGACGTGGCAAACGGCATCTACTCTTCCGCATATGCCACAGAAGGCATCGTCGCCGGGGCATCCCGGTGTGTTAAGGGGAAGGAGTACAGGAGTACTGCCGATACAACCTTTCCTGACGATTTAAGGATGGCAGAAGAAATCCTTAGAGGTCCTTTCGAAGTCAGTGACGGCAGGTTTAGCTCCGGGGCGTGTGAGTTCGACAAACCGCGCTACGTCGGAGACTTTACCGATGGCATGTTGGCGGTAGGTCTTACTTCTACTCAGGCAAAAAATATGGCTGACGAGTTAAGAAAAACGAGTCCGGCTAAGTTAACTGATGAGGGAAAGACGACATATAAAGGAAAAACTGCTCGTAAAATAAGTTTTGAAGTCGGTAAAACGCTGGGCACATCTCACCAATCTGATGCATTCTTTTATGCCTTTCGTGATGGAATGAGCTCTGAGGTGGGGGCAAACGTCCCCGTAAAGGATATTGCAAAGCATTTTGATGAAGCATTTCAGATTCCACCCGTAGGTCTGAAAGGATTTTATTTGATCGATGAGGAGACGAACTTGCCGCTGTATCGTTACCTAGAGACGGTGGCAGATGATGGTCAGGGCGCGGAGTTTGCTCCGAGAACTATTCTGAGCGAGTATTCATTCCCGGATGAGCTTATGATGGATGAGAAGACTCAGCTTCCCGAGCTTACAAAGCTGTAGCCCCTTGATATAGGGTTGCACCACTGGCACTCATGGGATGAGGGCAACAATTAGGCAACCAGGTCCAGGACCTCCCTTAGATCATAAATTGTATGGGTTGGGTGTCCCCCTTCTTTTGCAGGGACGGGGTAAAATTCTTTATTAGCCTCGGGATAGTATAGGATAGAATCAATCTCGGCATTTAGTGCCGTTCTTAAATCTGTACCTGAGTCCCCGATGATGACAGCTTTGATTGCACTTCCGCCCATGAGACGTAGAGCGGCATCCACCGGCTCGCGATGAGGTTTTTGTTGATGCTCGGCTACGCTATCACCGCCTATGATAGTGGTCAAATGTGGGTAGATACCATGATGTACGGCAGCTGACTTGACAATGTGGAGCTGCGATTTGGTGACGATGGCCTGATAAATTCCTCGTTCTCCTAATGTTCGAATCGTTTCTTTTGCTCCTGGATATAAGTCGACGACACTCAGCTCGGGGGTTGCCCGGTCATGGGTCTTTTTGACCATACGATTTGCTTCGTCTAATGAGTATCCCCATGTTTGGATATCTCGTCGGAAAAAGCCCATACTGGCGATGATTTCTTCTCTTGTTTTCTGTATTCCCTCTTCCTTGAAAGTTTCAGTGTAATGCTTGACCCATAGATGTAGCGTCTTAGCTAGGCATCCATCCCAGTCCCAAAGCACATGGGTATAATCGCCTGTCGATAAGGTTTCACGTTTTGTCATGATTTCATCTTAATTATAAGGCCGCGCGGATAAGATGAATAATGATATTGTATATCCTTCACCAAAAGCGTAAAAACGCGTTTACCTCTTTGGTGAAGTGGCAGAGGGCCGAGGTTCCGCGCGGCTGTCCCAACTGGGCAAGCCGCGCGGAACCGTCTAGAAGAGGCGGATCACCAGTCGCGGTCGTTCTCGCTCGCGAAGGTGATGCGGACGGAGTCCTTGCCCGGCTTCTTCGTCGAGAAGTCGCGGTTCCTGTCCTGCTGCTTCCTCGTCATGGCGGCGGCCTCTTTCTTTTGCGGTGACAGATGGCCTAATTATCTGCAAAACTTTTGTAAACAATTAGGCCCCTGCCACGTCGTCCCTCTGCCGAATATAGAGTGAATTGTAAAATTCACATCTATATGGGAAATTTTAGTACTTTTTGACAATTAGTCAAGAGATCTTTTTAGATTAGTCAATCCGCTCCTTTGGACATGATATAGTAACGTGGAATGAGATTAGAAGAACAAAAGTCAGACTCGCCCTATATCTATATGAAGTGGCGTTCGCGACCTGATCATGATGGGGCTCATTTAGGCCTCGCCATGGAATATTGGACGTTCTTTTTCCGTCAGGAGGATGGAAAAACAGAGGCCATTGTCGGGGCACCCCATACTGAGATGCTCTCCCTTCCCTACAGGGTGGGCGGCGTATATTGGGGTGTACTACTAAGGGCGCATCTATTTATGCCAGGGCTTTCCAAACAAGCCATCCCCACGTTTGGTGTGAAGTTACCGATTGTCGATGGTTACCTTATTGTGGACGGACACAAAGTCCCCCTTCCCTCCTACGACCATGCTGAAGAATTCGTTGAAGAGCTGGTAAAAAGAAAAATCATCCTCGTACATCCGTTAGTCGAGAAAGCGCTGAGCGGAGCGCCGTCACTGTCGGAACGCTCAGTCCAGCGTCATATGCTGCAGATTGCTGGACTGACCAGGCGGGAGCTGGGGCGAATTCGGCGGGCGCGTCAGGCATATGCCTTGCTGCAGGCTGGCAAATCTATTGCTGATGTGGTGGTCGAAGCGGGGTATGTCGATCAGGCTCATCTGACGAAGTCATTGAAATTGCTCGCCGGCCAGACGCCTGGTCAGATTCTCGCCGCGTACAAAGATCAAAATTGACGTTTCGGTACAATACTCCTCCCTGGAAAAATCTTATCATAAGGATATAAATCATAAAGGAGGCACATATGAAACCAGAAAAATTTACGGTTGCTATCCCCCAGGATGATATTGATGATTTGAAGTATCGCCTGGAGCACGCCCGGATGCCCAAATCATTAGGCGGCAAGCCATGGAGTAATGGCACGGACCTTGCATTTATGCAGGAAGTTGTCGAATATTGGCGTGATACCTACGATTGGCGTCAGGCCGAGGCCGAGATAAATTCCTTTGATAATTATAAAGTGGCGATTGACGGTGTTGAGATTCATTTTATCCACCAGAAAAACGCTGATCCGCAGGCCAAGACGATCTTGCTTACCCATGGTTGGCCCGATTCGTTCTATCGTTTCCATACAGTCATTCCACGACTTACCAAAGAGTATAACATCGTCGTTCCCTCCTTGCCCGGCTATGGCTTTTCGACGCCACATGGTATGGGTAGCAAGCGTGTTGCTGACCTTTGGGCGGTGCTGATGAAAGAGGTGCTCGGGTACGATGCATTCTTTGCCGTCGGTGGCGATACTGGTGCTCCGGTAACGATGGCGCTGGCTCGGCAGCATGCTGAGATGGTTAAAGCAATTCATTTGACCGATGTGGGCTGGGGCACCGTCGACGAAGCCGATCTTGCCCCTGCGGAAAAGAAATTCCAGGAGGAGACCAGTGCGTGGTATTGGAGCGAGGGCGCCTACACGATGGTGCACGCCACGAAACCGCTCAGTCTGGCGTATGCGCTCAATGATTCGCCCGTCGGTCTGGCGGCTTGGGCAGCGAGTTTTGCAAATCGTGGCAAAGATTATAACTATGTGGATGAGGCTTTCGGTGGACGGGACGCCTTCCTGACGAATATGTGCATCTACTGGTTTACTGGTACGGCTGGATCAGCAATGCAAATGTACAAGGAGGAAGCTGCTCAAAATATGAGTGCTGGCTGGGGTGAAGAGGCCGCCTCTACGCCAAAGAGCGATGTGCCCACGGCGCTTACCGTCTATCCTAACGATGCGCACGTTCCAAAAGAATGGGCTGCACGCCAGGGCCTGAACGTTCAGCGCTACAAAGTCATGGAGAAAGGAGGGCATTTCGCTGCTATGGAACTCCCCGAACTCTTTGCTGAAGACATCATCCAGGCATTTGCCGAGATGATTGGAGACGACGCGTAAAAGTGTTACTATAGATGAGATAAAGCTTAAAACAAACATGTTCACAAATACGCCGCCCCCGGTCGATCCCTACCAGCAACCCCAGTCTGTTTTTGGTGGCAAAAACCATACTCTGCGAGAGAAATTGAAGCGCTTGTGGCCCAGCAGCTGGATGCTAAGGGGCGCGATCGTCGGTGGGATTCTCCTGGCGGTCGCTATCGCTATTGGTGTGCTTATGTTGCTGAAGCTGCTGGGGCCTGCAATCCCATCACCTCTATCAGACGGCCAGAATAACACGTCTAGGGAAAGCTCGGGGCAACCCTCTGCGCCAAAATCGGAAGATGAAAAAGCCCCCGCTGAAAAGAAGCCTGAGGATAAAAAAACGGAGACGAAGCCAAATAATACAAATAACAATACCTCGACTGGCGGCTCGCCAGCGCCCGGAAGTGGCGGTAGTACGGGCGGTGGCTCTACTGGCGGCGGAGCCTCTGGGGGTTCGGGCGGGAGCGGGTGCCCACTTCCGAGCTATCCTAACACTTCATGTACGGGTGTTCCCGCAGGGACTTCACTTACTGTTATGAACGGCGACATGACGATTAATGCTGCCGGGACAGTGATCGAGAACAAAGATATTCGCGGGTGTATATCAGTCAATGCACCCGGCGTCATCATCCGCAAGTCGAAAGTAAGCTGCAGCGGCTTTACTGTTATTTCCAGTCACAACAACTATTCTGGCACCCGCCTGCTTGTTGAGGATACTGAAATCCATTGCAATAATACCCAGGGTACAGCGATGGGCGATTATAATTTTACGGCTCGCCGCGTAAATATTCATAGCTGTGAAAATGGATTTGATATGGATACCGATATTACGCTTGAAGATAGCTATGTTCATGATCTGATCTCGTACAACCCAACGACCGATCCCCACATTGACGGTATCCAATCTCCTATCGGATCCAGACTTTTGATTAATCACAATACGATCTATGCGACGAATTCATCTGGGAGCGTTGGAAATGCGGCAATCAATATCAATAACAGCTCGGGTGGTCCGACGAGCAGCGATACGACGATAAGTAATAACCTCTTGGCGGGTGGTGGCTATACGCTGTACTGTCCGATCCCAAACACGTCTAATTTTCAGATTACTAACAATCGTTTCAGCACGGCTTTTCATGCTACAGTTGGATATTATGGTCCTTCGACAGATTGTGAAGCGAACGAAATCGCCTCCGGGAATGTCTATCATGAGAGCGGTATGGCATTAATCTTTTAGACGAGATCACCCTTCGGGTGAAATGAGCGTCATTTTCTTATTCGCCGATCCATGTCCATGTTGGGGCTGAACTATAGGTCAAAGTAATCGACTGATTGGGGCCAAGCCGGAACATGCCAAAGGTAAGTCCAGTTGAATTGCCATTAATCGCTACATCAGTGACCGTTCCTCCGCTGATGTAAATGGTGGCCGGAACGCCCCACGGATTGATAGTGGCGACACCTGACGTGCCGACACTTGGGCCAGAGAGGAGGCCAACGGGGTTGAATCCTGGATTGTCTACGACATAATCGCTCTGACCGAATCCATTGATGACTGAGTTTGAGGGCGACCACGCCGCCTGGCTGCCGGCAAATCCCACATTATTTCCAATCGCCGTACATAGCTGGTGGAATCCGCCAAAGTTAATTGCGTGCGCCTGTGTTGTTCCGCCGCTGAACAGATTTGGATAAATAAAGTTACCTTCAAGTATTACCCCAGTAACGGGCGTACCACTGACACCGTTGACTGACACGCCGTCGTACAGTCCATTGCCTGCTCCTGAATTAGCATAGATTTTACAGTCAGTGATGAGCGTGTACGAACCAAATTGATTTACGACCACACCGTGCTGTGAATTTCCCTCGATATTACAGCTAGTGATTTGATTGGACTGACCTCCAACTAATAGCCCTGGTCCGCCAGTCGTTCCCCACAGTACCGCATCCCGAATTGAGCACGATCCCGCCTGGAGCGTGATTGCCGAGGCCCCGTTGAAGCCAAAATCACCGCCATGCACATGCACATCGGCGACAAAACTAGTGAACACTACCCCATTATTGACATTGCCATACGCCCAGCAGTTTTCCATATGGACGGTGGAAGTCGTGTTGCCGAATCCACCACTCGAGCCGTCAAGTCGCCAGCCGTCACCAAAAACCTGCTGGACGCGGACGTTTCGAAATGTCGAATATTGGAGTGCAAAAGCGTAAAGACCGTAGCAGGTTGTGCCGGTGTTATTCGCGCGATTGCCGTCGATCATCAGATCGGCCATAAGACAATTGCTATTTGTTCCGCTTGGCCATTGGACGAGTCGCGTCAGATTGGTTCCGTTCGCCTGCTTAATGACTGAAGACCATCCGGCACCAAGATAATTGCCGCCTGATTTTAGATTGATCGGGCTGCTGATAATGTATGTTCCTGCCGGAAAGTAGCATAGTTTCGTTGAACCGGCGGCGTCAACTGCGGCTTGAATCGCTGCCGTATCATCAGTCGTGCCGTCGCCGACTGCTCCGTAGGCCGCATCCTGCACCGAAATGAAATGGTCACCTTGCTGCACAGAAGAATCGGCTAAGTTCAATGATGTCTGAACATTCGTCGCAAGCGTTGTTCTGGCAATCGGTTGCAGCGTTCCATCGGTATTATGGGCAATTGAAAGATAGTCATTGAGGATCGTCCCCCACTGACCACTGTCGCTACCTGGTGTTGGAAGCCGCGCCATACTATTTATGGTAATCAGCTATGTCGATAATTTCAACAGCGATCGAAAGATTATTGCACGATTTTTGGCGCGAATAGTCTGAATATGGTATAACAAAATAGTCCTAAACCCGAGTGAGGAGCAAGTCATGATTGTCTGGATTTTGCGTGCTGCGATGCGGCTCGCGCCGTGCAACGACTGCTTCGCTGGCAACCACTGCGGCAATCCCCGGTGTTCCTGCTGCAGTTGAGAGGACTGGCTTCGGGTGTTCGCGCAGGCGAGTTTCGTCGCGCGGATACCTGGAGCCACAGCACACTTTAGCGTACCGTAGACGCGAGAAGCTCCCGAGCTACCTTCACGACTTCATCCGGTTTTTCTTCTTGAATAAAATGCCCGCAAGCTACCGGGTATCCACTCACTTTCTGGTCGGACCATTCTTGCCATACCTTGATGGGGTCAAACGGCAACTCGAACCCTTCGGGCTTTTGCCAAAGAACTGTTAATGGAGCTTGGATCTTCTTTCCCGCATCCTTGGCGGCTTGATCGTCGACCGGGTCGACGAAGGCGCCTGCACGATAATCCTGGCACATAGCGTGAAGTGTCTCAGGATCCTTGAAATAATCCAGATACTTCTCTCGTATATCCTGTGGGATGGTATGAGGTGTTTTATTCCAGTTATCCATCGTATTGTTGAAAAAGATTTCGGGAGCTGCGCCAATCAATCGTTCGGGATAATCGGTGGGCTGTGCGAGCAGGAACATGTGATATCCGAACACGCCAAAGGTCCCCTGGAGTGATTGCCAGGTGTCGAGTGTTGGGAGGACATCGAGGATGACTACCCCGGCAACTTCATCAGGATAGTCGAGTGCCAGACGAAACGCGACACATCCACCGCGGTCATGCCCGACGACGATGTATCGATCATAGCCAAAGTGTTGCATGACCTCGTGGACATCCTGGGCCATGGTTTGTTTTGAATACAGTTTTGGGTCTTCACCTTTTGGCGGGTCACTTTCACCGTACCCCCGAAGGTCGAGGCAGACGACAGATGTGCTTTTGGCAAGTTCGGGCGCTACAATGCGCCAGCTGAGCATTGACTCTGGAAAGCCATGTAAGAGAACAACGGGAACGACATCGGTATGTGATGTGCTTCTGGCCGTGTGAATGGCTATGCCATTCACGATTACCTTTTCTGTCTTGAATTGATCCATACCTTTAGTATACCGCAAACGGCTTGCGCTTATCTATGGTGGTAGGTATACTGAAGTTACTATGGCACGTCTTCCGATACCAGGACAAGATAGTGGAACTTGGGGTACGATTCTCAATGATTTTCTAGACCAAGCGCATACCTCTACCGGAGCTCTAAAGGACGGCAGTGTTGCTGGGAATGTGGTGGCCGACGGCGCGATTAGCGAGACAAAGCTGGCGAGCGCCGTTCAGACAAAGTTAAATGATACTGCGGCGGCGGTTGCTGCCGCACAGCAAGTCACGGCAACAACTCAAGCGGGCACAACCTACACATTTGGTTTAGCTGATGCCAGCACTGCAGTAGAATTTACTTCTTCGAGCGCTGTAACGGCGACAGTTCCGCCCAATGGTTCGGTTGCGTTTCCTGTTGGAACCGTGATCGAACTGTTGCAGTATGGTACTGGTCAGCTGACTATCGCACCTGGTTCAGGAGTGACAATTCGTTCCGCTGACGGACTTCTTTCGGCACGTACGCAATACTCTACCTTGTCGCTGCGAAAGCGCGCAACAAACGAGTGGGTACTGGCCGGAGACCTTGTGTGATTGGGATAAAAGCAGTTCGGCGTAGTGCGATTGCTCGCGGTGTTGCTCATATCCTTGCCGCCGGGGTGCGGGCGACTGCTGGGCGTGTAGGATACCTTGGCAGCCAAGCGAACCTGACAGTGATCAACCTCAATGATCCTCTGCCGGGCGGTTGGACGGCACATTGGGATACGGGGACACTGGTGGTTGCCGGGAATAATATCACCATTGATCACTACCGTATTAATGCTAGCCTGGTCTTTACCGGTGCAAATCCAACAGTAACCAACTGCGAGGTGCGTCCAAATGCGAATGATACCTTCGGTATTATGCTAAATGGTGGCTCTGGTGTTTTGACGGTCACTGATACAACCGTTGTTGGGAATGCCGTGGGTCCAAACCCTCAGGTGCATGGCATTGGTTCGGATGCAGGCCTTGTAGTAAGACGCTGTGATATATCACGGACTGGTGATGGAATTCACATTGTGGCCCAGTTGAACCCCGCCGATGCCCTCATCTCACAATGTTATATTCATGAGCAGGCGTTTATCAACGAAGGTCAGCACTGTGATGGGATTCAGGTATTTAATAATCCTTCCACGGAAGGCTTCTTTACGGTCGAACACACGGCAATTCGGCGAACAACCTCGATATTAGGTACGCCAATGAACGCCGCTCTAACATGTGGACCGGCGACTCTGGTTGACTTACTTGCCACGCCAACGCTCAACAACTGCTATTTCGAATCTGGTTTGTATCATATGAGGGTAAACTTTCGGCTGCGTGATGCAGTGATAACGAATAATGATTTTGGTCCTATTCACGCAAGTGAATTTGGTCTACATGTAGTGGAGGAGCCGGTCATTATTGATTCGTGGTCAAACAACCGCGATTCGGATGGCAATCTGCTGGCTAATCCGTACACCCCAGTTACCCCTGTTATTAAAGAAGTGCTACAGACTTCTGACAATCTGACATCGGGTCAGACACTCTCCACGACAGGAGGATTGACTACAGCGGGCGATACCTTGCTGGTGGTCTACTCGACCGATAATAATGCGGCTAGTTTGCCGACTAGTACGGCAGGAGCGCTGACGCAAATCGGGACCACTGAAACGAATGGTGACGGCAACGGCCTACTGCAAATATTCCAGGTGCAGGTGGCGACGGATGGCAGTAAAGATGTGACGATGCCGAATGCCGGAGGGTTTGATGTTATGGGAGCGGTACTGCTTCTGGATGGTCGAGTAGATGTTGAAGGATTTGTAAAGGCCAACTTCCCCTCTACCGTCAATACACCGTTTAGTGCGCCAACTACTTCCCTGGCGGGCACGCAGGATCTCCTAGTGGCGGCGATGTTCAACACACAGGGAGTGAATTTCGATGTCTCTGGAAGTGGTCTGACGGAACGGGCAGATCCAAAATGTCTTCCATTTGCTGCTATGACTGTTGCCACGGAAGCGAGGTCGGCGGCGGGAGCGACTCCTACATATGCCATTGCTGTTGATCAGAATGGAGTTGCCAAACCGGGTATTGCGGTATTTGGCCTGCGCGGATGATAGATTGGAGGACATATGGCAAAGGCAGTACTTAATTTGATCATGACATTTGATGGGTACGTGGCTGGCCCGCATGATGAGATTGACTGGATCGGTGCGAGTGCGGCAGCGAACGCCAAATCGGGCGATGCTTCCAGTGGCTGGGACATGAGTGCGTTTACCTCTAAGGTCGGAGCGATTATTGTGGGGAATCGTTCGTATGAACTCGGTGTCCAGCAGGGCTGGTTCAAGGAACAAGCATATGGCCCTTCGCCAATCTTTGTGCTGTGTGAAAAAGCACCAGAGGACCCGTCCAAGGATGCGGATTTTCGTTTTGTCACCGATGGGATCGACGCTATTCACCAACAAGCGGTTGAAGCCGCTGGCGATAAATGGGTGTATCTATTCGGTGGTCCGAGTGTTTTTCAGCAGTTCCTTAACAAAGACCTGGTAGATGAAATGCACCTGACGATTGCACCAATATTGATCGGAAAAGGCATCAGACTTTTTGATAATCTAACCGAACGTCATATTCTCCTAGAAAATCTTAAGACTACAGAGAAGCAGGGCATGATCGAGGTTATTTATCGAATTGTGAAATAGCCCCCGGGTTTATGCTGCCTTCTCCTGCCAGATCACGACAATCCCCTGTCCTGCCGTGATCCAACTGCTGGCTGGCAGTGTAAAACGATTCCCGTTTGGATCAAACGATCCGGTAAATGTTGTTCCAAGAAATGGTTTCAAAAAGAATTGCCACTTTTCCCGTTCGGGAAACTGCGAGATATCAATCGTCAAGGTATTGAGATACATAAGGCCAGGGGTCTCCCAGTAGGCGTAGTGCTCATTTACTCGAAGGTCGTAGTCGATCCGTAGTTCGTACGATGCAAGGCCATCAACCGCCTTTGGGCCAACCTGAAGTTCGATAACGCGGCAGGCGTCCGCATCAACCTGCCATACATGACCTAAAAGCTCACGCCTCTTCGGGGCATCCATCTCTGTAAACCAAAGTGATTGCTGGATGTTCGTCTCTGGGTCGTGAACAATGAATCTGCAATTGCCGATAATTCCGGGCAGTTCCTCGTCGAAATTGGCACTCTCATTGAGTTGGATCATTTCGTCAAATAACCCCGAGGCGATCAATACGCTCGTATCATGCGCCGAAGTAGTGACCCCAATACGAAAGGTCGTTTTAAGCGATCGAAAGGTGTAGCGATAGCGATATGCATACCAGCCCCTTCCCCTTTTGCTGGGAAGAAGAATACATTCAACGTTAGCGTCGAGGTATGGGGCCGGGCTTTTACCAAGGATTCGGATAATTTCGTGTGCATGCGGTCCAAATTCGAATAGTCCACCCAAGCTTTCGATGGCGGATCGTTGCAGGGCCCTTTCTTGATTGTCTGTTTTTCTGACGGGTGGCAGAACTTTCTGCTTGTCAGCCTGGTGGGTGGGTGCAAGAAGGCGGTGTGCCAGTTCGTCGATTGCCTGATCCTCATACGCCTTGATGGTGTCCGGATGACGTTCGATCTGAAGTGCAAATTCGACTCGACGGCGCGTGAGGGCCGAGGGCAATGACGGCTCAAGTCGGTAGGCGTTTTTTAGAGCATTCATCCCGTCCTTGTTGCCCAGCTCACCTATCTGGTGAAGGAGATAGGCATAGGTCTGGACCGCCGTAAGCTGATGAGGTTGGATTTCTAGTTGCTTTGCGACTGCCACTCGAAGCTCGGGGGCCTGCTCTAGCTTCCATACGACAAGCCCGGCACCCTTACGGAGGAGTTGAAGCTCCTTTTTTAGCAGTGTAAACAAGTGTGATGTACCTAATCCTTTTTTACTCATAAAAAATGCCTGTGAATGAAAATAATTATGATCTTTTTCGTAATAAAGTCAAATTAAATCACGAAAGGCGTATTTTTATCTGTGAAATCCTTCCATTTAAAGTTGTATATACAACATCGTATTCAGTATTTTTTCCTATTTTTATTCCCTAGCAAATTCCCTATTGTATGTAAATGATGACACGGAATCGGGCGAAGATTATCCCCCTGAAGGAAATGCCGACAGGTGGGTCGGATATCACATTGAAGCAGGATGTGGTATCTATTGATGGTGTACTCGATAAAGTTCTTTCCCTGCGTCCGGTGCGGTGGCGCTGGAAGGCGGCGGGGAAAAATGGGAAGCTTCGCTATGGATTTATCGCTCAGGAAGTGGAAGAGATTTTCCCGGATCTTATCTCTGAGGAGGCTTGGCAAGGGGACGAGACGATTCAGGGCGATGGTTCAATGCGAAAACATATCGCATCAGCCGACCTCGTTCCCTATCTGGTTGGTGCGGTGATCGAACAGCAGAAACAGATTGATACACTCAAAAAGCAGATCCGATTAGCCCAAAAAACCGTCCGCGAAGATTAATTCGAGGACGGAGTTTGTATTAGGTGTTAATAAAACTTCTCGCCTTTTTCAAGCATTGTTAGAAGCGCATCGAATCGTCGCCGTCTTGTTTCTGGTCGCTTAGCGGTCGTAAGACGAAACGCGATAGCATATTTATTTGTTTTATTGAGTGTATCAAAGAATGTTTTTGCTTTTTCGTTATTCTCTACTGCCGTCAAAAAATCATCGGGAATCTGGAAATTCTTTTGCGAATCGTACGCTGCCTCCCATCTCCCATCCTTCTTTGCCGCCTCGACCTCAGCCAGGCCCCTGGGCTGCATTTTGCCTGCTGCCGTTAGACGCGCGACATTGTCGACGTTGCGCCGTGACCAGAGACTCCTCGGCCTTCTAGGGGTGAATTTTTGCAAAAAGTAGGTATCATCTAGCCCTTTGCGCTGCCCGTCAATCCACCCGTAGCACAGGGCGATATCAAGGATATCGTCGTATGCAACCGTAGGAACAGCCTTTCCTTTTTTGGCTAGCCTGAGCCACACGCCGCTCTGATCGTCGTTGTGTTCATGGATCCACGTCTGCCAGGCGGCTGCGGACGGTACTGGAATGAGCGGGAATTCACTTGATGTCATGCTATTTATTTTAGCGTTCTTTTGGCCCGCCATGAAGCTCTATCCAATGTGGGTTATTCATGATGCCCACAACGTTACCGAACGGATCGACGACCGAGGCGGTGATGAAGTCACTACTACGCCTTGTGATCGGTTCATATTCTTTGGCACCAGCATCAAGTAATTTTTTAAACGTAGCCTCAATGTCATCGACATGCCACAGCATGACGGCACCGCCAGGACCTGCTTGCATGCTTTTTGGTGCGTACTTGCGGTCGATTATACCAAATTCATCTTCATCGTCACCGAGGCGGAATTCCACATATGCCGGTTCTTCGACGCTTGGATAATTAAAATATGCTTCAAGCCCGAATAATTCTTCATACCATTTGCGGGCTGCCTTTAGGTCGTCCGCCCAATAGTTGACCGTTGCCATGCCACGTAGGAAATGTTGTTTTTTCATGTTGTACTCCTTTTGTTAAGTGTTGTACTCGTATAATACAAAGGAGGATGAGTGAAGTATTACAAAAATCCGCAGCCCTTGGCAAAGAAAACTATGAACCGCGTGGCCATCTTGATCCGCATGGATATCAACAGTTTATTCAGATCAAGACATATCTTCCGCCATCTGATCTAGGGTTGTTTGTCGATCATTTCTGGACAATTAAGTGGGATGCTATCCCTTCTAGGTACGAGTCGGAGCAAGTCATGCACCGGCCCTACGTTGACCTCTTTATTACATCTACGGGCGAGCGTGGCATTCAGGGGACATTCAAGGGCAAGCGGACGTATGTTGCCGAAGGTACGGGGAGGATTATCGGAGTACGTTTTCGTCCTGGGGCTTTTCATGCATTGTGGGACGATGCCATGGCAGAGCTGCAGGGCAAGAACCTGGATGTCGGGCTCGTCTTTCCGGAAATTACTGATGCGTATACCCACGAGCTTCTTTCCCTCGGTGACGAGGTGGTTACTGCGCGCCTAGCGGAACTTATCCGGTCAAAGCATCCTGAACAAGATAAAAACATCGACCTTGTGAACACCATCATTATGGCGGTGGAAGCTGACGAAGAGCTTCATACGGTCGCGGCAGTGGCAAGGGCCGCCGGACGTAGCGAGCGATGGTTGCAGCAGTTATTTCAGGAATATACGGGTATAGGACTAAAGTGGCTCATTCAGCGCCACCGCCTGCTAAGTGCTGCCGAACAAATTCAAAGGGTGGATAATCCAGATTGGACCGCGATTGCCTACGACCTGGGATATAGTAGTCAACAACATTTCATAACGGATTTTAAGCGCATTTTGGGAAAAACGCCGGTAAAATATAAAAAAGAACTAACAGGTGAAGCTTAGGACGCTTGGGATGGCCATACCTTCCCCGTCTCCCTATCGCGATTAGGCTAGTTGTGATTGTAAAAACATCATTTTTATAGTATAAATATGCTATGTCCGGAGAATGGACTGTCCTTCTACCCGATTGTGAGGTGAGAAAGATGAAACAGGGGCTGTACCTGTCTACGGAGCCGGCTCCGCAGAAGCCTTCGTGGAAGGATCATCAAGCGACGATCCTTCAGATTGTTGCCGTCTTCCTGGTAATGCTGCTGATCGCCAGTGCGACCAGCGGAGTTGTCCGATGGGTGACGGTTGTCGTGGGGCTTGTCTTCATGGCGCTGCGCGGCTTCCAGCTCAACCAGGCCTTCCAGCCGCCGGTGTTGGGCGTCGAACCCCCCGTGCGAGCCGTCGAGAGACGACCGCAGGAGGAGACGACGCTCGACATGCCCTCAACTGCAGAGGGGCCGCAACCGGCCGAATCCACCGAGGAGTCCGTGGTTCCGGTAGGTGTGGGAAGAGATTCCTACAATCACCGTGCCCATGCCCTTCTCTTGCTCGAAGGGCTTCTGTCTATCTCGCCCGTCCTGTTGATGCTGTGGGGCTTTGCTGCCCTCCAGCCCATCATGGCGGGTATGGGTGATCAGAAGACGACGCAGGGGCTTTTCCTTGCGCTTGCCGTCGGTGCCCTCGTGGTGCTGACCCTGGGCAAGCTGAAGCCAAAGCTCAAGTGGATGCTGCGGACCGCCAAGGGGGCGCTGGTGACCTCGCTTGCGTTGGCAGCATCTGTCACGTGGACCGAGGCACTGGTGCTGATCACTCTTGGCCTGTTCCTGGCCGGGACGTACGTCCTGCTACGAACGTGGGCGAAGTGGTACTACACGCGCTACATCGTCACGAAGAGGAGCATCTCCATCGAACGGAAGATTCCGTGGTACTACTTCATGGATGATTCCAAGCCTGTCATCCCCGCCAAGCAGTTGTCGACGGTGACAGCGCAGCAGTCCCCCTTCGAGAAGTTCCTCGGTGGCTTTGGGGTCGACTGCGGATCGTTCGAGGCTGACACTCCAGGTCAGAAGGACAACATCTTCCATGAGATGCGCCGAATTCGGGAGCATTCTCAGTTGGAGAGGATCCTCCTGGAGAAGGTCCTCGGCAAGTAGGTGGTGAGGAGTAGTTCTCCGGGCAAGCCCGTCTCAAGGCGGAGTCGGTAAGACTTCCCTAAGAGGCGGGCTTGTTCCTTGTCTTGGGCAAAATAAAAACGCCTCTTGGCGCTACCTTGGGGTGCGGGTCCCGGGACAGCCCCGGAACCCTGCACGTTCACTTCTCCTTGATGATGAGGACGATCTGGCCCGTTCCCTTCTCGTCGATGACCGTGAGCGGTTCGTCAAGGGGGACAGGAATGGAGATCGAAGCCTCGGCTGCTTCCATGTCCACTTTCGTGAACAACAGACCATCCGACAAGCCCAGCGGGGTCAGCAGCGACATCACGATGCTCGCTACTGCCATCATCTCGCGGATGAGGTCGCAGACCTGTCCCGTGGGGTCCAGCGCAACGGCAGTCATCAGAGTGATTGCCATAGCGACACAACCGAACGCAATCCACCCCATCACGGTGATGCTGGTGGCGTTGCGAAAGCCGTAGTCTGTCAGGATGATGCCTGCCAGAACTGCGGTTGCGATAACAAGTGCTCGCACGAGCTCTCCTCAAGTTGGCGTGTGAATCGCCCGAGCGGGCGTGACCTGAACGTGCGCGTCTCGAACAGAGACGTCTTGGTTAAAATAATATCATAAAAGAAATAAAATGTCAACTAAACATGAGCGAGTTTATCGATAATGGAGAGGAGTTTTTTGGGGGTGATATCTGCCTTGATTAGATAGGCATCGACATCATGCTCCATGGCCATGCGCGATTCCTCATCTTGGTCAAAGTTGGTCAGAACGATAATTTTTGTGTCGGGGACGAGGTTATTTCCACTCCCGCGAAGTGCTACCAGAATCTCGCTCCCTCGTCGTTCGGGCAACATAATATCGAGCAAGATGAGGTCGTAGTGTTTGTTTCGGGCTGCAACAAGCCCGTCATTGCCATCGACCATCCAGTCGACATCATATCCCGCCTTCTTAAGGCTGCGAACATACATTTCGCCGATGAATCGGTCGTCTTCAATACATAAAATCGTTTTAATAGCCATCATTATCCTCGGTACATCGCATGATTCTTGATCCAGCCGCCTTCGGTGTGGCTGATGAACCCTTCATTGCTATTATCATTCGCTTTGAGCTTTTCTGCAACGGTGCTGTATATCGGCAGCGTAAATTCAAACGTCGAGCCTTGCCCTTCTGCGCTGCGGACACCAATTTTACCCCCGTGAGATTCAACGATGGCTTTGGTAATATAAAGCCCAATTCCGGTCCCGGCAACAGTTTCGCGTGAGCGGTGTGACCGATAGAATTTATGAAAGAGATTACTGACGACACTCCCCGGCATGCCGATCCCATGATCTTCGACCGCAATCTTCACAAAATCGCCGTCCTGGGTAGCGGTAACGTTCACTGCACCACCCTCGTTACTGTATTTGATGGCGTTATCAATGAGATTTGAAAAGACTTCGCTGACACTGGCGACGTCGGCCGCAACGGTCGGAAGATCATCGGGAAGATGAATGGACAGCAGCCGATTTTGCGATGAGGCACGGAGCTTCATATCGTCAGCGATTGAGTCGTAGATTTCTGCTACCGTTGCTTCGCGGAGATGAACTTTGAGGTGGCGTCGGTCGTAGCGCGAGGCGTTTAAAATATTATTCACATAACTAGACAGTCGATTGGCCGAAACGACGAGTCGCTTCATAAGTTCGACCTGGCTGCTATCTAGTTGGTCCTCCAGCTCATCACCAAGCACATCCAGGTAGCCCCGGATAACGGTAATGGGTCCGCGAAGTTCATGGGCTGCAAATGCAATAAAGTCCAGGTCTTCGTCTTCCGGAAGGTATATTTCGGTGCGCTCAAACAGTGTCAAAACGACCTGCGCCTTGCTTCCCTTGTTGTATGAGGCGACAATGTCATAGATTTTGCGGTTTTCTTCGCCTGGAACCTTGTTGGCCACTCGCTGCCAGGTCTTTTCGCTGCGGACGGATTTTTCTTCACATTCCTTTAACCACGCCTCGAGGTTGAAGTCATCATCGCGTAGCAGATTAATCGAAATGTTACCGTCCTTATCTGTTTCGATGGGGGCTTTACTATTGGCGTAGACCACCTTTCCGGCGGTGTCGAGAACGATG
This sequence comes from uncultured bacterium, assembly GCA_966186595.1. Taxonomy (GTDB): domain Bacteria; phylum Patescibacteriota; class Saccharimonadia; order Saccharimonadales; family Saccharimonadaceae; genus JALRBM01. Next base: position 14,654 of record CBIFWO010000006.1, on the reverse strand, counting down.
AATCCAGCGGCAGTGTTATCCAGCGCTGCACTGAGGTCGGATAGGGATTTTTGGGTATCGCCTTCCGTGGCCGTAGTTTCCTCTGCCCCTCCTTTGCTGGCGGCGAGCTCGTAAATAAGCTGGAGAAGCGGCTTGAAGCCATCTCTTTCAAAATGGCGCGCGTTGGGGTTCGGAGGCGTGACGATAGTTGGTTCGCCCGAGATGTGTGTTAGGGCGCTTGTCAGATCCTTGAGTGGTGTTAGGAGCTGGGTAAAGAGAAGTAGGTTGCTGCCGATGTTGGCAGCAAGCACGGCAAAGAGCGTGATCCAAAAGACGACAGTTGTCGTGGTAACACCTGCCATGACGAGTGCAAAGCCGATGGCCAGAGTGGCCCCTAGCTGCATAAGAATCACGAGGCCGATGGCCTGACGACGATATTTTGGCCAATAATCCCGCACCATGGCAGGTGGTTTTTGTGGCTTTACTGCCATGAAACGCTCCCCGTGCTGTTTGGTACGGCACTAATCCAGGTTTGTCCGCGGATCAGCGGCACATCTTTGCCCGTCGCGTCCGTGAATGTCAGCTGCCCTTCACGACTTGGTTTGTGCCAGGTTACTTCCTGAGCAGTGCCATTTTGAAAGATAACCGCCTGACCACTACCGATGGTTTCGATACTTTCTCGGTAGCCGTCCTCAAAGATGCGAACCATATTTACCTTCAGGGCAATGACGACGCTGGGGGTAACCTGGCCTTTCTCGCGATCCAGGTGCGGTGCACCTCCCAGGAAGCGATTGTAGCGGTTGGTGGCAGGGTCATAAGTGTAGCTGGTGTTGTATGTTGGCCCGCTAATATTGACAGTAACCTGACTCGCGGTAGGAGTCTTGGCTGCTTTTCCCTCTACGCGCGTAAAGCCAGTAAAAGTTGATTCCGTGTAGCCTTTCGCCCGATTGAGCGCGTCGAGTTTTTCAGCAGTAGTATAGACATTATGCGGCGCGTAGCGATCAGTGGCACGCCAATAATATGATCCATTAAAGAACTGGTCGATATCTCGATATTTGCCATTTCGGATCTCATCGAGCGAAGCCTTGCTACCTCCGACATGTGACACGCTGGCATTAAACGGCGCCAACCAATCCACGTAGTACATTCTGAGGCTACGGACGGGGCCGATAATACTTGGCTTATCCTGTTGATGGAGAGTGAGGAATCGTGTGATGCCTCCTTCGGCGATTGCTTCGAACACGACGCCAGCCTCTTGAATCCCTGACTGTGGTCGGGCGTCCGGACTATTCTCGATCATGATGGCAGTAACGGGCATTTTGGTCGCTGCTTCATCAGCGACTTTTTCACCGGTCAGAGGTGAATAGTAGAGAGGGGTCGGTTTTGGCTTCGGTTTTGTCTTGATGACATGAGCTTTCATTTCTGGTGGTTGCTGGGCTAGGATCGCAAAAGCACTTCCACCGGCTGCAACAACGAGGATGGTCCCGACAATAAGGTAGGTCCGTGTTCGATGTGAGCGCACCCACTCTTTAAAACGTGCCAAAAGTTTTCTTTTTGGTTTTCCGTTGTTCATGCTTACGGTTAGTATACCATGTCTTTCGAGTGGAAATAAGTTGACACATATCAATCATTATGTTTATATGATCATTGTGCGATACCCAATCGGGTGTCCCCGACGAAGGGTGAGGCAATGACGAAGAAGATTCTTGCGGGCCTTGGTCTGCTGGCGGCGGTTGGTTTCCTCGTGTGGCGCGGCAAGCGCGGTGCGAACGACCCGGTCGGCCTGCAGCAGGACGAGGACTGAGCCCTCTCCTCCTCGCGCTGGTTGCGCTCTCCCCTGTCGGGAGCGTAACCAGCTTTTTCTTTTTAGAGTTCTCCCTTTGCCCTTTGAAGTCGTTCGATGACAGTATCTTTGCCAAGTGTCGCTAACGTTTCATTCAAAGCTGGACTAAATGGCGCCCAACTCACTGCCAGACGTATGAGACTGAAGAGTATTCCTGGTTTCTGCCCTGTTGTTTCAAGCAACTGGTTAAGAGTATTTTGAAGAGACTCAGTATCAAAGGCACTTGTTTCGAGTGCATTGATGGTCGTATCAAGCAGTGATCTGATCTCGTCTTTTTCCAGCTTTTTTAGCTGCTTGTTTTCAGCAAGCATGTCCCAGTTTGGCATTGGTTCTGCAAAGAAATATTCGGTGAGAAGCGGCAGGTCGGCAAGTGTTTTTAGGCGATCTTTCACCAATGTGAGGATCTCTCTTTTTCGTCCTTCACTAGTTGATGCAGCACTTTCGGGCCAGAAGCTCGCGGCTCGCCCGTACAGTTCATCCAGAGGAAGTTGGCGGATCCATTGACCGTTCATCCAAACTAATCGCTGCTCATCAAAACGTGCGCCACTTCGCTGGACGCGGTCGAGGCCGAATTTGGAGACTAACTCGTCACGATTAAATATCTCCTGTTCGGTGCCGTCGTTCCATCCCAAACTGGCAATGAAATTAACGAGTGCCTCCTGGACGAATCCATCTTTAAGGTAGTCGAGGACATCTTTTGCCCCGTCGCGCTTGCTCAGTTTTTTGCCGCCGGTTGGTGCCAAGATGTGTGGTACAGTTGCAAATTTTGGATGCTCTAAACTGAGGGCTTCGTAAATATTCAGATAATTCGGCTGGCTGGCAATAAATTCCTGCCCACGAATGATATGAGTAATTTCCATTTCCGCATCATCGACAATGTGCGCAAAGTTATATGTTGGCAATCCGTCAGATTTGATGAGGATGATGTCATCAATTACCTCCGGACCAGATGACAAGTCACCCATTACTTCGTCGTGCCAAGTGTAGCTTTTTGGGTCTGATTTAAACCGAAGTGCCGTCGTTCCATCCCAAACTGGTGGATTTTCGGGGCGATGGTCGCGGTAAAGAAAAGCTTGTTTATTTGTTTTTGCATTTTCGCGGAATGCCTGTAGTTCTTCGGGTGTGTATGGATCGGCATAGGCGCGTCCGGCGTCGATAAGTTTTTGAGCCCATTTAATATAGCTTTCGCGTCGCTCGCTTTGACGATAAGGAGCATAAGGCCCACCGATGTCGGGACCCTCGTCGTAGTCGAGTCCGAGCGCTCGAAGGCTCTCAATCAAATGCTTGTCAGATCCCGCTACCTCTCGTTTCTGGTCAGTATCTTCAAGCCGTAGGATAAACTGCCCACCCGATTGGCGGGCGACCAGGTAGCCAAAAAGTGCTGTTCTAATGCCGCCGACATGAAGATAGCCGGTTGGACTTGGGGCAAAACGGGTACGAACGGATTGAGACATACGGTAGATTATATCATGAAATAAGGAGGTGGAGATATTGACAAAATATAGTACTTATGCTAAAATTGTAAAGTTAAATCGATTGATTTAATGCACGTTAACCTACTACTACCTTTCGTTGCTGGGGATTACTCCATGAACTTTGCATAGTGTTATCCCCCGCAACGAAGGAGAAAAGCATGTCCAGTAGAGCAAACGGTTTCGGCGGCTGGGACGAGTTCCCGTCTGGGGATGACTTCAGCGCCGGAACGTACGCGCAGTACGTTCAGCGACACCCGCAGCCGACACCTGTTGCCGAGTCGGAGCAGGAGCTGCAGGCACAGAAGACCGTGCCGTTCTGGAGACAGGTGATCCTGCCTGTTCTCATCGCCCTGGTCGGCCTCTTGTTGGCCGCCGGACTGGTGAAGGCTGTGATCTACGCCTGGAGTGATCACTCCAGGGTTGTCACTGTCTGTGAGGCCGACGAGTCATGGCTGGAACCGGGCACGTACGAGTTCGAGACGACCGACGGCGACTTCGCCATCATCCATCCGGATGGTGCCGACGTCCAGGCCGGCAAGGTCTACGAGTTCAAGTGGTTCGGCAACAAGCCCCTCACCTCGTTCCGCGAGGTGGAGGGCGCGACGCCGGACCGCTGCAAGTAGTAGGTTGCCTGCGGCGGCGGAAGAGTGAGCGTTTCACTCTTCCGCCGCCAGGTAACTCCCCTAAAACTTTGATTTATTGCTTACAAGGTTTGTAAGAATAAATCAACGCTTTAGTGCGAAGAGTCTGCTATAAACTTGTGGCTATTCGACGAATCTGATCGCCAGAGAGTGGTGCATCACCCTCGATCGTATAGAGTACGCCGTCGTTTACCCAGGCGGCATTGCTGTTATAGATGTAGATCGTCAGACCGCGTTCGTTGTAGGGTACGTAGTTGTCGCCAACTTTTTCTTTGACATAGTTGTCGAGAAGTGCGCTAGAATCCCAGCTGCTTTTTGATTGCTTAATCGTAAAGTTCTGATCACCGCTATTCGAGGCAAACTTCATACTCACCCAGCCCTGATTGTAGGCAACGCTGCCAGATAAACTATAGCCGTCTGGACGGTATTCTGGGTATGTCGCGTCTACTCCAGCCTGCGCGGCGGCGACGCGGACGGATAAGTTTGGCATATTGAGATAGGTAAAGTATCCCGCAAGAAGAAGCAGCGCGAGGCTGACCGAGCCAATGCTGGCTAACTTGCGGAATTTCCCAGGTCTCTTGGCTCTTTTCTCTAATTCTTTACGACTAGGGGCCTTTCTCATAGCCTCGTCGATTGCCTCTTGCTTAATCATATGTGATGGTTTTGGGGCCATTGGTTGATGCGCTGATGCAGTGGTTTGCTGTTGATGTACCTTAGCCATAATAGGATGTGCGTGCGGACCAATGTCCGAGATCGGGCGAGATTGTGACTGCACGGGGGCATGAGCGGCGAACTTAGTCACCATCGAGCTTTTTTCCACCTGTGGGCGAATGTGTGGAGTAGCAGGAGCTTTCTGAACATGACGACGGGTAAGCGTTTGGGATTTTTGCGTACTTTGATGTATGGCCTGGGAAGGGTGAGCTTTCGCCTTGAGCTCAGGCCTTTCCTGGACCGTGGCTTCGATTGGAAGCCCTGTATGCGCGTCGTAGACGGTGCCATTAATCGTGACTGTTTTTTGACTCATACATTCCCCTATTTGCCGGTCGCCTGTTCCCTTGCTTTTGCGTTACTTTTATAGTAAAAAACCAAGGAAAAATATGCAATAGCTTTATGAGACTTGATATAATGACAAGGAATGTATCGCCAGCCTTCGAAACGCCAGGTTATTTTACAGCGCATCGCCGTTTATGGACTGATGACGCTTGCTGTCGTGGTTCTGGTGACGATGTTGATTTTCGTAATGCTGGGGTATCAATTCAACCGCAATGATGGGCGGATCGAACAAGGTGGTCTGGTGCAATTCGAATCGAAGCCGACAGGGGCGAATGTCACTATTGATGGGATTGCCTTTGGGTCGCAGACAAACACAAAGGCGACGCTGGCTGCTGGCGGGCATTTTATTAAAATGGAACGCGAGGGGTATAAAGCCTGGCAGAAGGCGGTAAATGTCAATCCGGGGAGCGTTTTATGGCTTAATTATGCACGCTTGATTCCGGCTGTGATCAAGCCAACTCATGTTGCGGAACTGACCGAAATCACGAGCTCGGCTGCTTCTGACGATTATAAGTGGATGGCAATGAAAGAGAGTGCGGCTTCCTCTGCGATCAGGCTGGCTGATCTGTCGCAGGAGAAAATTAGCCTTCAGACCCTCGATCTTCCCTCTGCGAGTTACACACACCCAGCAGCTGGTAAGACCCAGAGCTTCACGATTGAGACATGGGACCCAGATAGCCGTTATTTGCTTGTACGTCACGTGTATGATGACGCAAAAACAGAATGGCTGGTTGTCGATACCCGAGATGCGGCGAATACAAAAAATATTACGACGCTTTTAGGGATCAATGCCAAGAAGGTAGTGTTCAGTAACAATAATAGTCAGGTGCTCTATGCCTTGACGGATGCAAACGATGTCAGGCGAATTGACTTGGGGCAGACGACACTTTCCGGTCCTCTGCTCTCTAATGTTGCGGATTTTTCTTTGTACGATTCTGCTGTGATTGCCTACGAAACTTATATTGATCCGACGACCAAAGTGCGAACAGTCGGGTATCTGCAGGATGGGGCTAAAAAGCCACGCATCATTCGCTCGTACACTGATGATGGTGTGAGCCCTCTCCATTTTCGAATAGACAAGTATTTTGATGAGATGTATGCTGCGATTTCGTATGGCGACACTGTTGATATTCTGGTCGGTGACTTGCCAAAGGATGACGAGCCGTCGCTGATGAAGCTGCAAAGTACAATGACTTTGCCTGGCGGTACGCAGTATCTTTCGACGAGAACGAATGGTCGCTTTGTCGTCGCACAATCTGGTGCGACATTCACAGTTTATGATCTGGAACTAAAAAAGATGTCAACGACAGAGGCATCTGGCCAATCGAGTGTAGCAAAGGAATTCGACTGGTTAGACAGTTATATGCCCTGGAGCGATCGTGACGGGCGTCTAAAATTCTATGAATTTGACGGCGGAAATCAGCACGATATTATGGATGTAATTCCTGGTCAGAGTGTGTCGCTAAGTCCTAATAGCAAGTATGTCTATAGCTTTTCGAAACAGGCAGACGGCAAAGTTCACTTTACCCGTGTTCAATTAATCTTGAATTAATTTTGATTCGCACGACCATCACTTTTATTGAGTAAATCGGAGTGGTGATTTATTAGCGGGCTACATACCTTGCTCATCTGTTATACTTGTGCCATGTATACAGAAAAAGCTGACGACTCAAACCAAGACGAAACAGGTTTCGCACTCGAGCCTCTTAATCCGGGTAATAGCGCTAGACTCTCGCGGAAGGTAAAAGATGAACGATGTTCATGATGAAAACGTAACCATAGAACGAGCCAAGTCAGAAGATGCCGAAGCTGCGGCAGACCTACTCCGCCAAACTTGGCTAGCTACCTATCCCAATGAAGATGTGGGCATAACGAAGGAAGACATTCGACTTCGCACGGAAGGCGAAAATGGTGAGCGCCTACAGCAAAACATCGACAAATGGCGAAAAAGCATTGAATCGACAGATGGCAAAAGTGCCACGTATGTAGCACGCAAGGATGGTAAGGTAATTGGTCTAACCTTTCCGGTTATCACGCCCGAAGGTCAGCACCGCATCGGCACACTCTACGTACTGCCGGAAGCACAAGACCAAGGTGTTGGAGGTAAGCTTATGCAAGCGAACCTTGCTTGGCACGGCGAAACTAAGCCCGTCTATCTTGCCGTTGCCGCATACAACCAAAAGGCCATTAACTTCTACAAGAAATACGGCTTTGTAGAAACTAGCAAGAAAGTTGAAGACTTGTCTGCCCGTAGGCGGGGCCCAAAGGAGTTGCCTGAGATTGAGATGATGCGGCAAGCTGCAAGTCAGGAAGTTGGGGATAAATAAATTGAATGATTTCATCTTTATAGCAGGTGCACCCGGTTCGGGCAAATCATCTGTGGCAAAAACCCTCCAAGAAAAGCTTAATTGCCCATTGTTTGAATTTGGCTGGATACCAGAATTTCGTAACACAGGTACAAAAACAATTCCCTATGCCGAAGAAGAATCACTGGCATTTGAGAATCTCGTACTTGTGGCAAAGAACTATGCTAAGCATGGTTTTAAAAATGTCATCATCACTGATCTGAATAACGACTACATTGAGCAACTACCTAAAATCTTTAGTAACTATGACTTCAAAATATATACACTTCGCTTGCAGGACAAAGAAACTCTCAAGCAGCGTATTCTCGAAGGTTCACGAACAAGCGAATACCGGGACTGGGAGAAAGCGCTAGAGATTAATGAGCTGCTGCGAAATCGGCCCGCGTTTCAAAATGAGGTATTTATTGAGGTTGATGGGCGATCTATAGAGAGCGTGGCAGATCAAATCTTTTCCGAGGGGCTATCGCTCTCGAGATAGTTATTAGTTTTGTCCGCCGCCAAAAATCCGCTCGAGGAACGTCGGGGAGTTTCCGGGTATCGCAGCTGGTTCGCCGGTCGATGTATCCGCTGGTGCTGCTGATGCTTCGGCGGGGTTTGGACTGACCTGTTCGGCAGTAACGAGGAGCCTATTGAGCGCCGTCCCCAGCGGCGTGCAAGTGATGAGCGTCAGAATTGGCTTGTCGGTCGAGTAGATCAATTTGTTGACTTCGGTCGGTTTAACTACCTCGGTTTTAGTGACGGAATAGGTGTAACGTTTGCCTTCATAGTTGACGAAAAGGAGGTCGCCTTTGGCTAGTTTATCCAGCCTGGCGAAGATAAATTTGTAGCTACCACCATCGATGATGTCGTTACTAGAGTGACCTGAGAGTACCGTATTGCCAACTTGACCAGGTTTGCTATTGGCACCTGGAATGCCAAAGTATGCAACGCCGCTCTCCATTGCCTTCATCTGAGAGTTATAGTCGGGCTGGGTGTTGTAAACAACGGGGACATCAACGTTGATCTTGGGGATGATTAGTTTCGGTTCGGGGCCAACGGCCACAGAGGTCATTGGATCAACAATGATATTGGCGGGATCGATGTTGCCAGGACTAATGTAGGCTTGGACGTTGGCGAACAATACACGATTGTACTGCAAGAAAAGGAACACCAGCATTACGCAGACGGCGGCAGTGATGGGAATAAAATGACGGCTTTTTCGTACTTTGACGGCAGAGGTACGGATTTTACCGAGAAGTTTGCTGCGGAGATCGTACATTGCCTCATCACGACTGAGCGATTCGGGAGGTTGTGGAGCGTTGGTGCTGGCAGGCTGGACGTCATCTGTTTTAGAGCGCTCCTCCAGAGCTTTTTGTGCTTCGTAGACCTGGCTAACATAATAACGTTCGTAATACTTCTGATAATAGTCTTGCCATGCGCTGTGGTACTGTTGCCACTGATCGTTTTGGATGTGGTGGGAAGATGTTTGATGGGTTCGATCGTACGGATTAGCTACTTCCCTTGACGCCGGTTGCGCGGGTGTGGTCTGAGGTGTTGGTGTGGATGTTTCGCCACTATAAATCCGGTCAAGTTGATCGCGAACAAGCCCCGCGGCCGCTTCTGGTGAGTGGCTGCGGGGGGCGGGTGATGGAGTGAGTGGCTGCGACCTCTGAGGGATCATCGGCGTGCCCACTCGCCTGTTGTTCGGTTCGTCTGGTCTCATCTCTAGATTCCTACTGCTATCTATTGTACAATACATTGGTACTAGCTACTAATGTGCCGCGATGGTGGAATCGGTAGACACGCTAGACTCAAAATCTGGTGAGCATTAGCTCGTGCCGGTTCAAGTCCGGCTCGCGGTACCATGACAAGGGCCGACCCGTAAAAAGGTCGGCTTTTGTCATGGTACCCCGTTGCTCGTGAATCCACCGGGTGCTATGATGAAGATAATTATGAAGCATATGCTTAGTCGAGGGTTCGCGCTCCCAACACTTTTGATCGCATCGGTGATTATGTTGACGGTGCTTCTTGCTTCTGTAACAGCGGTCAGCTCTATTACGGGAGGTATTAATAGTCAGTATTATAACCAGCTGGCGCGAGAAGCGGCTGAATCTGGGCTGGCGAATGCCGAGACGTGCTTGAGGGCTAATAATTACAGCCCTACCTGGACCGACGCGAGCCCACTCCGGCCATTTACGAACTGTAATGGGACGACACAAGCGGGATTTCCACAATATGTCTTCCAGTCGGGCAATGTTCGGACGACATTTACGGTGAAGCGTCCAACTACCGGTGATGCCAGCACGCTCTTTATTGTTTCTGAAGGAAAAGTTGAATTGACGCGGACGTCGGACCCGAGCCAGATTTGGCGTTCGTATACCGTCACCGTCGGGAACACGAGTCGTTACAATGATGCGCCACAAATTGCCGGTGGTGCTGGATGGAAAGACCTAGGTCATAATGGCTATATGTTGGCAACCACCGGTATTTTATATGGATGGGGAGACAATACCTATAATCAACTTGGCGCATCTTCTCTGGGTACAACAGTGTCTACACCTATAGTAATGGACTTGCCGAGCGGGGTGACTCGTGCTAAAAAGGTGTTCAATTCTGGCCAAGGTGCAAGTGTCCTCTGCATTATAGCTACTCATAGTTCGCTTGGAGATCAGGCGTACTGCCGTGGTCTAGGGTTGGGGTTATCTTATAGTGGGTGGGTTCAATTTGGATTATCAGCAGGCTTGACAGCACTCGATATGTCTTTAAATGGCTATGGCGGCGATAGCGCCTGTGTGAAGGCGTCAGACCTGCAAGCCTATTGTGTTGGTATCAACGATTCGGGTGGACTAGGAAGAGCAACAAACAGTGCGGCGTTCGTTCCTATCACTTCACCTGTAAAATTCCGCCTTGATCTGGCTAACCCTGGTCCTGTTTCTGGGTCTGCCTCTTCGTTGACTGTCAAAAAGGTCTATACCCAAGATCGTTCGACATGTGTTATTGCGTCGGATGATCAGGCTTATTGTGCAGGTGATAATTATATGGGACAGCTTGGCCAAGGCAACTTTAATACAAACGTGTGGGTGGGAAAATCTACTCCTGGTCGTGCCCTTATCTCTGGTAATCCACCAATCGCAGAGGTGACCCTTAGCTATCATGGCGCTATCGAAGGTATCTTCTTCAGGTCTGCTTCCGATGGAACGGTGTACATGAGCGGCTTTAATGGTAATGGAACGGCGAACGATGGTGGGTTTTCAGGCTCGTGTTCTAACGGATATGGATATAACTGTTATAACACTCCTCGCGTCATTACTTCGCCAGGATTTGGCAAGGTTATTAGCGTGGGTGAGCAAGGTCAAGACCGGCACGGAATTTGTGTTGTAGGGATAAGCCCTCCAGGCGATAGTGGATTATGGTGCCTAGGCCAGAGTGGCTATGGCCAAATGGGCGCGGGAGATTGTGTCGATAGAGCATGGTTTTATGGCCCTGTTGCGGTGGGTGGCGAGGTTGTTAATTACCAAGCGCTGGGACCCGAGGCTGTCTATCAGATGAATTCTGTGACGTTGATTACGACAGCGGGCAACGCTTACTCTGCCGGAGATAATACGTATGGAAAGTTAGGTACGGGCGCATCACTGGGATCTTGTCGGCCGAATTTCACAAAGGTGCAGCTGCCGGCGGGCGTTAAGGCGCAGGCGGTTGCCAACGGCGATGAGTACACAACATTTATTCTAGGCGATAATGGCAAGATCTATTCAATGGGACGGAATCATAATGGACAGCTTGGCAATGGAACAACAACAAACAGTAATGTGCCTGTTGAAGTGAAGTTGCCACGTCAAGAGACGGTATTTTAGGAACCGGCGATACTAGCCGTTGCTGCCTTCAGGACCGAGCCCGGATTCCATAGCCAGTAACTGGCTGCCTTGCAGGCGACGCTTCCTCGCCAGATGGCCATCGCATTTTGCCAGTGGGTCGAAGTGACTTCTCCTTTGGCGGCAACCAAGAGGTAATCTTTGTGGAGCACCATGATCGCGACGGGATAGGTGATCGTAAATTTGTGCAGTGCATCAACGAGGTTGCTTAGCTGCATGCTAAATGTCAAGACGCGGGGATAATAAACAGATTGAAAAAGCTTTTGGAGTTGTGCAAATGATAGGACGAGTAGTGTATTCTCGCGCTCGACGAGGATAGAAGAACCATTTTTAACAAGGTCTATGGCATCGCGCGTAATAACAAGTTGACCGGTGTAATCTTGGATGAAATGTTCGTAGAGGATAGCCGTTTCACTGTTACGTCCGGCATCGCCGATGAGAAGAATGCTATTTGCCCAAGCACTGAGCGCGTGGATTTCAGTTTCTGCCTCTTTTCCTAAGCTTCCCGACGGGGTGGTTGCGCCAAAGATCGCGTCCGTAATTGTTGGGGGGATGGTCTTTCGAAGCACATCCGGTAAAAGCACGCGTACTTCCCCTACTCCCGCGCGAAGTGCGATGTCATAACTTTCGGCGACACCGGCGAATCCCAGTTTATTACCACCGACAATGCCTAATCGGCCTGCTTGTGATCGCTGCTCGGGTTTGCTCCACTCAACATCTGGGAAGAGTGGTTGTTCGGGGGTTTGTTTTTGCCAAAATGGGAACTGCTCCACTAGAGTCCTTCTTTCTTGTGGGCCAATTTATTCTTAAGCCAGGCTTCTCTACTTTCTTTTGCTGTTTTATTCTTGAAGTCAGCCGCAGGATATTTGCGGGCAGCTTTTTCCAACTTGCGTTTAATATGATCAACAATATCGATATTGTTCTGTTGGGCGATTTGCATGCCGTAAATAAAAACATCAGCCAACTCCTCGCCTACTTCCTCGGCTCCACCTACGGAATTGTCGCTCCATTGATAATGCTCAAGTAGTTCGTTTGCCTCCAGGCTAAGAGAAATAGCTAGCCCCCGCGAAGGGTTGTTGTGCCAGTCACGTTCCTCAAGGTGTTTCCAGATAAGTTGATTCAGTTCCTCGATAGTGACGTTTTGTTGCGTAATTGGCTGGTTCATATTCTCTCCTCAGAGATGATTATACGCTACCAAGTTGTTCCTGTTGTCTTTTGACGGCCTGCTCAAGGTTGGAAAGAAGGTTTAGAGTATCAGATTCGGATTGAAATTTGTGACCACGCAGTATGTCGATTATCTTGCGTGCTGTCGTTACTCCCTCCCCTGTCCGATTTACAAGGATCGGTACTGACGAAGCATGCTCTTTGATCCACCTGAGGCACACGAGGGCTTCGTTCAGTCGGGCGGCTACCTTGGGATCACTGTGTTTTTCCTTGAATCGTTCTTCCCATGTCGCACCGTCAACTATCAGGCTGACAGGAACGATCTCTTTAAAGCAACCCAGGGATGCTAACTGGGGTAAAGCCGAAGTCAATGTGGGCAAAAGGACAAATTTTGACTGATAACTGCCAGGGTCGGTTGCATAAATTTCACCGGATGGATGGACGATATAGTTGATGAGTTCTCGCTGCTCTATTCTTTCCAGTAGTTCTTCGTGCGATCTTCCGCCGCGAAAGTTGATGGGATCGGATGATCGCGTGGCGCGGGTTGAAATGTTTCCTACTTCGGAGAAGTCCGCGCCGCCCTGTTCGATAATGTGCGGAATAAGGTGTGATTTGCCTATGCCACTGATCCCAATGAGGGCAACAAAAGTTACCTCCTTGAGTCGGCGTGCGGTATTCTCACTGGGGCGGTACGTGTCTTGACTAGCTTTGGCTTTCCGTAAACGAGCTTGAAAAGAATTGGTCACGCGGCATCCTGATGATAGGCTATAGCGTTAGTGGACATGTTACACCTGCAGTTCAATACTAATCGGACAGTGGTCGCTGCCCATGATATCGGCGTGTATGGCGGCCTTCTTTACTCGCTTCTTTAATTTGTCTGAGACCATCAGATAATCAATCCGCCACCCAACGTTTCGTGCACGGGCTCCACCCCAGTTTGACCACCAGGTGTAATGGCCGTTGCCTTTGGTAAACATGCGGAAGGTGTCAATAAAACCAGCTTTTTCAAAGTTATCAAAGCCTTCGCGCTCTTCATCGGTAAAGCCCTTCTTACCCCTGTTTTCTTTTGGCCGTGCCAGGTCATCCTCGGTGTGAGCAACATTCAGGTCGCCACAAAAGATGACGGGTTTTTTCTTTTCCAGCACTTTGCAGTGTTCCAGGAATGCAGGATCCCACTGTTTGTGACGGAGTGGAATGCGTGACAGATCATCTTTAGCGTTCGGGGTATAGACGGTCACGATGTAGAATTTCTCGAATTCGGCCGTAATAACCCTTCCCTCTTTTGCTGGATCGCCGTAGCTGTCCTCGGTCAGCCCATGCTTTTCGGCGATTTCACCAGCAAAACCGTTCACGACACTGATCGGTTTGACCTTTGTAAAGATTGCGGTGCCGGAATAGCCTTTTCGTTCAGCTGAATTCCAATATTCCTCATAACCCTCGAGGTCGATAACAGCCTGACCCTGCTCGGCTTTGGTTTCCTGCAAGCATAGAATGTCGGGCTGGTGCTTAGCGATAAAAGGTGTGAATAATTCTTTACGCGTGACGGCGCGGATGCCATTGACGTTCCAGGAGTAAATCTTCATGGCTTTAGTATAACACTTTAGCGTTGCTTGATGGCGCGCTGTGATTCGCGATCTTGGTCGCGGCGTTTGAGCGTTTCACGTTTGTCGTAACGCTTCTTTCCTTTACCTAAGGCAATCACCAGTTTGATGTATTTGCCTGTTGTTAGGAGCTTTGTCGGGACGATCGACATACCCTCTTTTTTCCGTGTTTGGAGGACGTCGATTTGCTTGCGACTGGCGAGGAGCTTGCGCGGGTCGGTGTCGATACTGCGCGCGCCAGGCTGGCCTTTCTGATTGAGCTTCAGGCTGAAGCTGGCATTGTTGAGCCACAATTCATTTTCTCGGATGGTCACGTACGCGCCCTTTAATTGGATATGACCGTCACGGGCGGCACGAACTTCAGGACCGGTCAGGACAAGCCCAGCGACAATTTCGTCGCCCAATTCGTAATCAAAGCGAGCCCGTCGGTTAACGACGGCTTTTGGGGCTGCTTTTAAGTTCTTCTTTTGGGCCATAATGATTTCATTGTATCATTTGCTACCCCCGAGAGTAACATTGACAATTTAGTCTAAATATAATATAATTTACCTGAGCAAAACGCTCGTTCCTACTCACGAAAGCGAGGTGCGGGATGACCGCACTTGCGCGGCTGCTGGACCCCCTGTTGGTGGTCTATGCGCTGCTGGCCTATGGTCTCCTGGTTTGGGGGGTCCATCGGAG
>CBIFWO010000005.1:0-48491 GCA_966186595.1 uncultured bacterium | reverse complement strand
CGGATGCCGGGTTTTAAGCGTGGACTTAGTGCTGGATATAACAACTTGTTAAGGAAGACGGACGAAGCAAAGCTGGATGACGATGCTAAGGAACGATACGAGCGGGCGATTCATGACAATATAACTGGACAAAAGAATATAGAGGAGCAAGAGACCGCACCTTTCTGGCATGTGAATGGCCGCGAGCAGGATAACGATGAGGTAATTGATCGCTATTATATTTCCCCTAGGCTCAATGGCAAACCTGAGGAGGTTGTTGAGGTTTGGACGCATACGCTTAAAGCTTTAGGTTTGGAAGATCGCATCTACTACAAAGTTGCACAAGGGTTGGCGCATCGTTATGATATATTACTTGCTTACGCTTCCCCTGGAACGGAAGGAGAAGTGGAGAAAGCAGTTAATGAATTTAGCAAGCGGTGTCCTGCCGGTTTACTTAGTGATACCATATTGCCATCCGGAGTTGAGGTGCGCAAAGGAATTGCGCGAGCTCCCGAGCCTGTTGAATTAAATACGCTTCTTCGCTATCGTGGTCAGGATCTCGTTTCTTACAATGAGCTTGTCAGTGCCCTGACGGAATTGTCTTTGCAGCGCGCAAGTTTTGAGCTAATAAAGCAGGGGATAGGACCCGAACAGACAAAGCCACGTCAACTAGCAGATGCCGCGAGACCTTATTTTTCTCAACTCGTTCAATTGAGCGGGATTGACCCGAGCACGATGAAAGCGGCATAGTACATTGCTGCTACGGTAACACTTATGCTATTATGACCGCAGTGAAAGCGCGGTTTAAGGCATGATAAAATTTACTAAGAAACAGATCATTATTATCTCGGCTATCGTCGTTGTGTTATTTGGTGGGCTGGTTGCATTTTGGATTTGGCAGGCGCAGGGAGGGAGGTTCTTCTCTTCATCTGAGCCATCAAAGGTGAAGAAGGATGTTACTCAGTATGCCGAAGACAAGCAGCAAGACCTCGTCAGTGAAGTGAACAAAAAATATGGTACGGGTGACTATAACGGTGCGATTCAGCTGATCGAGGGGCAAAAGAACGCGACCGATCCAAAAATGCAACTCCTCCTCGCTGGAGCATATGCGAACGCGGGTAAATTGAAGGAATCAGTTGAAATTTACAAAAAGCTGGATGATGAGGGAAAATTGCCTGAGGTGGAACTAGAGAATATGGCGGCAACAGCTGAGCGGGCCAAGGAGTATAAACTGGCCCTTGATACATATAAACGGGCTAAAGATTATGCTGTGTCGTCGGGGGCTCAAACACCTGATATGATCGCGACCTATGACTATTTGATCGCTGCATTGGAGAAGAAAGTATGACATTTGTCTTTGGTGGGAAGGTAGGGCGAAAAGTAATTATTGGTGTGACGGCGCTTGTCATGATGCTTAGTCCACTGGTTATTTTTGCAGAAAAGGTCCTGGCTGATATGTGTACACCAAATGGCCGTGATTGTTATTACGGATACTTTACTGGTGCATACGATGGTGGTCCGGGGACGCTACGAAATAACGTAATTAGTGCACCGGCGATGTTAAATGTTAATAATGTCGATCAACTGGTTGCAACAGTCGCCGGTCACCTGGGTTGTGGCGGCGGTGTAGTGAATGGTGGGCAGAATGGGACAGGTGCTGCGTTTATTGTGCTCACAATGCTCGGCTACCCACCCGGGACGCCAAAGAATGTTGCCTGTCAGCAGTTTGGTGAATGGGATGCGACAGTTCGTTATTGGGCACCGTTTACAAACTATAATGTGTTTTACAACTTTGGTGGGCTCAACACTCGATCGAGTAATGTAGACGTGGCGTGGTATCCATCGGCCCAAACAGCTGCATGGAGTATTGTCTTTTATAGTCCGACGACAGGTCAGCCGCTGTATGCGATCAAGAAGGACTGTGCTAACCCAGTTGGAACATTGGAGGCTCTTGAGCGACCACGAAATTATGACCTTACACCGACAGTGAACAGTATTACTCCTACGCAAATAGAGGCCGGAGCTCAGATGAGTGCGCTGACCAGGGTTGAGAATACTGGTGAGGTAGACAGTCAGCCGACGCAATGGGAAATCACGATGATTACGGTGCAGCCAGGGCAAAAGGCGCCACACGAGGATGAGGGGGTGACTTTTTCACCAACGGCACCGTGCCAATCCGGTGGAGGAGGTCCTAACGGCAATTACTTTGAGAGCGGGGTTGCAGACTGCCGCAACGTTGCAAAGGGGAATCAGGTTTTTCCATTGGGGACAACAGCCCTTAATACATCAGGCCATAATGTAGGTGATGTGCCAGTGGGAACGAGGATTTGTTTTACGTTGTCAGTTCAGCCCGCGTCGAACGATGATAGTAATTGGGCGCATGCAAAACCAGTTTGTACTACAGTGGGAAAAAAGCCAAAGGTACAGATTTGGGGAGGAGATGTTGGCGTCCGAGGTATTATCAATACGAGCACGAGTACAAAAAATGTGAACGGGACGGATAAAGTATTTGGAAGCTGGGTAGAGTACGGAGCATTTTCAGTGGGCGCAAATTCGCGATTTGCATCGGGATCGGGCTTGGCTGATCAGACGGACAATAGCCAAAACGCCTGGAGTAGACTCACGTTTGCCAACGTAAATGCGACTGGTAATCCGTCTTTTGGTCAATATGCACCAGCAGCTGGCTTCCGTCCAGCACCTGGTATTGCGTCATTCTTTGGCAGTATTCAGAACAAGCAAGCGATCAGTGGTGATGTTGATGTAGGGAGCTTGGCAACAGGGAATGACCAGCCGGTTCTCGTTCATACGGCGGGCAACCTCAGGATTACCGGCGGTACTATTCCTGTAGGGCGTTCGGTCGTGATAATTGCGACAGGTACGGTGACGATCGCCGGTAATATCCAGTACGACGACGCCTCAATTAGCCGTATCCAAGATATTCCACAGGCGGTAATAATTGCGCAGAATATCAATATCGAAGAAGGTGTGACGCGAATCGACGGTTGGCTGGTAGCGAGTGGCGTTGTTAACACTTGCTCGAACTTTACCGGCAATCTTACCTCGAATAAGTGTGGAGCGAGACTAGAGGTCAACGGCCCCGTCGTTACAAATAGACTTCTGCTTAACCGTACAGCTGGCTCTGGAACGGGTAATGAGTCAGGTGATCCGGCTGAGCGGTTCAACCTTCGACCAGACGCGCATCTTTGGGCGCTCCTAAGGTCGCAGGGTAATAACAAGGCCCAGACAGTCTACACTGTTGAAATGCCTCCACGATTCTAGATTACCTCTGTTGTAAAAGCTTGCATCTTACCATAACACTTATGCTATAATGAAACTCAATATGGCATTACTAAAAAGCGTGGGCGATTTTTTTGCACTTGATATTGGTACCAATGCGGTACGAGTCGTGCAACTGGCTAATAATGGCCAGGATAATTGGACACTGCTTCATTACGGGTATGCCCCCGTCGATATGAAGACGACGACTGCAAATTCCAAAGAGTCCGAACGTCGTTTGGGAGAGACGATCATTACGGCTGTAGGGCAAAGCGGCATCAAGACCAAGAACGTAGTGATTGGTCTCCCTTCACAAAAGACGTTTACAACGGTCATCGAGGTGCCAAATATGCCAGAGGCTGAGCTGCGCAGTACGATCAAATACCAGATTGACCAGTATATTCCAATGGCGATTGATGAGGCCAAAGTGGATTGGGCACTACTGGGTCAGTCAGCTCACAACCCGCAGCAACAAGAGGTGTTATTGGCGAGTACGGCGAATAGCTATGCCGAGGAGCGACTAGAATTTATTGAAGGGCTGGGATTGAATGTCATCGCCGCCGAACCCGATCCGATTGCGATGGTTCGAGCACTACTGCCTGCAGGCCTGTCTGATGCACGTTTATTGATTGATGTAGGGGAGCTCTCCACTGACCTGGTGGTGACGTTTGGTGATGCGCCACGTCTGGTTCGCACTATTCCGACAGGTGTTCATTCGCTAGTGAAGGCGGCAGTGCAGAATTTGAACGTGCAAGAGGATCAGGCTAGGCAGTTTATTATCAAGTTTGGTCTTGCTCCAGACCGCCTGGAAGGTCAGGTATTTCATGCTGTTGAAAGTATCCTGGAACAATTTGCGGCCGAGCTGACGAAATCAATCAAGTTCTTCCAGACTCGTTATCCGAGTACCCCTGTTGGCGGTATTCTTCTCGCTGGCTACGCAAGTGTAGTGCCTAAATTTGGCGAGTACGTTACCGCAAAAACCGGAGTAAATGCCGCACATGCTAACCCATGGCAGAAAGTGCGCGTATCGCAGACGGATCAGCAGCAACTTGCTTCGATTGCAACGGAGTTCTCGACAGTTGTTGGTCTTGCCGAAAGGAGCAACAAGTGATGATCGAGATCAACCTTGTTCCCGATGTAAAGCAGGAGCTGATTAGGGCGCAGAAGGTTCGTGCTAGTGTGATCTCTATGGCTATCATTGTGGGAATCGCCGCGGTTGGCGTGGTAGTTCTTTTGGCTATTTGGGTATTTGGGGTGCAGACGGCACGTAGTGTTCTGACTGATGGAACGATCAAGACCGAGAGTGAAAAGCTCGCCAAAGTCGCCGATGTCTCGAATACACTTACCATCCAGAATCAGCTCAGCAAATTGCCAGCAATGCATGATGGTAAGAGTATTGATTCGCGTTTGTTTGATATTCTGACGACAATTAATCCTGCTGAACCGAACTCGGTAGCGATTACCAACGTTGCGCTGGATTCGAATGCAAAAACGATTCGAATCGAGGCGCAGGCGAAAAATGGTTATCCGGCTCTTGAAGTGTTCAAGAAGACAATTACGGGGACAAATTTTGATTATTCTGAAAACGACGAAAGGCAATCCGTCCCGCTGGCTTCTCAGATGAGTGACAGTGATCGAAGTTATGGGGAAGATGCGACAGGGGCCAAGGTACTGCGTTTTACCCTGACGTTTACTTACCCTGACAAACTTTTCAGTCGAACGGCTAAAAATGCGACAATTGTTGCGCCCGAGCGATCAAATGTGACCGACTCATTCCTTGGTGTGCCAGAGAGCTTGTTTACTCAGCGCGCGAATGATACACAGGAGGGCAACTAATATGGCTATGACGGGTGATGCTGCTATTCGCAAACGCCAACAGATTGCTAATGCGAACCGCATGATGTTTATGTGGGTAGCGGGTGTTTCGGTGGTCGTTGGAATCGCGATTGTAGTCTCGATTTTTCTGGTCCAAAAGGCATGGTTCAACGAAAAGATTCTGGGTGAGAAGTCGAAGACTGCCTCAGTGTTAGTAAAGAATAACAGCGTGATTGATGAGCTAAAAGATCAGATCAGAGTGCTCAATACCAATGATGCACTTCGTCAATCGATGGCACCTGGTGAGGATAGACCTATCCAAGTGGTGCTGGATGCCCTACCTGCGGAGGCAAATTCCTCAGCGCTCGGCTCTTCCTTGCAGGAGAAATTCCTCAATGACCCAGCACTAACGATCGAAGCGCTTAATGTCGATCCTGTTCCTGGTGTTGAATCGCAAAGTGATCTGAATGTCCAAGATGCATCGTCAACAGGAACGGCCGGTAACACTGGTCAAAATCAAATTAGCTTCCGCTTTTCCGTGAGCACGGATGCCAATAACCCGAATGCCCTAAAGAGTTTGCTGCAACGATTGGAGCGATCGATCAGGGCGATCAACCTAACGACGATGACGATTGAAACACAGGGGAATCGCTTACTTCTCATTGTGAACGGCTTTGCTTACTACGAACCAGCACGAACAGTTGAACTAAAGAATAAAACGGTAAAGCCATGAAGAAATCAGATATAGCAACGATCATTCTCATTGCATCAATCAGTGTACTGGTGGCGTATTTTGCTGCAAAAGCACTCATCGGTGATGTGCAGAATGAATCAGTTCAAGTCAAGACAGCTGATCCAATCACAACAGAGGTGAAAGAGCCGGATCCTACGGTCTTTAATTCCGATGCCATCAATCCAACAGTCGAAGTGATAATCGGGAATTCCTCTACCGGGTCACAGTAGCAGGGGGTAGCGTACATGGCACTTCTTACGGGAGACATCCAAGAAAAACTCATCGAGCTTCTGAAGGAAGAAGGGCTGGTCGCTGAGAATATCCTGCAACAGGCGGAAAATGATGCCGCGCAGACGAATAAGCCGCTATTAGCCCTTTTGACCGAGCAGGGAATTGTTGATGATGAGCTGCTAACCCATGCTATTGCTCAGGTTTCTGGCGTGCCCTATGTTAATCTTACGAACAGTTTGATTGATCAGGATGTATTAGCACTTCTTCCAGAGGACATTGCTGAACGCTTCATGGCGGTTCCACTTGCCGAGGTACAGAACCGCCTGGCGGTAGCGATGATCGATGCCAATAATGTCCAGGCGGTTGACTACCTCGCTAATCGTATTCAACGGCCGCTGAAGGTGTTTATGGCGTCGGAAGCAGGCGTGCGACATGTGCTGGATCAATACCGTACAGACCTCGCGAGCGTGAACGAGGCCGCCGAGGTGACGCAGGAAGAGGCGTCTGCAAAGGCGAATGATGAGATAAAAACGATTGTCCAAGATTCACCAATCAGTCGCGCGCTAAGCACGATTTTGGAATACGCCGTTAAGTCACGCGCGAGCGATATCCATATTGAGCCGCTCGAAGGTTCACTCAAGATTCGCTGTCGGGTGGACGGTGTGCTGCGCGAAATTATGCAACTGCCGAAGAGTATTGAGCCAGCGCTCGTCAGTCGTATCAAGATTTTGTCGAATCTAAAAATCGACGAGCATCGCATTCCGCAGGATGGTCAGTTTACGGTGAAGGTTGCCAGCAAGGAAGTCGACCTTCGTATCGCAATCAGCCCAGTGGTTTGGGGTGAACAAGTGGTCATTCGTCTGTTGGATAAGTCTGGGAATACCTTTGACATTGAACAAATGGGTTATGCAGGACGGGCTCTTCGTGCGATTCGAAAAGGAATTCGCCGTCCGAACGGCATGGTGCTGACCTCTGGACCAACTGGTTCGGGTAAGTCGACCAGCCTCTACGCGCTCATTAAAGAGATCAAAAACGACACGGTGAATATTGTCACCCTCGAGGATCCGGTTGAATACAAGATGGATGGGGTGAACCAAATTCAAGTCAACAGCGAGGTGGGACTGACATTCGCTAATGGGCTTCGATCTATCCTTCGTCAGGACCCAGATATCGTGATGGTAGGAGAGATTCGAGACGCCGAGACGGCAAATCTGGCGGTACAGGCAGCGCTGACGGGGCACCTGGTATTTAGCACGCTCCACACTAATTCGGCGGCTGGGGTGCTCCCGCGATTACTTGATATGGGGATCGAGCCATTCCTGATCGCTAGCACAGTGAACACGATTATTGGTCAGCGCCTGGTGCGACGCGTGGCGCCAAAACGTGATGCCTATCAGTCGACGCCAATTGAAACGCAGAACATCACAGCGACCGTGGGGCACCTTTTACCAAAGACGAAAGCGGATATTGCACGTGTTTCTGAAGATTTGGGCTACAAAGACTTGCCGCTAGCCGGTCAAAGCGCTTATACTTTAGTGAAGGGGCGCGACACGCCTCAGACACCTCGTGGATATGTGGGCCGAGCTGGGTTGTATGAAGTAATGGATGTGAATGAGACGATCCAGAGCTTGATTGTCCAGCGTGCGACCAGCGCCGAGATTCAGCGCGCCGCGATAGGGCAAGGAATGATTACGATGCGTCAAGATGGCTACCTGAAGGCGCTGCAGGGAATTACGACGCTCGAAGAAGTCAACCGTGTCACGTCAGATACAGCATAGGAAGGGTGGAACATATGAACAACCAACAACTCAGGATCGAAGTACTGCTTGAAGAGGTGATTAAAAAGCGTGCTTCCGACCTTCACCTTCAGGTTGGTTTGCCACCAATGCTGCGTGTGGATGGGAGCCTAGCGCCTATTGCCGGATTTGATGCGCTTGATGAACAGGCGGTTGAAGCACTTATCTTTGCTATTCTTGACCAGGATCAACAGCAGATCTTGATGAAGGACAAGGAATTCGACTTTAGCTTTGCGTTTGGAACCCTTGGCCGCTTTCGTGTGAATGCCTTTCATGAACGAGGTAACTTGGCAGCGGCGCTACGTCTAATTCCAAATGAAATTAAATCAGTGACTGAGCTGGGCATGCCGCAGGTCGTGATGAACTTTGCGGATTATCCACGCGGACTGGTACTGGTAACTGGGCCAACCGGGTCGGGTAAGTCAACAACCTTGGCGGCTCTCGTCGACAAGATTAACTCTGAGCGTGCCAGCCATATTATTACGATTGAAGATCCGATCGAGTTTACCCACAAGTCAAAGAAATCGGTGGTTGTGCAGCGTGAGGTGCACTACGACACGTATAGCTTCTCAGCAGCGCTTCGTTCTAGCCTTCGTCAGGACCCAGATGTTGTGCTGATCGGTGAGATGCGTGACCTTGAGACGATCTCGGCTGCGATTACGATTGCCGAGACGGGGCACTTGGTGTTTGCGACCCTTCACACCAACAGCGCTGCGCAGTCGATTGATCGTATGATCGACGTCTTCCCACCACATCAGCAGCCGCAGATTCGAGCACAACTTTCGAACATATTGATGGCAATTTGTTCGCAGCGTCTTATTCCGGCAATTGGTGGCGGACGTGTGGTGGCAGCTGAAATTTTGGTAGCAAACCCGGCGGTTCGTAATATCATTCGTGAGGGCAAGTCGCACCAGCTTGATGCGGTAATCCAGACAGGTGCCGATCAAGGGATGCAGACAATGGATCGCACACTGGTGAGCCTTATCCAGAACGGAACTGTAACCTATGACGAGGCGCGGAACTTCGCAGTTGACTTAACGGAATTTGAACGCTTGATGAGGGGTTAGCGGGTGAAAAAGTTCAACTACGAGGCGAAGGATAGTTCAACCAACAAGATCGTGAGGGCGACGGTTCAAGCAGATTCGGAGAGTTCGGCTGCTAAGCTATTGATCGCTCAGGGGTTTGCGCCACTTGATATCAAAGAGGTGAACGACGAAGAGAGCTTTTTTAAACGTCTGACGGGACGAATTACGACGAAGGATAAAATTGTCTTTACGCGTCAGTTGGCGACGTTGATTGGGGCAGGTTTGCCACTTTCGCAGAGCCTTCGTACCGTGGCTGAACAAACCGAGAACAAACGCCTTCAGGGCGTAGTTGAGGATATTATTGCCTCCGTTGAGGGGGGTAAGTCACTTTCCGATTCGTTCTCAAAACACCCCGAGGTATTCGATAATGTTTTCCTGGCGCTGATTACGGCAGGTGAAGCATCGGGAACACTTGATGATTCACTTCGCCGAATTGCCGCTCAACAAGAAAAGGACGCCGCGACCATGAGTAAGATTCGGGGTGCACTGACGTACCCAATTATCGTACTGGTCGTGATCTTTGGTGTGATGGCGTTCATGCTCTTTACAGTGGTACCTCAGGTGGAGAAACTCTATGGCGACCTCAAGAAGGAGCTGCCATTTCTGACTCAGGTGATGGTGACGCTGGCTGACTTCTTCGCCAGTTTCTGGTGGATCGTCATCATCGTTCTTGGCGCTGCCATCTACTTCTTCCTTCAATATCTGAAGAGTGAAAATGGTATCAAGTTCAAGGATACATTGAAGTTGAATGTTCCTCTCTTTGGCAAGATGTTTCGGAAACTTTACATGGCACGTTTTGCCCGGACGGGGCAAACACTTCTCTCGACAGGGGTGGCCATGCTCGATATGCTCAGAATCACAAGTCAGTCGGTAAACAATACTATCATCGGGAAAAGTATTGACCGTGCCGCGGAGAAGGTGAAAGGCGGGAAGGCACTTTCTGCCTCACTCCAGCCTGAGGAATATATCTTGCCGCTCGTTCCTCAGATGATCAAAATTGGCGAGCAATCTGGTCAGATAGATGAGATGCTGGGAAAGACGGCTAAAGTGTACGAGGATGAACTGGACGAGGAAATCAAGGCAATCTCGACCGCGATCGAGCCGATCCTCATGGTAATTCTGGCTGTGGTGGCCGGTGGAATGGTAGGGGCTATTCTCCTCCCGATCTATAGCTTGGTAAACGGAATAAATGTCTAGACAATCAGCCTCGGGTAGAGTACGATTAGCTTAAGCGTTATACGCACTAAACAATTGGTTCATAGAAAGGTGGAAAAATTTTATGAACGTACAACAAAAAAATAAAGAGAAGGGCTTCACGATTATCGAAGTTGTCTTGGTGCTTGCAATCGCGGGACTTATCTTCCTGATGGTGTTTATTGCATTGCCAGCCTTGCAGCGCAACCAGCGCGATGGCCAGCGTAAGAGCGACCTCGCCCGGGTGCAGACGGCTGTTCAGGGGTACCAATCGAACAATCGAAACAACCTTCCAACGTTCGATACCACCTTTATCGATAATTACTTGAAGGCAGGCGGGGACTCATTCGACGATCCTACTCGAGGACAATATAACTTCTCGACTCAGCCTGTCGAGCCAACCTTTGATACCAATAGTGCAGTCATTTATGTATCGACGAATAAGACCTGTAACGGTGAGGCGCTTGCGAATGCTGGAAACCGCAAGGTGGCTCTTCGTATCAAACTAGAGGGTGGTGGTATCGCCTGCGTGAATAACTAGTAGGCGTGACTAAAAACCTCGACCCTCTCCACGGTCGAGGTTTTTTGTTTTCTAAAGGTGCGGTATGATGGTGCTTATGGATCAACTACCGATTATCCTCACTTTGGCTTTCTTTGGTCTTTGCATGGGAAGTTTTGCAGGGGCAACCGTTTGGCGTCTGAGAGCAAGACAGCTTGTGGAGGACAAAGCTGACGGCGAAGTAGTGGATGGGGCGGAATATAAGCAATTATCGCCTCTGGCAAAGGCACCATTTAGCGCCAAGGATCGCTCGCGTTGTCTCCATTGTGGCCACGAGCTCAAGTGGTACGATCTTCTACCCCTGGCGAGCTGGCTCTCTACGGGTGGGAGATGCCGCTATTGTCATGAACGAATAGGTGGTTTCGAGCCACTGATGGAGCTTGGGATGGCTACGTTTTTCGTTGGTTCGTATCTGCTTTGGCCAGAGATAACGACGACACTCGGCCTTATTCATTTTGTACTTTGGCTAGTGAGCGGAGTGCTCCTGCTGATCCTGTTTGCCTATGACGTGAAGTGGTTTCTCCTTCCGAACTATATTGTTTTTCCATTGATTGCAGTGGGGATCCTCGTGGCTGGGATCCGTTTGTTTGGGGCGGCGGATATTGTGACGGGTGTGCTTGATCTTGCAGCGGCAGCGACGATTCTGAGCGGCCTTTATCTGCTTCTGTGGTATTTCTCAAAAGGGAAATGGATAGGGTTTGGAGACATTAAATTAGGATTAGCTCTTGCCCTTCTTCTCGGAAGTTGGCAGCTGGCATTCTTGACGTTGTTCCTTGCCAATCTGATTGGTTGTTTAGTAGTGATTCCTGGTCTGATTTCGGGCAAGTTGGGCCACAGAAGTCATGTGCCCTTTGGGCCACTGCTGATAGCTGGTTTTGTGATCTCGGCGCTGCTAGGGCAGACGATTTTACAGTGGTATTTTGCCACCTTTCTTTAAGACCTGAATGTAAGCGCTTATGGTATAATGAGCCCAGCATGGGCATCAAAAGACAAGACGGCTTTACGATTATCGAAGTGATGCTTTTTCTTGGGGTCACGGGGCTTCTAGCGATTGGAATTTTAGTTGGATCGGGGATAGCAATCGGTCAACAGCGATACCGCGATAGTGTGAATTCGCTCAAATCCCTTATCCAAGAGCAATATAGCCAGACAGCGAATGTTGTAAACAGTCGAGATGGACAGTGGACATGCAGTGCTGCAGCTGGCGTGACTGAAGAAACTGCTGGGGGTGGTCAACCCAGGGGTACAAGCGACTGTGTGCTGCTTGGACGGTTTCTGACTATAAACGAGCTAGGGACAAAAATAACGATATCGAACATCGCAGGACATCGCGATAGTGGGGCGCTTGTGGCGAATAATGATATTGATGAGCTCCTCACAAATTACCAGCTAGGGGTTTCGCCGATTGATCAGGAAGAAGTTGAAGTAAGCTGGGGTGCGCAGGTGGTCAAGCAAAAGACGACAACTCCAATGCCGATGTCTATCCTTGTGATTCGCTCTCCACTAAGCGGTGCGGTAATGACTTTCTCAACTGAAGGGGTGAAGACGAACATTAAGGAAGTGATTGCCGCTACGAATCTTAATCAGACGAGAAATCTGTGTGTAAATGCGGACGCCGGAACATTTATGGGCAAGCGAATGGAGGTGAGAATCACACCGTATGCATCGAGCCAGGGGGCAATTCAAATCCCGCCAGAAAGCGAAAGCGTATGCGACTAAAGTTAGATCGGGGAGATACAATCATCGAAGTGCTCTTTGCGATTACTGTTTTTGCGATGGTGGCAGTGGGAAGCCTGACGATCATGAATCAAGGAACGTCGGCAGCGCAGCGCGCGCTTGAAATTAGCCTTGTCCGTCAGCAGATTGACGCTCAGGCCGAGGCAATTCGGTATATTCATCAGGCCTACGTTACCACGTATCAGCCCGAAGGAACTTCACCGACCGGTACGGCTGCAGAATGGATTAAGATGACGGTTGATCGAGGGGCGACAATAGCATCATTATTTGGCGAGGCCTCTGGAGGTGTTTGTCCTGCCTCGGTGCCAGGGGAAAGTCCGTTTGTGCTGAACGCGCGCACGGCAACAGTGTCTCCGACGGTTCCGCAGATGACGGCGCCCGCGGGCGGTTCTTTACCACCTTTTGCACAGATTATTTACAATAATGATTCAAGCATCAATCAGGCCTATGGAATTTGGGTGGAGGCTGTTCCGTCGACAAATGCTGACGGTCCGGGTTTTGTCGATTTCCATATTCGGGCATGCTGGGAAAGCCCAGGCAACTCAGCACCGATGACGCTTGGGACGATCGTGAGGTTATATGAGCCACGTTAATAAAACAACTGGATTTACCTTGATTGAACTGATGCTTGCCATGACGTTTATTTCGATGTTGCTCCTTGCGATTGCCTTGACGACAATTCAAATCAGTACAATTTATACAAAAGGGATCACGCTTCGTGAGGTGGATCAAGCGGGACGCACACTTTCTGATGAGCTTCAGCGGAGTATTGCATCGTCGGTTCCATTCGATGCGACGCCAAAATCTGCGACCGTTCCAACTGCGAAATACGTAAAGCGTGATGGGGGAGGGCGACTTTGCCTTGGTCAATATAGCTATGCTTGGAATTATGGAAGCGCTCTTCGCGGTGGTGCGGGTGCCCCGGCGATTTATAATGAATATAATGATGGGACCCAGGTAAGATTTACTAAAGTGGAAGACCCAGGAGCGGGACTTTGCGTTAACGATGACGAGAAAACGATTGATAAGACAAAGTCAAAGGATCTGTTAATAAGCGGTGACCGCGACCTAGCAATCCATCAGTTTACCATTGCCCAAACTGCGAAAGACGACGAGATCGGGCAGGCAATCTATGCGATCTCTCTCACGATCGGGACGAATGAACGCGAACAGCTAACGACAAATGATACATCTTGTCGTCCCCCATCGGAGGGTGTGGGTAATGAGGCGTACTGTTCGGTAAATCAGTTTGATATTGTGGCAAGGGCGGGTAACAAATCCGGAGGAGGTGAATGATGGACATATCAAAACGTGGAATGCAGGCAGGCGCCGTCTCGTTGTTTGTTGTTATCTTTGCCGCCCTGCTCATGACAGTTGTGACGGTGAGTTTTGTTCAGCTAATGCTCAAGGATCAGCAGCAGGCAACCGTGAGCGACCTTTCGCAAAGTGCCTACGATTCGGCGCAGGCTGGGGTGGAGGATGCCAAGCGTCTTTTACTTTTAGATCAAGCCTGTCGTAACAATACCGCTCCTTCTTCGGTAAACTGTGGCGCGGTTACGAATGCGCTGACCCCATCTGCTGGGCAGTCTGAAACATCTTGTGACACACTTGCAAAGTCAGGAATCGTTGGCGAGACAAACAAGGAAACGATCATTCAGCAGAGCGAAACCGACAATGCGGCGAAACTCGACCAAGCGTATACTTGTGTCAAAATTCGAGTTAACACTGACGACTACAGAGGAACGCTGGCTACAAATGAGTCGGATGTCATTCCTCTTCAGGCGGTCGGAGCTTTCGATACAATAGAGCTTCGCTGGTTCAGTCGGGATGATGTATCGTCCGATACTAACGATATGACTGTTGAACTTCCATACAAGAATGATCCACCAAAAGTAGGAAGTTTGCCGCCTGTTGGAACAGAATGGGAATTTAATACGCCGCCGCTGATGCGGACGCAGTTTATGCAGTTTGGAAGCGGTTCGCCGCTCACTGATTTTGATGATGGCCAATCAGGCGGTCGAAGTAACGCAAACACACTCTTCCTCTATCCATCAGCAGCAGGCCTGACGGATAAGGATTTTGCCCTGGACGCTCGCCGCAGCCCATTAAATGCGCCTCAGCCGGTGAAATGTAATGAAAGTTTTGTTGATGGTGAATTTGCCTGTACTGTCACGCTGCATTTACCCGCACCGATTAATGGATCAAACGCTAACCGCAATGCTTTCCTTCGTTTGAGCGCTCTTTATAATGGCGCGCACTACAAGATAACGCTAAAGAACGGAACTGAAACGGTAAAGTTCAATCAAGTGCAGCCTGAGGTCGACTCCACGGGTCGCGCGAATGATTTATTCCGTCGTGTACTTGCACGCGTTGAGCTCAAGGGTGATTTTACCTATCCTGAAGCAGCGGTCGATCTTACGGGGAATCTTTGCAAGAACTTTATGGTAACAGATCAAGAAGGTGACTTTGAGCAATCACCAAGCTGCGCACCTTAGTCTGTGTCGCTGTGGAATTTTTCGTAGACTTCGCGGAGGTGTTCGTCGGTTACATGGGTGTAAACCTGAGTCGTACTAATATTGCTGTGTCCTAGCATCGACTGGACGCTGCGAAGGTCTGCACCGTTCATCAGGAGATCGGTAGCAAAACTATGCCGCATGGTGTGCGGACTAACATGTTTTGTGATACCGGCCAGCCGAGCGTATTTGGTGACAATGCGTTGGATGCTGCGAGCGGTAAGTCGGCGAAAATCACCGCTAGTTGTGGCGGAATTGTTGCGACTATAACTTAGGAAAAGGGGCGGAAGATTGTCGAGCCTGGAGTGAAGGTAGTCCTCAACACGATCGGCGGTAGCCTGTCCGATGAACACAGGTCGATCCTTTTGGCCCTTTCCTCGCACCATGAACTCGCGCCTTTTGGTGTTCACGTGATCGCGGTTAAGCGCGACAAGTTCTGAAACTCGAAGGCCACTGGAGAACAGCAGTTCAATAAGCGCACGATCGCGGAGCCCGACTTCGTCATCTAGCGGAATAGTATCAAGAAGTCTGGCAACCTCATCGTAGTGGAGGAACGTCACTTGCTTGCGGGAGATCTTAGGAAGTTCAATTTTTTCAGGACTGAGTGATGCAATGTCGCGCTTAGAGAGGTAAGTGAGGAATCCGCGAAGCGCAATCAAGTGGTAGGCCTGGGTAATCGTGGCAAGCTCATCGTTTTGGTCATTTTTATAGCGATTGAGCCAGAGGCGATATTTTCGGATAACTTCGGGAGTGATTTTTTCTACCTTGATGTCACCGGTAAATTCTACGAGCCGTTCCAGATAGCGTCGATAATTTTCGGCAGTTTTGGCAGAACGACCACCCTCTACCTCGAGGTGTTCGATGTAATCAAGCAGGAGCTCGGACAAATACATAGTATTAGCATAGCTTAGATTAGTGCGTATGGGTATAATGAAGGGAATGAACATTCTCGAGACAATAGTACTAGGGCTGACTCAGGGGCTGACCGAATTTATTCCTGTGAGTAGCTCGGGTCATTTAGTGGTACTCCAGGAGCTATTTTCGGGCGCATCCGACCATCTTTTTATTGAGTTCATTAATATCGGGACGCTCCTGGCACTGGTAGTCTACTTCAGACGTCGTATTCTCAGCATTCTACAGGCTGTTTTCTTGAATAAAAATTTTGTTCTAGCACGAAACATCCTACTGACGGCAATCCCAGCTGGCACGGTGGGTTTTTTGTTGTCTGATTTTATTGCTTCATCTGCATTTTTTGGGAGCACTGTGGTTGTAACTATTGCGTTGGCGGTGGTGGGGATAATCATGATTATTCTAGAGAAACTTCCGCGCGCAACCAGCGTGAAGAGTGGAGAAAAGCTCAGTCCATGGCGTGCTACGGCTATCGGTATCGCCCAAATGTTCTCACTGGTTCCTGGGGTTTCACGTTCTGGATCAACGATTATTGCCGGACGGCTAGCCGGGCTTAATCCATCATCTGCTGCGGAATATAGTTTTCTTGCCTCTCTTCCGATTATGTTGGGCGTCACATTAAAAGTCTTCGTTAAAGAAGGGGATCGGGCATATTTTATGGACCACCTTCCGATGTTGGTCCTTAGCAACACAGTTGCCTTCATTGCGGGCATTTTGGCAGTCGGATTCCTGATGCGATATTTGTCGAAACATGGCCTCGTGGCGTTTGGATGGTACCGAGTGGGTCTGGCCTCTATTTTGACGGTGTATCTTTTGATACAATAATAGAGATTTAAAAGGAGAACATATGTCAGAAGTATTCGGCAAAGGCAGTATTAAGTTTGAGCGCACATTTTGTATGATCAAGCCAGACGGTGTGAAGCGCGGTCTCATTGGTGATATCATTCAGCGCATGGAAAGGGCTGGTCTGAAGATCGTTGCGATCAAGATGCTCACAGCGACAGAGGATCAAGTTCGTGCGCACTATCCAATGAGTGACGATGCTTGGATTGCGCGCCTGGGCGAGAAGAGCCTTAGCTCATTTGACAATCTGGACGCAGATCCAGCGGAAGTTTTAGGGAGCACCGATACCGCAGTGATTGGTAAGGGAGTTGCCGAGAGTCTCGTTGAGTTTATGACCTCTGGCCCTGTTGTTGCAATGGTAGTTGAAGGTATTCAGGCGATCGACATGGTGCGAAAACTTGCAGGTCACACGTTGCCATTCAAGGCTGATGTTGGAACAATTCGTGGTGACTATTCTGTTGACAGTCCAGCGGTGGCGAACGTCGAGATGCGCGCAATTCACAACCTCATTCACGCCAGTGAGATTGCCTCAGAAGCAGAAGCCGAAATCAAGGTGTGGTTTGGTGACGAGGAAATTCCAACCTACAACCTCGGCTCTGAAGGGGTGATGTACGCCAAGTACTACTAAACCTACCTCTGTGGTACAATAATCTGGTACGCCTCGGTAGCTCAATGGATAGAGCAGTTCCGTCCTAAGGAAAAGGTTGCAGGTTCGACTCTTGCCCGGGGTACCAGAAGAGATTTTGAATAGCGTAATTCTGAGATGTTACGCTATTTTTTTGATCTCCATCCCATAGCGCCTCGCTTCATCATAAAACCATTGGTTATAGGCTTTTGCGTATGCGATCTCTTTGGGCTTCACGGCATCAGTATAGGGGACGGTACGACTCCATAGGCCTTCTCTAAAGACTCTCTCTTGAATGTATTCACCGTCTTCATCATATAAGAAGGTGACATGGAATGCGGTCTTTGGAAATTTTTCCCGCATTCGCTGTGCATACTCCGGTGTGATGACGTCGCCTTCCATGACGACAACCTTCCAGGAGGGAATGATGTACTCTAGAAGCGCAGTCAGACTACCTTCTGCGTCACGACCTGCTTTGAGGCTGGCCTCAAGTGCCTTTTGTGGTGTGTCATACTTTTCATAAAATTCCTCAACCGTCATCCCCTGGATAAAAAAGAGATCAGGATGATCCTCGCGTCGTACGATTTTCCTGAACATTACCAGGAGCGAATCAGTTGAGAGAGGTTGAGTGTGATGCTCTGCTGCAAGTTGCCTCGCCAGAGTTGTTTTGCCTGTGCGAGGTGCCCCACCAATTAAATAGCAAATTGTATCTTCCATTATTCAATTCTTGCTTCAGGTGAGCTGGAAAGTCAAGCGAATTGACGCTCATGAGTTACCGGGGTACGATAGTAAGTACTGGAAAAGCATGGGTAAAAAAGCAATAGAGAATGGCGACCAGCTTGATTTCGACGGACAACGAGACGGCGAAGAGCTGCTTTTTGTGTTCCGGCGTCATGTTATTGCCATGAGGAAAGGTTTTTATCTTTTGCTCATTCCATTTGCAATAAGTGCCATTCCACCACTAATCTGGCAGGATAACCTCGCACTTTTCCTACTCCCCATCGCAGGGCTTATCATAGGGCTGCTTTTCTTTTGTTACCACTTTATTATGTGGTATTTTACCATTTACATTGTTACCGACCAGCGGATCAGACAGATTACGCAAAGAGGCTTTTTTGGTAAGGATGTTGTTGAACTCCGGTTGTCAAAGATTCAAAACATAAGCTATAATATACCTGGATTTACTGGTGAGATGCTTGGTTTTGGAACTATCGTTATTCAAACGTTTGTTGGTGACCTTGTCATTAATAAAGTCGAGCATCCAGACCAGATATATAATAAGTTACAGGACGCAGTGACGGCCGCCTTGGCTGATCCGTCACAAGGAGAGTATGAAGAAGTTAACCCTGAGAAAGCGTAAAGCTGCCAATCAAGAGGCTCCGTCACGCATTACTAACGAAACAGTTGCCGAACATCGTGAGCGTATCCTGGCGGGTGGGCGGCGTTTCAAGTATCCGATGCAATATGCGCGTCATCGTTTGGTATTTAATACGATCCTTGTCACCATTGCTGCGATTGTTGTCCTCGTATTAGTGGGGTGGTGGCAATTGTACCTGGTCCAGAATACCAATACGTTTTTCTATCGGGTGACACGCGTATTGCCGCTTCCTGTTGCGTCGGTTGATGGGGAGACGGTTCGCTACGGGGACTACTTGATGTACTTTAATAGTTCGGCGCATTATCTCCAGCAGACGGAGCAGATTAATCTGCAGAGCGAGGACGGGAAGCGTCAATTGGACTATATCAAGCGTAAATCTATGGATACGGTAGTTGCCGATGCTTATGCCTCAAAGTTGGCAAGAGAGCTAGGCATTTCTGTCAGCAACGACCGAGTTGACAAGGTGATCGACGAAGATCGCAACACGGCCAATGGTCGAATTTCCCAAGAGACTTACGATGCGTCTGCCCTGGACGTCTTAGGTTGGACGCCAAGTGAATATCGTCAGGATGCTAGAAGCAAACTGATCCGTCAGGATGTTGGCTATGCGATTGATAAAAAAGCCGATAAGATTCAGCAACAAGCTGCTGCCTTAGTAAAGACGAATCCCGATCTTGATAAAGTGGCAGCTACACTAGGCGGCAAGGATACCGTTGAAGTTATTCTTCCTGGATTTGTTCCAAAAACCAACCGAGACGGAGGTCTTAGTCAAGCGGCCGCCAAGTTAAAACCAGGAGAGATATCATCTGTAGTAAAGACAACAACGGGAGACGGTTATTATTTCGTCAAATTGCTTGAAATGACAGATACGCAGGTCAACTATGCTTACCTGAAAGTCCCTCTTACTGAGTTAAAAAATCGCCTCACGACACTTAAGAAAGATAACAAAATCCATGAATACATTTCTATTCCTGAAGTGAAGGGTCAAACGAACTAATTAAGGAGGATTATGTATACACTTCCAGATTTACCATATGGATA
Organism: uncultured bacterium; assembly: GCA_966186595.1. Taxonomy (GTDB): domain Bacteria; phylum Patescibacteriota; class Saccharimonadia; order Saccharimonadales; family Saccharimonadaceae; genus JALRBM01. Next base: position 28,777 of record CBIFWO010000005.1, on the reverse strand, counting down.
CGACGCTCTTGGCAAGTATGTAAGTGCTGATATCATGAAGCTTCATCATGACAAGCATCATCAGACATATGTCGATAAATTGAATGGGGCGCTAAAGGATGCACCAGCTTTGGCTGACAGGTCGCTTGAAGGTTTGCTTTCTAATCTCGAGGAGCTTCCGGAGAATGTCAGAATGGCGATTCGTAACCACGGTGGCGGACACTACAATCACACACTATTTTGGCAGTGGATGTCACCTGATGGGGGCGGCGAGCCAACGGGTGACCTGGCTCAGAAAATCGTAGAGCGCTACGGGAGTTTTCAGGGTTTTGTTGATGAATTTACTACGAAATCGCTTGGTGTCTTTGGGAGTGGTTGGGCATGGTTGCAGCCAAATATGGATATTATTACAACAGCTAACCAAGACACCCCAATTATGCAAGGGCTAGAGGAGCCACTACTAGGGCTGGACGTGTGGGAGCATGCCTATTACCTAGATTACAAAAATAAGCGAGACGATTATGTAAATGCCTGGTGGAATGTCGTGAATTGGGATTTTGTCGCTTCGCGCTATAATGCAAAATAGCTATGAAGTTGGGTGAGGTCGACCAGACAATTATCGAGTTTTTCCGCCGTGCATTTCTTCCTGTTGCACGCGTCGCGTTGTTTGTGGTGTTCTTTTGGTTTGGTGCACTAAAGCTCTTCGACCTCAGTCCGGCTAGTCCACTCGCCGAGGCACTAACAGTTCAAACAGTGGGGATGCAGTACTTCGGCATTCTGTTCAAGGTCTTGGCGGTTGTCGAGTGTGTCATTGGTATGCTGTTTCTGGTGCCCAGGGCCACAAGAGTCGTGATTCCGCTCCTCCTTATTCATATGATAGTGGTTTGCTCGCCATTAGTGCTTGTCCCGCAGCAGGTTTGGACCGGGTTTCTTGTGCCTAGCCTTGAAGGACAGTACATTATCAAGAACGTGGTGATAGTTGCCGTAGCCATCGGGATTGCCGCTCAGACAAAACCATTGAAAAATGGTCACTAGATATTTCCGGTAAGAGTACCGCACGAAAAAACACCATCATGAGATGGTGCCTTATCGTGGCGCGCTCGACCGGATTTGAACCGGCGATCTCCTCCGTGACAGGGAGGCGTGATAACCCCTTCACTACGAGCGCATAGCTTTCAACATGATAGCAGTTTTCTATCTGTTATGCAAGCATCGAAGCACCGTTTATTTTAGCAGGTGAGAGTGCTATAATAACAGAGATCTCCATCAGTGCCGCTGTAGCTCAGTTGGTAGAGCGACGCATTCGTAACGCGTAGGTCATCGGTTCAATCCCGGTCAGCGGCTCCATAGACGACCCCATGCGGGTATCGTATAGTGGTTATTATGCGACCTTCCCAAGGTCGAAAGCAGAGTTCGATTCTCTGTACCCGCACCAAAGATAAGTTATGAAGACAACACTCGTAGACTCACTCAAGACTCTTCTGACAGACCGATTAATCACGGTACTGATGATTGTATTTATCTTGGCTTGTATAGTTTATGGTGTGTATGTTGTTGTTTCCTTGCATCCTAGCGATTTACAGGTCGCGGTTCACTATACGGCCTATGGTGGAACGAATTTTTATCGAGAGAAATGGTATTATCTGTTAACCTTTGTTATTTTTGGATTGCTTCTTGCGACTATTCATACAATTTTAGCTGCCAAGATCTATCTGCAGGGGCGTCGTCCACTCGCCGTCCTTTTTATTGGGCTTAGTTTTCTTATTCTTTTAATTGCCTGGCTTATTACGCGGTCGGTATTAAACATTGCATTTTTATAGCCTATGCGAAATCTTGAATTACCTCTTGGCAAGCGAACGAAACAGTATCGCTTTTTTGAGATGTTCCCGGCGCTCCTTAGCTATGGAATGATTGTTCTCCTTGTCATATTGTCCTTTTTCAGTCCGCTGCTTGCTGCAATGTATCTACTGGTGATTATTATTACGGTTCTCGTAAAGGCATTTGGTATTGCCGTCCATACGATTCGTGGTCGCAACCGCCTAAATAGAGCGCAAAATATTCAGTGGCACAGCCGGCTTATGCAGTTAGAAGATCCAGTCACTAGCTACGAGCAAGAACACGATATGCATTCAAGTGGTTTTGAATTTGGGGTACATAAGGAAAATCTGAGGCTGGTGGCGGCAAATCCCCAAAAGTTTCCTAAGCCCTCGCAACTTTATAATGCCGTCATCATTGCGGCGACAAGTGAATCCTACGAGGTCATCGAACCAACTATTCAATCTGTTGCTGATACAACGTATGATAATGATCGAATTATTCTTGTTCTGACCTGTGAAGAAAGGGGCGGGGAAGACATTCAGCGGACGGCGAGAGAGCTGCGAAAAAAGTTTGGGCGTAAGTTCAAAGCTTTCGAAATAGTTACCCATCCCAAGAACTTGCCAAACGAAGTCGTTGGAAAGGGCGGTAATATTACATATGCCGGGCACCATTTGCAGGGGTGGCTTGATGAGGCGGGGATTGCGTATGAAAATGTTATCGTGACGACGCTCGACAGTGACAATCGTCCGCACGCTACCTACCTGGATTATGTAACTTATGAATATATTGTGCACGAAAATCGTAAGCACCTCGCCTATCAACCGATTGCTCTCTTTTTAAATAACATATGGGATGTGCCGGCACCTATGCGTGTAATTGCAACCGGTAATTCCTTTTGGAATATTATCAGCTCAATGCGTCCGCATACGCTGAGGAACTTCGCTTCTCATTCACAATCAATGGATGCGCTTGTTGAGATGGGTTTTTGGAGCACGCGCAGTATTGTTGAGGATGGCCATCATTATTGGAGGAGTTACTTTCACTTCGACGGAAATTATTCGGTTATTCCTATCTATGTTCCGATCTATCAAGATGCAGTGCTATCGGATACTTATGGTCGCACATTGAAAGCGCAGTTTAAACAACTGAGGCGTTGGGCATACGGCGCATCGGATATCCCATACGTTGCAGTTAGGTTATTTACGAAACGGCGCAATGTTCCATTTGGTGAGGGAGCGGCACGCTGGGTACGGCTTGTCGATGGTCATGTCACACTAGCAAGTACCTCCATCCTCGTCACTATTGGAGGCTGGATACCTCTCTTGGTAAATAGTCAGGCTGCACGCAATATTGCCGCTCATCAGCTTCCCGAGGTGATTAGCGGGGTGCAACGTGTCGCTATGGTGGGCTTATTGGTTACGGTTTTCTTAGGATTCAAGATGCTTCCGCCTCGTCCTGCTCGGTATAAGCGCCGGCGAAGTTTATGGATGGTACTCCAGTGGGCTCTTATGCCAGTGACCGCGATTGTCTATAGTGCTGCCTCAGCTTTTAACGCACAGACACACCTTCTCCTTGGAAAGTATCTCGATAAATTTGATGTTACCGAGAAGGCAACACATCAGTCCGTGGCTCGTGCTCGTGCAGCGAAGGTCGGCCGCGGCGACGCCTCGTCGAAGTAAGGAGCTGATGTCTGGCGGCGTATTGCACGGCTGCTAGCTCATCGAAACGTTTTAGGGTTTCGTGGGTGGTTGCGGTGATATCTTCCGGAGTAAGGACTTCGCGTTGCGAGGAAAGAGAGTCTTCGACGGTCTGAGCAATCCAGAGTGAGTGGTACTGGGCTGCCTTGGGGTCGTGGGCGAAAGCTTGAGCAATGCTTAGTACCAATTTTCCAAGGTTAAAGCCTTCTGTCTTTCCTGGGGAGAGGTGAACTGGCTTGTTCTCGGCCAAGGACGGTCTTTCAAAGGTGGTAAAAACCATCCCGCATTTAGGACATTGCCGACGCCGCCATACATTCGGTTGTTTTTTGTGGGGTCGAGAATTAGTGACACGAGTGTTCTTTGAAAAACAATTTATGCAAAACATGACTATATATTGACATACAGCTATTTAAAAAGCTAGTGGATAAGTATGCTGAAACTGGGGGAAATGAAAAAATACCCTCGTAATGAAGGTATTTTTAGTCAATGAAGAAACTATTCTTTATGCGTGCGAACGCGAATGGCGCGCTTAGCATCTTTCCATGTTTCGTTGTATTCAAATGCTAGGTTAGTCTGGGAAAGAACAGATTGTGATATATTCTTGTCTTTAGCCATGAATTAATATTAGCATAAGCATTAAAAAAAGTCAACATCCCTGGAAATAGGAAATATATCAGGCATGATATCTTGAGAGTAAAAATTAAGATTAAAAGTTAGTGGAAAACTTTTACGGCTCTGGGCAAAAATAAGAGACCTCTTCGGGTCTCTTGATAAATTCATGGTGGGCGATAGAGGAGTCGAACCTCTGACCTCCACAACGTCAATGTGGCGCTCTAGCCAGCTGAGCTAATCGCCCTCAGCTCGTCCTAGTCTAACAGACAGGGGCGAGAGTTGCAATAACCCCTTGGCTAAGCTACTATTATGATGTGCGTCGACGCGGACTAACCAACTGCTGAGCACCGTGGGAATTGCATGTGCGATAACGTGCATTATAAGTGCCCACATTTGTGGGAAGTCCGGTGGAACCGCCCTAAAGGGTCCGAGACATGCGATTTATGGATTTAATAAGTGATTAAAGCCAGGCATCGCATGTTTTTTCATTAATAATATCTAAAAAAGGAGAGAAGTATGAACGAGGAGCAACTCTATGCTATGCGCCATAGTCTAGCACACATCACGGCAGCTGCTGTAAAGAGATTGTGGCCAGGGGCTAGGTTTGGCGTAGGACCAGTGGTAGAAAATGGTTTTTACTATGATATTGACTTGGGCGACAAAAAGATAAGTGAGCAGGACTTTGGAAAAATTGAAAAAGTCATGCGTCAAATTGTGCATGAAGGACAGGACTTTAATCGAATTACTATGCCTGTGGATGAGGCGATTAAGTGGGCGCAGGAAAACAGGCAGCCATACAAAGAAGAGCTCCTTAATGACCTTAAGCGCTCGGGGACTACAAACGCAAAGGATCTGGACTCTGCAGAATTAGGAACAATCACCGAGGCGGGATCTGCGGTTGAGGAAGTTTCTTTTTATAAAAACGGCGACTTCACCGATTTATGTCGGGGTCCTCATGTGGCAAATACCAAAGATGTTGGTGCATTCAAGTTGATGAGAGTAGCTGGTGCTTACTGGAGAGGAAGCGAAAAGAACCCGCAGATGCAACGACTTTATGGCGTGGCGTTTGCGACGCAATCAGAACTGGACGAGTACCTGGAGCTACTTGAGCAAGCAAAGCTCCGAGATCATAGGGTATTGGGCGAACAGCTTAAAATCTTCACTATTAGCGAGGAAGTGGGCAAGGGTCTTCCTCTGATGTTGCCCCGGGGTGCAACTATCAAGAATCTTCTTAGTAAATACATGCGTCAACTCGAGGAGGAGCGGGGGTATCAGTACGTAGACACTCCTGTTATAGCCCACGAGAAGCTCTATCAGCGCTCGGGGCATGCCAAATTTTATGCGGACGATATGTTCACAATAATTGATGCTGAGGACCAAAGATTCTATGTTGCTCCGATGAATTGTCCTCACCACCATCAGATATATGAGAAACTCGTGCTTAGTTATAACGATCTTCCGCTGCGTTTAGCCGAGCATGCTGGACTGTATCGACATGAGTTATCTGGAACGCTGACAGGATTGATCCGCGTACGGGGACCGATCACGCAGAATGATGCGCATATCTATGTGACGAAGTCTCAACTCAAAGAAGAATTCATGGCTGTTCTTCGCCTATTTCAGGATGTGTATGCCGAGTTTGGAATCGACGATTATTGGTATCGACTATCCCTGCCTGATTTTCAAAAGGATAAATATGAAGGAGATCAGGAGCTTTGGCAGCAATCTGGCAACCTGATTCGTGAGGCGATGCAGGAACTGGGGGTGAAATTCGTTGAGGCTGAGGGCGAAGCGGCCTTTTATGGACCGAAGATTGATGTTCAGACTCGAAATGTTCTAGGAAAAGAAGATACGATCGCTACATCGCAGATTGATATTCTTGTACCACATCGGATGGGTCTGACGTATGCAGGTACGGAGGGGAAGGCAGAGAATCCTATCGTTATTCACCGCGCAATTCTCGGCTCGCTTGAGCGTTTCATGGGCTTTTATCTGGAAAAGACAGCCGGATGGCTTCCTTTCTGGTTGGCGCCTGAACAGCTTCGTATCTTGACGATTAATGATGCAGTGGTGGATTATGTTGACGAGATTCAACGAGTACTAAGGGGTGTAGTACTTGAGAAACCTCTAAGACATAATGAATTACGTTTTGCTGTGGATAGTCGTAATGAGTCGTTGGGGAAAAAGATTCGTGAGGCAACGGCGCTAAAAATTCCTGTTCAATTGATTGTAGGACCTAAAGATAAAGAGATGCGCGAAGTAAGCGTGCGAACACAAAAGGGCGAAGAAAAGGTCAAGTTAGAGGCTCTTGCGGAGTACCTTAAGGACTTATAGTGTATGTCGGAAAGACGTCTGACGTTAGCGATTGACTGCGATGATGTGCTCGTGCCAACTGCTCAGGCTATCATTGATGATTATAACGAGCGGTTTGGTACTAAGCTAGGCTTGGAGCACATGTATCAGCCCGCTACTCTTGATACATGGGGCACTGACGACGACGATGTCGCCATTGAACGTGTAAATGAGTTTCTGCGTTCTGACGCGCATGCAGCAATCATCCCCGATCCTATGGCTGTAGAGGCGGTTCATACGCTTGCAAAATTACACGAACTCCACCTTGTAACGGGTCGAGCGAGTTTCTTAGAACCGGTAACTGCTGGAATGTTAAATACATACTTCCCGGACTGCTTTCAGACGGTAGAGCATACTAACTACATTGTCGCCTCCGGCAATCAGATGGTTCGTCGTTCCAAGGGCGAGGTGTGTCGCTCGCTAGGGGCGCATGCGCTGATCGATGATCATTTGCAGCATGGTCATAGTGTTCTTGAGGCGCAGCTCGAGAGGGTAATCGTCTTTGGGGATTATCCATGGAATCAACAAGATGAACTACCGACAGGGATGGTTCGATGTGTAGATTGGGACGCAGCCCTACGGGAGATTGAAAGGATTGCGTATGGAAGAGGCTAGTTTTCGGGAGAAAGTGTATGAGCTTATGGCGCAGCTTCCCGCGGGGAAGGTTACGACCTATGGTGATATCGCCGGGATGGCGGGTTATGCAAATGCCTCTCGTATAGTCGGCGGCGTTGCTCATTATGGTCCCACGAATCTTCCTTGGCATCGATTAGTGAATCGGTTTGGAGGTCTTGCGGCTGGCTTTCATGGAGGGAGAGAAGTTCAGGAACAACTCCTTGAAGCTGAAGGGATAACTTGTACAAATTTTGTCGTAGATAATTTTGAGGAGAGGCGATGGCATCCGGAGTTTCTAGAGAAAAACTACCGCTTATTGTAATTGTGGGGCCAACGGGAAGCGGTAAAAGCTCTTTAGCTGTCAGGATTGCTGAGAAGTTTGGAGCTGAGATTGTTTGTGCAGATTCTCGAACGATCTACAAAGATATGAACATCGGTACAGCCAAGCCCACTAGAGAGGATCGAGCGCGTGTTCCTCATTGGGGGCTTGATCTGGTGGAGCCGGGTGATAAATTTACAGTGGCTGATTTCAAAGAGTACGCCGATAAGAGGATTAATGAAATCATAAAGCGTAGAAAAATACCGATACTTGTTGGCGGGAGTGGATTGTATATTGATGCTGTTGTTTTCAACTTTCAGTTTGGAGCTAAAGGAGATGAGGATAAAAGACGGCAGCTTGAGAGCATGAGTCTGGAGGAATTGCACGAATATTGTAATAAGAACAATATTTTACTCCCCGAAAATCACAAGAATAAGCGGTATATCATAAGGGCTATCGAACAAAAAGGCATAAGGATAAAGAAAAGTGACATCCCGAGAGATAATACTATTATTGTAGGAATAGCAACAGAAAAAGAAAATCTTCTACATAGACTGCAAGCTCGAACTGAACGAATATTGCAGGATGGTGTTGTGGAAGAAGCTACTATATTGGGCAAAAAATATGGTTGGGAAAACGAGGCCGTGACGGGCAATGTCTACCGATTGGTGAAGCGGTATTTATTGGGTGAACTGGACGAGGAGTCATTAAAAGAAAAAAATACAACAGCTGATTGGCAACTCGCTAAACGTCAACTCACGTGGTTTCGGCGGAATAAATTTATAAAGTGGCTCTCTCTACCCGAGGCAGAGGTCTATTTACGGGCGTTGCTCGCAAAGTTTATGTGAACATGCTATTATAGAACACGAAAGTTGCTCTAGGTAGAAAATGATCGACGCATTATTTGGTTCAAAGACTCGGGTAAAGTTGCTTCACCTTTTCCTTAATAATCCGGGAAAGGCATTTTACGTTAGAGAAATTACGCGGCTGATCGATGAACAAATTAATTCCGTACGACGAGAGCTTTCCAACATGCTTGAGGTGGGGATTATAACGAGTGATAGTGCAGATAACAAGCTCTACTATCAGGTGAATCAACGCTACGATTATTATGTTCCGTTTCGGGCCATCTTTGCGGATGAGCCTATCGCTACGCAGCCAGAAAATAAAAAACATATCGGCTGGCATGAGCAGATTGCGGGACTTCAAGGTGTCAGGCTTGCACTGGCAGCCGGTGTTCTGGTCAAGGGATCTGCCAGTGGTGTTGATCTACTCATTGTGGGTGATGCTCCTGTGGTAAAATTGAAAAATATCATTAAGCAGATAGAGAAGAGTGAAGGCCGAGAGCTCAATTATTCGATTTTAACCTATGATGAGTTCTACTATCGCCTCAGTGTGCGTGACAAGTTTATTACTGAGATATTGAGTGGTAAACACACTGTTCTAACTGACACGGATAATGTGCTGAAATTGCAGAAATAAGGAGATATAATGCTAGATATTGAATACAAGGGCGCAAATGGAGTTGTTATTGCAACCAAGAATACAACTGTCGTTGTAGACCCCAAATTATCTGTTGCAGGCCTGAAAGATCTAAAAACGGACGGGGTTGTTGAGATCGCCACAGAGGCGCGTTTTCTATTAGGCAATAGAGATGCTAAATTGATTATAGATGGGCCGGGTGAGTATGAGATAGGGGATTTTTCTGTCTATGGCGAAGCGGCAACTCGTCACATCGATGCTTCCGAAAAAAATGCTACTATATATCGGCTTGAGGTAGGAGAGGTGAGAATTGCTCTTCTGGGCAACATTACTCCTAAGCTTGACGAGGGGCAGCTTGAAGCCCTGGGAGTTGTTGATATCCTGATCATTCCCGTAGGCGGTAACGGGTACACTCTTGACGCAACGAGCGCTGCCTCTCTTAGCAGGCAGATCGATCCAAAAGTTGTTATCCCGGTTCACTACGCAGATGATACGATTAAGTATGAAGTACCGCAAGATTCGCTGGAAACCTTTGCCAAGGAGCTAGGTGCGCCACTCGAGACCGTAGCAAAGTATAAGATCAAGGGGGCATCATCGTTGCCTCAGACACTGACAATTATGGCCATTGCTCGAAGTTAGCTCTAGACAAATAAAAATAACTCCCGTATCAAGGAGTTATTTTTATTTTATGAGGCTTAGCTTGCCTTTGCCAAGATACCCTTTTTCTTCAGGGTACGAATAGCCTGGGTGCTGAGGACCATCGTTACCTTCTGGCCGTCTACCATGAACGTTTTCTTTTGTAGATTTGGCTTGAAAACGCGCTTGGTGCGACGCAAAGAGAAGCTCACATTGTGGCCAAATTGCTTGCCTTTACCGGTAAGTTCGCATCGTGCTGCCATATTAATTACTTCCACTTATTTTTACAAATCTTTACCATTTTACCCTTTTCCATCTTTTCCGTCAAGGTGAAGTAGGCTTTACTAGTTTTATTTGGCTCATTTGCGGTACGCTAGAGAAGATAACCAAAGGAGTAGGGATATGAGTTACGAGCCTCACGCTCACAATGCCCAAGTGGCAATCTTGCGACATCTGTTATTTTTGCCAATGGCCGGCTTTTCGGAGTTGCAAAAAGTTACTGGGCTGTCGAGTGATCACTTTAATTTTCATATAAAAAAGTTAGTCGAAGAAGGGTATGTTGATAAGCAAGAGAGGCATTACAAGCTTACTCATAAGGGCAAAGAATATGCCAATCGAATGGACACTGACGACAAAACAATCGAGAAGCAGCCAAAAGTCTCGGTTGCCATTACCTTGGAGCGCAGGAATGAAAAGGGTGAGCGGGAATTCCTTTTTCAGCAGCGCAAGAAGAACCCATATTACGATTTTTGGGGACGGGTGGGCGGTAAGATGCGCTGGGGAGAATCGGTTATCGAAGCGGCTCAGAGGGAGCTGAAGGAAGAAACGGGGCTCGAGGCGGATTTTGAATATCGACTACTTTACCACAAGCGTGATTTTAATAAGACGACAGGGGAACTGCTGGAGGATAAGATATTTCTTTGTGTTTACGCAACTGAGTACGGGGGTGAGCTCCTAGAGAAGTTCGAGGGTGGGGTAAATCGATGGATGACAAATGAGGAATTCCATCAGCAACCAAAACGATTCGTGAGCGTGGATGACTTTATGGATCTCATTGATAGAGGTGAGAGCTTTGCGGAGAGAGAGTTTTACTACGATGAGAGCGAATATTAGGGTGACGACTAGTGTATAATACTCCATAATGGATATTGATATCGGATACATTGCAATTGTCATTGGGGTGATCTTATTTTCAATGACTCTACATGAAGCAATGCATGCATTCGCGGGCTATTGGCTGGGTGATGATACGGCAAAACTTGAGGGGCGATTAACCCTTAATCCGATTAAGCACATCGATCCTTTTTTAACCATCCTTCTCCCCATCATGCTTGCAATAGTAAATGCTCCTGTGTTCGGTGGAGCAAAACCGGTGCCTTTCAATCCGAATAGAGTGCGATACGAGGAATGGGGAGCGGCCATGGTTGCTATGGCTGGACCCCTAACGAATTTATTGATTGCTTTTGTAGCTTTTGGTATATATGCTCTGACAGGGGCCTCGCAGGAGGGAATTGGTGCCCAAATACTCATCACGACTGTTTTGGTGAATCTAGGTTTTTTTATCTTTAATTCTATTCCGATTCCACCCCTGGACGGTTCACGAGTCCTTTACGCCCTGGCGCCTGAATTTGTCCGAAGGGGTATGGAAATGGTTGAGCGTTTTGGTATTTTTGTGATATTTGCCATTGTCCTTATCGCGAGCCCTCTCATAGGATCGTTTATGCTTGCGGCAATACACTTTTTCCTAGGATTATTTGGTCGCATCTTTGGCTTGAACTAAGTCAAACTGCTATAATAAAAGAGTCCAGGACATACTTAGACGTATATGATTTTCCTGAATATCATAGTTGATCGGGAGTTCAAATGATTTACTCTCGTGGGAGTAATTTGAGAACACCCACCTTGCATAACGCGGGGGAATATCAGCGTCGAAGTGTTTGTTCTGGGCGCTTTATTTGCGTCGGGGTGTGGCGCAGTCTGGTAGCGCGCACGGCTGGGGGCCGTGAGGTCGCTGGTTCAAGTCCAGTCACCCCGACCATTGAGAAGTTATGATAAACTAAAACCAACAGAGTAACCGGAAAAAACAGACAAATGAACCAGCGAATAGCAGTCAGAGCAATTATCCGAAAAGATGAGAAAACTCTTCTCTTAAAACGAGCTACAGGCAGGCCTACGATACTTGGGAAGTATGAGCTCCCTGGTGGTAAGTTGGATTATGGCGAGCAGCCAGAGGATGCACTTGCCCGATACCTTGAAATTGATGCCGGGTTGACCATTCAAACCGCGCAGCTCTTTGACGTTTTGACATATATAGATCATGATGATAGGGACGTCCAGTATGTATTGATCCTTTATCTGGTGAGCTTGGCGATGGGAAGTACCAAAGTCGAATTAAGTCAAAATTACAACCACTACAAGTGGGAGTCAATTGCGAATATCGAGCAGGATGAACTTACTGAGTCAACAAAATTACTGTTGGGTATATCACAACAGAATGTTACCTCAGCGAAAAAGGCAGAGCTAATCGGGAATGATGTATCAAAATCAACGAATGTTTCACATGTGATTGTCTATTCGGATGGTGGATCACGGGGTAATCCTGGCCCTTCTGCGGCGGGCTTTGTGATAATGAATACCGACGAGAATGTTCTCCACGAGGGCGGTATGTATCTTGGGATCGCTACTAATAATATCGCAGAATATCATGGGGTGAGGTTGGGCTTAGAAAAAGCCTTAGCGATGGGGGTGCGTACCGTTGATTTTCGGATGGATAGTCTTCTGGTAGTGAATCAAATGAATGGTATCTATCGGATCAAAAATAGAGAATTATGGCCAATCCATGAGCGCATTAAAGAGCTAGTGGCACAATTTGATAAGGTGTCGTTTTCTCATGTGAGACGCGAGTTCAATCAATTGGCTGACGGAATGGTCAACAAGATTCTCAATGCGCATGCAGAAGAATAATGATATAATGTCAATAGACAGTTTATCAGGCGATCGCTTGCACCTTGTGCAAGAGGAAAGTCCGGGCAGCATAGGACATGACAGTCGCTAACGGCGACCGGGGGTAACCCTAGGGAAAGTGCCACAGAAACGAAACCGCCTTCGGAAAGGGAGTGGCGCCTTTGTAGCGCCAAGGCCGGACGGAGGTAAGGGTGAAAGGAGTGGGGTAAGAGCCCACAGCGACGTATGGTGACATACGAAGGAGGTAAACCCTGTCAGCTGCAAGGAGATCTACACAAAGGGTGTCCGCCCGTAGGTCGCTATCCGCTTGATTCAATAGGCAACTATTGGACTAGATAGATGATCGTCCCCGCCAGAACCCGGCTTATCGATAAGCTGTCACCTAAAAACACCGCGATAAGGCGGTGTTTTTAGTATGTAAGGAGCCACAGGGTGACTAGTTTTTGGTGCTTTTCACAACTTCGGCGAATGCTTTTGGCTCGTTTACGGCCAGCTCTGCTAGGATTTTGCGATCAAGCTCAATGTTTGCAGCTTTAAGACCAGCGATCAACTTACCGTAGGTAGTGCCTTGTTCCCGGGCGGCAGCGTTAATGCGAGTAATCCACAGACCCCTTAGATCACGCTTTTTGTTGCGTCGGTCACGATATGCATATTGCAAAGCGCGAACAACTGCTTGTTTGGCTAGACGGAAGCTTCGGGTACGATTGTGCTGCATTCCCTTGGCTAATTTTAATATCTTTTTGTGCTTCGCTCTTGCGGCGACACCTCTTTTAACTCGCATGATTCTATACTCCTAGGGCTCGTTTAACGTTCTTCGCCATGGCACCGGTAACGGCTGCGCCTCTGTTGATGGCACGCTTACGACTTTTACTCTTTTTCGATAACAAGTGGTTACCGAAGGCACGACGACGGGTCAGCTTACCGGTGCTGGTAAGCTTGATACGCTTCGCGGTACCTTTGTGGGTCTTTAACTTTGGCATTACTTACTCCTTACTACTATGCTCAGATTGCGACCAGCCATCTGAGGCTTCTGCTCTAAGATTGCGTCATTTTCGAGGAGCTGAGCTATCTGATCAATCATTTCGTAGCCTAATTCCTTGTGGGCCATCTCGCGACCACGGAAGAAGATGAGAATCTTTACCTTGTGGCCGGCTGCAAGAAAGCCTCGGATTTTTCGCAACTTGATATCAAGATCATTTGCGCCGATCTTTAATCCAAGTCGCATTTGTTTCAATTCACTTGCCTTGCTACTCTTGCGATTCTTCTGTTGTTCCTTCATCTTTTGGTACTGGTATTTACCCCAGTCAATGATTTTTGCAACAGGAGGATCAGCGTTAGGTGAGATTTCGACAAGGTCCACACCTGCTTCTTCAGCCATCTTAAGGGCTTCAGATCGACTCATGATACCGAGTTGCTCGCCATTTGTCCCAATGACTCGAAGCTCGCTAGAGCGAATAGCCTCGTTGATGCGAATTGATTGATTGATTGCTGGTCTCCTTTTTGACTCTGCAATAACAAAGCGTTACTCGTTTGCTAGTTTAACAGATTAGCGACAGTAGTTCAAGAGTTTTGTCTATATTGAAGCGCTTCGCTAACGTGTGCCGAGGTGATTTCCAGGGATTGCTCTAGATCTGCTATGGTCCGCGCTACTTTAATGACTCTAAAATAGCTTCTCGCGCTCAAATTGAGCTTATCAGTGGCTGTAGCGAGAAGCTGGCGGACATCTGGTGAGAGTGCCAGGTGTCGTTTAATGTCACTGCTGGTGAGGTTGCCGTTGTTTTTGATACTACTTTTATATCTGTTTTGCTGAAGACTCAAGGCATTTTTAATCGCAATTTGAGCTGCAAGGTGTTGTTTTTTAGACTCCACGCTTTCCCGGAGAAGATCGTCGTTAGAAACCCGGGAAACATTGACGACAAGATCAATTCGATCCATAAACGGTCCCGAAAGTCGCTTTTGGTAGGCGAGAATCTGGGTGGTGCTACATGTACACTCACGACTTTGATCGCCGTAGAACCCACAGGGGCAAGGATTCATGGTTGCAACGAGCATAAAGTCTGCTGGATATGAAGCGTGACCGTTGGCGCGGCTGACGGTTATTGCCCTATCTTCAAGTGGCTGACGTAGGGCTTCTAAGGAGGTTCGAGGGTATTCTGGTATCTCGTCAAGGAAAAGTACGCCATGATGAGCAAGGCTGATATCACCTGGTTTTGACTTGGGTCCGCCCCCGATTAGGGAGACACGGCTTGCTGTATGGTGGGGGGAGCGAAAGGGGCGCGAAGAAACTATCGTATCAATGGCTTCGCCCGCCAAGCTATGAAGCTTTGTGACAGCTATCTGCTCTTCTTGGGATAATGGAGGAATTAAGGATGGGAGTGTTCGGGCGAGCATTGTCTTGCCCGAACCCGGTGAGCCAGCAAGAAGGATATTATGATGTCCTGCCGCAGCGATAATGAGAGCGCGCTTCGCTTGTTCCTGACCTCTGATTTCATCCAGGATTGGGGAGGAAGGGGTGGAGGGTTGGGAGAGAGTCGATTTCTGAAGAGGTGAGAGGGGAACTTCCCCTTTGAGGTGAAGGTATAGCGACCGGAGTGAGTTAATAGGAATAATTGTTATGCCTCTGACTAAATATGCTTGATTGGCATTCGCTTCGGGAAGGTACAGACGAGCGAGGCCAGCGTCCCTGGCAGTTTCTGCGATAGTGATCGCCCCTCTTATGGGGCGCAGGCTGCCATCGAGCGCCAGCTCTCCTGCGAAAGCTGCATTCTCTACTTCTTCTTGACGAAGTTGTCCACTGCTAACCAAGATGGCCAGGGCAATCGGGAGATCATAGTGGGTGCCATCTTTCGGAAGTTCGGCAGGAGCCAGGTTGATTGTAATGCGACGGGCGGGATATTCTAGCTGTGAGTTGGAGATTGCACTTTTGACTCGCTCTTTAGCTTCGTCGATTGCCTTGTTGCCCAGTCCTACGATTTGGAGGCTTGGCAAGCCTTTTGTGGCGTCACTCTCTACCTCTATAAGATATCCCTTAAAACCCACCGGCGCGACAGACCGGACCTTTGCGATTGCAGTCATACTGCATGTAAGTTAAGCATAACTAGCTTTCGCCTGCAAATCATGGTATACTACCATAGTCATGTTTGGGGCTGAATTAGCTTTCGACAGAGGGAATTTAACATATCATTTTGCAAGTCGACCATACGCGTAACGTATATTTTTAATTGCAAACTTTGTTGCAAAAGTAAAAGCAGTAGTTGCTAACGCAGCTAGCGCTTTCCGCGCACCTGCTTTTGCGCCAGTCGCAGCCTAACGCTAGCGACCATCACATGCCAGGAGGTAACATATTGGTGAGTGATGTCATATTTTATGTTACTTACTTTCTTGATGGGCAGTGGCATCCTGGAAGGAAAACTTACCACGTGACGGCTCATTCATTTTTGTTTGTTCTTAAGTTTGGTTCGTCACAAATCTCAAAACAGACTATGCTTGTAGAAGAATGATGTGTTACCTTTTGGACCGGGGGGCAGTACCCCGCAGCTCCACCAGACTGAAAATATTCATAAGGAAGTGCCTGGCACTTCTTTTTTGTAAGATAACAAAAACAACCACCTGCGAGTAGTGGTTGTTTCGTGTGGAGTTTTAGATTCGGTGTTTATTTTTGGCTTCTGTACAATTTTTTTATTCAGAAGCTACCCCTATAATAAGCTGCTAAAGCGCTTGTGTCAACAAGTTTTTATAAAAAAGTTCTGGTAAAAAATACCACGAAGAAGTCATCACTTGTCGTTACCGAAAACCGTCCTTTTCGTGAGAATTGACGAAGGTGCCGTAAGGAAGAACTCGATAATTTAGATGCAGAATATGTGTATATAATTATTATTCAATTAGAAAAAGGTATGGGATATCAAACGTAGCGGTTCGCGACAATCCACGGATGTCCCAGCCAGCAGTCTTCAAATTGATATCACGATCAATTTTTTAATTGTGCCATGAATGATGAATTAAAGTTGGAGATCTCCACAATTTCTGGATAACAATTTCTTGTAGGAAATTCCTGTATGTTGATAAAAATGTGCTGTGAAGTTGAGATCCGGAGGAGCCTTGGACACAGTTGATATGAATCCTAAAATGGTTACCCGCCAACAAGATGATTTGACGGCAGGTATAGAAGAGGGGCGGGGAAACTAAATTTAAAATGGTGCCAAGCTCAACTGAAGTCCATAATACAACGTAGATAATAAATCAACAAGTTGAAAATAACACCTGTATAAATGGAGAATAAAATAGCAGGTAGATTTAATAACAACATATTTTTAGAGTGTGCATCTTGACCAAATAGTATCCCCGTGCTACAGTAGCCATAAGCTTTTTACAAAAATTAAAAAAGCAAAAATACCTTAACAATTCCAAGCAGTTATAGAGTTTTGACGGAAACTCGGTAACGCCACTCCATAAACTTTGGTCTATTCTATAGACCACGTACCTTTTTAGTATGTTGATGTGACGTTGCCGATGCTCCGCCAAACATGGTGTTGAGCGCGCGTATAACAAGTACGCGATACATCTGGTTAATCCCTATTACACGATGTCCTTAGTAGTGAGAATACCAGGTGTATCACGGAACGTGACGCATGAATGCCCCGGGTTTTCCCGGAGCGGTCAGTTGCCTTGAGCAGCGATCTGTCTTAGCCACACGCGCCTAATAGTTTATTTAAGCGGCGGATGTTGTGACTCCGACTTTAGGGTTGCTGCTCAGGCTCTCTTGTTTTCGTCTTGGGTTGGGGAGTGAGGATGGATATGTTAAAAAGGCTTGTTACTGCGAGTTCGCTTGTTGCGACGATTCTAGTAGTGTTGATGCTGTACTCGACCACACCTACCGGTGTTGGTCCTCTCGGGATATTTGCTCTTTTTGTTTTGTTATATTTGTCAGTACTTGGTGTGCTGACTTATTTATTACTGTGGTTAAGCGGGGCGGTAGCTAAACTAGCTTTGCTTGCCTCAGTTAAGCGACCGATAAATGCTCTAACATTTCAGCGCGCTTATTATTTCTCGTCCATCTTAACTCTAGTGCCTATCATGTTGATAGGTCTGCATTCTGTAGGTGAAGTGGGATTTTATGAGGTATTTTTGGTAACGATTTTTGGAGTTGTAGGGTGCCTCTACATCGCAAAAAGAACAAGTTAAATGATCGTATATTGAATGTGATGATTATGCTATAATTACAGATATGGAACCGAAACTCCCTGCACCCAATCTTGGACCTGAGTATCCTGTACCCACTTATGAACGTAGCAAAGAGAATGATTCGTCGTTTAGTACAGTAGAAACAGGGCCCGAGCAGAACAGGGAGCGTCTCGAACAACGTAGTGAAGCGCCGCCGGCTGTCCCTGTGGCCACACCTGTGCTTCCTCCTCTTGTGGTGCCTCCTGCTTCTCAGGTAGACGATAATACAACGGCGATTGTTGATGACACGCCCCTGGTTGCGAATGACGATGATCTTATCGAGAAGGAGTGGGTTGATAAGGCAAAAAAAATTATTGTCCAGACCAAGGATGATCCATATAGGCGTGAGCTAGAGGTGGGCAGGCTTCAATCTGATTATATTCGCAAACGGTATGGGAAGGAGTTGGGCGCCTCATAGGGCGTACATGGTGTTGGATATATGGCGGGGGTATTTATAAGCATCTTCGTTGTCGCGTTTCTTGGCTTGGCTGTGGGCTTTTTTGTTTTTTCTCAATACAGAAGGACACTTCGTGAGGCAAAGAATTATGAGCGTGGATTGAAGATGGTTCCCATGGTTATCCATCTCCCGCCTTCCAGTGAAGATATTGAGAGTTCTGGAAGGGACGAGCGTGATATTAACGAAGAGGTCTTATCCCAAGCACAGGTGATGTATAACATCATTGCGAGTACGGCAACGAAGGGTTTTAAGAGTAGGATTTATGGACAGCGACATATCTCTCTTGAAATCGCTGCGCATAAAGGTCTCGTGCATTATTACGTTGTAGTACCTTATGTACTTGTCGATGTGGTTCGACAGGCCGTCGCCGCTGCGTATCCTTCTGCGCGCTTAGAAGAGGTCACTGAGCACAATATTTTTAGCCAAGTGGGGAAGATGACCGGCACGATTGGGGGAGAATTTACATTAAAGAAAGATTTCGTTTACCCCATTGCTACTTATAAGGAGTCAAAGCAGGATGCCTCTAGGGCGCTTCTCAATGCACTTTCTGCGGCGGGCCGGGAAGATGGGGCTGCGATTCAGTTAATGATTCGCCCAGCCAGGGAGGGGTGGACGCGCAGTTCAATAAGTACAGTCGAAAGTATTCGCAAAGAGAAAGGTAAGAAAAAGCCTGGTTTTGGGGGAATGATGCCTCCAAAAGATCTGATGGAGGCACTCTGGAAACCACCTGAGCAAGGCGAAGTAAAACCAGAGGATAAACAGCTTACTTCACTCGAGCAGGCAACTGTTGAAGCTATTGAGGAAAAAACACGTTATCCAGCATACGAGGTATTAGTTCGTGTCATTGTATCTTCGAATACCGCGGGACGAGCTCAGGGACTATTAAAGAATATTGTTGCTGCCTTTTCTCTCTTTGACTCCCCGAGTCATAATGGTTTTAAGTTTACTGTTACGAAAAATATAGAAGAGTTAGTGACTGCATATATCTTTCGCTTCTTTCCACAGACCGTCGTGCGCAACGTTCTCAATAGCGTGGAACTGGCCAGCATCTTCCATTTGCCAAATCAAAAGAATATTCCAACGGCGCAAGTGGAGCGCCAAATGTCCAAACAGGTTGACGGACCAACAGCAGTGATGGAAGAGGGCTTTCTTCTGGGCTATAACGAATTTCGTGGTGTTAAGAAACCTATACGGTTGAGTACGAATGATCGCCGCCGCCATACTTATATAATTGGTCAGACCGGTACGGGTAAGTCGGTCCTATTAGAAAACCTCGCCTTTCAAGATATGATGGACGGCCGTGGGTTTGCCTTTATTGATCCGCACGGTGATGCAGTGGAAACATTATTAGGCAAGGTGCCCAAGGAACGGGTTGAGGATGTTATCTATTTTAATCCGGGCGATATGGCTAATCCGATTGGTCTGAACATGTTTGAATTTGACAGCCCTGATCAAAAAGATTTCCTGGTACAGGAAGCGATCAATATGCTCTACGGACTCTACGACCCTGGCCACACTGGAATCGTGGGACCACGATTGGAGCATATTTTCCGTAATGCAGCACTTCTTTTGATGTCCGATCCGAACGGGGGGACATTTATTGATATACCCAAGCTTTTGATTGATCCTGACTTTATGAAAAGCAAGCTAAAATATGTGACGGATCAAACCGTCCTGGATTTCTGGACAAAAGAATTCCCGGCCTCGCAGAAATCTAATGAGGCAGGCGAGGTAATTAGTTGGGTGGTAAGTAAGTTCGGCCCATTTATTTCTAACGATGCAATGCGAAATATCATTGGTCAGACAAAGAGTGGTTTTAATCTGCGGGAAATCATGGATAACAAGAAGATTCTTCTTGTTAATCTCAGTAAAGGAAAGATGGGGGATCTCAATTCTCGACTGATTGGTATTATCTTTGTGATGAAGTTTCAGGCGGCAGCGATGAGTAGGGCTGATCTTCCGGAAGATCAGCGAATAGACTTTTCACTGTATGTTGATGAGGTGCAAAACTTTGCGACTGAAAGCTTTGAATCGATTCTTTCAGAGGCACGAAAGTACCGTCTTAACTTGATTCTAGGTAATCAGTTTATGACACAGCTAACGGAGAAAATTCGTGAGGCAATTATTGGTAACGTGGGAACAGTAATCAGTGGTCGAATAGGTATCACAGATGCGGAAATTCTGGTTAAAAAGTTTGCGCCGACCTTTGAGGCGGAAGATCTAACGAAATTACCGAACTACCAGTCTATTACAAGCGTTATGATTCATAATGTTCCTTCCACACCTTTTAGTATGTCTTTTGTCCCACCTATGGGGCATGCTAACCCGCAGCTAAGTGATGCACTGAAGAGGTTGTCGGCGGCAAAATATGGAAAGCCACGTGCCACTGTGGAGAAGGAGATATTTGCTCGTCTAGGGGCGGCAGACGCCGAGAAAAAGGCGAAATCGGACGCCCTGGCAAAGGGCCGGCAGCAACAATTAGGTGCAGCGAAGCCGGCTGGTTCCTCTGGACCATCCTTCTTAGACGAATGGTTGGCAAAAAGAAAGCAGTTGGGGGCGGCGAAGCCTCAAGCTGGTGCGTTACAAACACCTAAGACGAACAACGCTTCGATAGCCACTTCGCCATCCACGGCTCCTCCTGTGGTGACGCCACCAGCTATTACACCAACGCCTTTTACACCGGTGCAACCGGTATCGTCCGAACCAAATCCTTTTTTGCCCCCTACGGATGTAGAGACAAAGTCATCTCAAGTACCCCCAACGGCCACTTCTCGACAGGCTGTAGCGACTGAAGAGAGACTCCATCTGCGCGGTGACAATAAAAACCATGATAGTGAGATATCAGTAAAGCTACGATAGGAGCGCTTATTTACGACCTGTAATCATGACCTTTAGAAAGTCATAGATTATCCCGATACCCCAGCCTAAAGCGAAGGCGCCCATGGTCTCAAATCCAGATAGTGGATAGCCGAGGTTTTTAGCCACGAGATAGACTGCAAGAGTAAGGAGGAAGGCGAAAACAGCCCCAGAAAGGATGGCGTTTGGTCGAGCAATTGTGTTGCCGGTCGCCTCACTAATTTTTTCAACCGCTTTATTATGGATAACTTTGCTAAAGGCGCGACCGGGTGCTGACATTTGAGAGCGTACCTCACTCATCGTAACGTTGAAACTGGCGTCGCGTTCTGCTTTGCTGGGGCCCGCGGCGCGTCGCTCTGCGGGGGAGGGAGTGCGCTCCACTGCCTCATTGGGTTGTTTCTCTGTCTCGATACTCCTGGCTTTTTCAAGGGCTTCTTTTCGCGCATCGTCTACATTTTCGTGCGACTTTTCTCCAGCCTTCTCAAGATTTTCTCGGAGTTTCTCACGTTGCTCTAGGCCAGCACGCTCTAATTCTTCGGGATTGTGTTCTGTTTCAGGATTTTGTTTTATTCTCTCTGCACTCATCTAGATCTCGCTCCCTTAAATTGTTCCTGTGTGTAAATCATGACGAATTAGGCGGACTTCCTTCTTGAGCTGGCGTGATCGTGCATAGAAGTAGGTGACAACGGCCAGTACTATACCTGCAAAGATCATGTTTTCCGTTGCACCTGTATGTGGCAATTCGCTAACAACTTGTTCAACTACTTTTGGTGTAGGGCATTTGACCATGACGGTTGTCCCATTTCCGGCAAAGTTGTTGACCATACGACAGTTGAATGACTCAGGGTTGCTCGTTCCTTCGGGTGTGGCAGGGATCGTTGCTTTGACTTGAATAGCAATGATCTTCTCAATTGTTGCACCTGGCTTGATCTCGATTGCTGGCCAAGAGATTGTGCCAATTTTTTCAGCAGGGGCGCCAGTCTGTTGAGTTGCGACAGTGCCTCCGCCGGTGTCAATAATGGTTGCATATTCGAGTACGTCAGCGAGATTATCTTCGATAGTGTACGCTCCCGTGGTGTTGCCAGTGTTTTTCACACTAAGACGATATTCGATTCTGTCGCCGGGGAGGACCGTAGTATTATTCGCGTTGTCGACGAGCTGTGAGACATTTTTAACCCTCTTGGCAAGCTCAAATTTGGAGGTACAATCCTTATCCTTATACCAGATATTGGGATTGTTCTCGCATGGCTTACAGTCGGGGTTTGAGGCAACGATATCAGGATTGAGAGGACACCGAGGCTCTGGCGTGACCGTTAGTGATTTTTGACATGCGTCGCCTGTTCTCGGACCGACGCTGGTATTTACGGTGACGTTAACAGTATAGTTTCCGTCTGCCTTAAAGTCGTGTGTCAGGGAATTGTTTGTATCTGTGCTTGGAACCGTTTGGGTGTGGACGGTGCTACCGCCGCTGTTCTTGATCGTGTAGGTATATCCTGAGATGGTTGCCCCATTACTTTTGGTTGCGTTGCTTGAAAGTCTAAAATTCGTACGCGAGATGGGCGCGATTGTCAGGCCACTACATGCTGCGGCCGGTTCTGGTGGCGGGGGAGGTAGGGAAACGTACGCGGGGTTGCCGCACCCAAACATAATGGCAAACCATTTACCGTCGGAAGCGCGCTTACCCACTAATGCGGTATATTGCGACCCATGTTCTTTTGTCCATGATGTAGAGTCGAACTGGTACAAGTAGCTGGTGTAGACGGTTGTCGACGTGTTTGGGATGCTATGCGCGGTGCGCTGCCATTCATAGGTAGAGCGTCCGGCACTTTGGATTGTTAGTCCTATGTCCCTGGAGTTGAACGTGGTGACCTGACCGTTGGCAATATCATTACGTGTGATACCAAAGTAACTATAGATTTGTTGAATATCCTGGTGGCCAGCGCTATCTCGGTTTTGGTCGTAAATTGCAAGGAGATCCTCCTTACTTCTTAAGCCACCATATACAACATCGTTTCCACTAGCGGCGTTTGCCGATTCAGGAGGAGTGAATACAGCAAATGACTGCACAACCAGGGCAAGGGCGGTAAAGATAAGTCCAATTTTGCGAGTAGCCTCTTCCTTTCGCAGCCTTTTTGCATAAAAGGCAAGCTGTCCAACAAGCGCTGGACTAAAAGCAAGATTTGAGACTATCTTCCTAAACATTAATTTTTCCCATTGTTTTATGTTTTTGTTGTGTACTTACACCTCTTGATACCAAGATTAGCATAAGAAATATGTTCAATGCAATAGCTTGAGTGAACACAAATTATTCGGTATAATGGGAGGAGTGTAAATAGCTGAATGTCTGAATAGTGAGGGAAAATGGCTAAACAGAAACAAGACGACGGCTCATACGACGGGTCGCAAATTCAAGTTCTTGAGGGGCTCGAGCCGGTTCGTAAGCGTCCTGGTATGTATATTGGGAGCACCGGCTATGACGGTGTGCACCATCTTATTAAGGAAATTGCCGATAACTCAATCGATGAGGCTATTGCTGGACATGCAACACGCGTTGATGTCGCGATTCTTGAGGATGGTGGTATTACTATTAGTGATGATGGTCGTGGCATTCCTGTCGACAAACATCCAAAAACTGGCCTTAGTACATTAGAGACAGTCCTCACGGTGTTGCACGCTGGTGGCAAGTTCGGTGGCGGTGGCTACAAGGTGTCTTCGGGGCTCCATGGCGTGGGCTCGAGTGTGGTGAATGCACTTTCGACGCACATGATAGCCGAAGTGGTCCAAAATGGGCAACTCTATCGTATTGAGTTTGAACGCGGGGGTGTAAAGGTACCATTCAAGAAGGTAGGGGGGACTGATCGTGGTAATGGTACAACAATTACCTTCTATCCGGATCCTACGATCTTTAAGGAAACCGTTGAGTTTGATTACAAATGGGTTGTTAATTACTTACGCCACCAGGCGTACCTCACCAAGGGCGTTTATACTGCCGTTGTCGATAAGCGCACGAGTGAACGCATGGCATTCTACTTTGAAGGTGGTATTCAGAGCTATGTGAAGCACCTCAATATCGGTAAAGACGTTTTGAGTGATGAGCCATTCTATGTGGAGCGACAGGTTGAAGATTCGATGGTCGAAGTGGCAGTACAATATAATGATACGTTTATCGAAACGGTCAAGCCATTTGCTAACAACGTCCTTACACCAGATGGCGGTACTCATCTAATCGGGTTCCGTGCAGCTCTCACTCGTGTCATTAACGACTACGCGCGCAAAAATAGTTTGCTGAAGGAAAAAGAAGACAATCTTAGTGGTGACGATATTCGCGAAGGTTTAACTGCGATTATTCTCGTTAAGCTGCCAGATCCACAGTTTGAAGGTCAGACGAAAAACAAGCTCGGTAACCCAGAAGTTCGCCGCTATGTCGAGCAGGTTATGAATGAGTATTTTGCCTACTATCTAGAGGAAAATCCTGATGTCGCCAAGAAGATTGTCAACAAGGCGGTCTTGGCCGCTCGTGCACGCAAGGCCGCTCGTGCTGCCCGTGATAATGTTCTTCGAAAAGGGGCACTGGATGGCATGGGTCTCCCTGGAAAGCTCTGGGATTGCTCGAGTAAAAGCCCGAGTGAAAGTGAAATTTACATCGTTGAGGGAAATTCAGCAGCAGGTTCTGCCAAAGAGGGAAGAGACAACAAAACCCAGGCAATCCTGCCACTTCGTGGTAAAGTTCTCAACACTGAACGTGCACGTCTTGATAAGATGTTTGCTAATAAGGAAATCGTGGCGATGATTCAGGCATTCGGTGTGGGGATCGGCGAGCAATTTGATATCAACGGTCTCCGATATCACAAGATCATTATCATGACCGATGCTGATGTTGACGGTAGTCATATTGCAACCCTACTACTAACATTCTTCTTCCGCTATATGAAGGAGGTGGTTGAGGGCGGATACGTATATTTGGCCAAACCGCCGCTCTACAGTATAAATAAGGGTCAGAATAAGATCTATGTTTATGATGAATCTGAGCTCGAGAGGGAACTTAACCAGCTAATCGAAAATAAAAAGGCTCGCGGTACCGTTGTTGATCCTCAAGAAGATAGAGTAAAACAAGCCGGCGTAACGATCTCTCGCTTTAAGGGGTTGGGAGAAATGGATGCCGAGCAGTTATGGGAAACAACCATGAATCCGGACGGTCGCGTGCTCATACAGGTACGCGTTGAGGACGCCGAGGCCGCCGACGCTATATTCACAAAGTTGATGGGGGACGAAGTAAGCATGCGCCGGAGCTTTATTCAAACCCGTGCAAAAGAGGCAGACCTAGAGGAATTGGACGTATAGTTTATGGATGATGAAGTAATGAACACAACACCAAATACTGATACCGAACAGGATATCATAGTTCCAGGCGTCGAGCGCCGTACTCTCGAAGATGTTATGCAGGATAGCTTCTTCCGCTATTCGATGAGCGTCATTATTGATCGTGCGCTGCCCGATGTGCGCGACGGCCTCAAGCCTGTGCACCGCCGCATTCTCTATTCAATGGAAGCCAATGGGTGGCGAAGTGGCGGAAAATTTGTTAAAAGTGCACGTGTTGTGGGTGATGTTATCGGTAAGTATCATCCTCATGGCGATACCTCTATTTATGACTCGATGGTGCGATTGGCGCAGCCTTGGTCGTTGCGTATGCCGCTTGTGAATGGTCAAGGTAACTTTGGTTCGATGGATGGTGATGAGGCTGCTGCCTATCGATATACTGAAGCGAAAATGACTCGTATTGCCGAAGAGATGCTTGTCGATATTAATAAAGATACAATTGATTTTCGTGATAATTTTGATGGCTCCGAACAAGAACCATCAGTCTTGCCGGCAAAGATACCGAACCTCCTCTTAAATGGTCAAATCGGTATTGCTGTTGGTATGGCAACAAACATCCCGCCACATAATCTGGGCGAGCTGGTTGATGCGTCGGTCGAGCTAATTGATAATGAAAATGCTACTATCGATGACCTATTGCGACATGTCAAGGGGCCAGATTTTCCGACAGGGGCAACGATTTATGGCGGCGCGGGGATGAAACAGGCATATATGACAGGCCGTGGTAGTGTAATGGTGCGAGCCGTGGCTGACATAGAAGAGACTAAAAAAGGACGTCACCAGATTGTTATCACGGAAATACCATACGGTGTAAATAAGGCAACGCTCATTGAGAAGATAGCCGAGTTAGTAAAAGAAAAGAAGCTCAATGGAATTAGTGACCTGCGGGATGAGACGGCGCGTGGCCAGGTGCGGGTGGTTATTGAGCTTAAGAAAGATGCATATCCAAAGAAGCTGCTCAATCAACTCTACAAGCATACGGCACTGCAGACGAGCTTCAACTTTAACATGCTTTCTCTTGTGGACGGCATTCAGCCACGTATTCTTGGCTTGCAGGAGATGCTGCAGGAATTCATCAAACATCGTCAAAAGGTGGTGCGCCGACGAACTGAATTTGAGCTGCGCAAGGCAAAAGAGCGTGCCCATATCCTTGAGGGGTACAAAATTGCTCTCGATCATATCGATGAAGTGATTAAGACGATTCGTGCTAGCAAGACGCAGGAGGAGGCCGAGAAAGCCTTAATCAAGAGCTTCAAACTCAGCGAAATCCAGGCGAAGGCCATTTTGGCAATGCAGCTTCGCCGCCTTACTGGTCTGGAGCGACAGGCTATCGAGGATGAATTACAGGAGTTGGTTAAGTTGATTGCCAAACTTGAGGGCATCCTGGCGGATGAAAAAGAGATTCTCAAGATCATCAAGACAGAGCTTCTTGAGATGAAAGAGAAGTATGGTGATGAACGTCGTAGTAAAATTATCAACCATGAGCTTGGTAAATTTAGTGATGAAGAGCTTATCCCCGAGGAAGATAGTGTTATACTTTTGACAACGGAAAACTATATCAAGCGTACGCTGGTTAGTGAATATCGTCGTCAGAACCGTGGTGGCAAGGGCAAGCGTGGCATGACGACCAAGGAAGAGGACATCATCGATCAACTCGTGCCGGCTAGTACTCATGATTATCTTCTCTTCTTTACAAATAAGGGCCGTATTTTCCGGCTAAAGGCGTATGAAGTGCCTGCGGCGAGTCTGGCGGCAAAGGGGGTGGCCGCTGTCAATCTTCTTCAGTTGCAACCAGAGGAAAAGATTACTTCAATCATCCGTCACGAGAAGGATGCGAAGGATGATGGCTATCTCTTTATGGCAACGACTAAGGGAACCGTGAAAAAGACGCCATTTAAGGATTATGCCAATATTCGTACAAATGGTTTGATCGCGATCAAGCTAGATGATGGTGATGAGCTGCGCTGGATCAAAAAGACAAGTGGAGGTGATGATGTGATTGTCTCAACATCGGCCGGTCAAGCAGTTCGCTTCAACGAGTCCGAAGCTCGGCCTATGGGGAGGGCGGCAAGGGGTGTCCGTGGTGTGCGACTTCGCCCGAATGATACGGTGGTCGGTATGGATATCGTCTGCGCGGATGATCAGAATCTTCTTGTGATTAGTAGGAATGGATACGGAAAAATTACAAGGGTAGCCAACTTCCCAAGTCATAAACGCGGCGGAGTTGGAATTAAGGCCGCAGTCGTCACTGCTAAAACGGGTCCAATCATTTCGGTGCGTAGTCTCGAAGTGGATACAAATGAGATCCTCCTCATCTCTAACAAGGGACAGGCTATTCGCGTCGGACTGAAAGATATCCCAACTCTTGGACGAACCACACAGGGAGTTCGTATAATGAGACTTGCGGCTGAGGATGCCGTTTCGTCAGTTGGACTGATGTCCGAGCAGGCGAAGGAAGACGAAAACGAAGACGGAGAATAAGATTATGGATATACTTTCACCTTACCTTATAGCGATCGTAGCAGCATGGTTAATCGCACAGGGCGCAAAGTATATCCTTATCGCTGTTAAAACAGGTAACTTCGATCACATTCGCCAACTCTACCTTTCGGGAAATATGCCTAGTGCTCATAGCGCGTCGGTGGCGGCCCTGCTCATGGTGATTGGTCTTCGGGATGGGATTCAAAGCGGACTATTTGGACTGGCCATCCTTTTCGCCTCGATTGTTATGTACGATGCAGTAATGGTAAGGCGCTCATCAGGCGAGCAGGGCGCAGCTATTCAACAGCTTATTAAAGAGCAGAAAAGTCAGGTGCCATTGCCACGTGCCGCCAAAGGTCATACCCCTTTGGAGGTGGTGGTTGGAGCTACGGTTGGGGCTGTGATCGGTTGGGTTGTGTTTTTAGCTACAAAATAACTCAAAATTACCCTTGACGCTACACCTAAGGCTAGGGTATGCTAAATATCAGTCTGATCGCTCTTTAGTGATGCGATAAACAACGTGGAGTTGGACAGATCAATGATCTTTAACAATTTAGTTGTGCAATATATCATCGTCAGTCTATTAATTTAGACGTGCCAACTTCGGTTGACACATCTTTTATGGAGAGTTTGATCCTGGCTCAGGCTGAACGCTGGCGGAGTGCCTAATACATGCAAGTCGAGCGGCAGCGCGAGTAGTTTACTACTTGGCGGCGAGCGGCGGACGGCTGAGTAACGCGTGGGAACGTGCCCCAAAGTGAGGAATAACTACCCGAAAGGGTGGCTAATGCCGCATATGATCTTCGGATTAAAGGATTTATCCGCTTTGGGAGCGGCCCGCGTACGATTAGATTGTTGGTGAGGTAATGGCTCACCAAGTCGACGATCGTTAGCTGGTCTGAGAGGATGATC
>CBIFWO010000004.1:0-59033 GCA_966186595.1 uncultured bacterium | reverse complement strand
CTGCAGACGGGCAAGTTTATCTTGGAGCGCCGTGCGACTGATCTGGCGAAGGTAGTTGATCAAGAGGTGGACAGCTTGCAGACGACGGCTAAAACGCACGACCTTACCTTGAAGTTCCGAAAACCTTCGTATTTTCCCGTTCTGTATCTCGATGAAAATAAGCTCCGTCAGGTGCTCATGAACTTCATTGACAACGCGATCTATTATTCACATGAGGGAACGGCAATCGACATTAAACTTGAGGTAGTTGATGGTGATGCAATTTTGACCGTTCATGACACGGGTATAGGGGTGCCAAAGTCGGAGCAGGTGCATCTATTTAGTAAGTTTTTTCGCGCAACGAATGCACGAAAGCAACGCCCAGACGGGACTGGCGTCGGACTGTTCCTTGCTAAAAAAGTCGTCGTTGCACACGGAGGCAGTATGGTGTTTGAATCAGTTGAGGGCGAGGGAAGTACGTTTGGCTTCCGACTGCCCGTCAAGAAACTAAGCTCAGCCCCGAAAGAGAATACGGAACAACTCGACAAGTAGCCAGATCACAACGATGGCCACCCCGGCGGCGATTAAAATGGGTTTGGCGATCCGCTTTTTCTCGTGCCACCATAGCTGAATCTTGTTCCGCTTAACAGCGTTCAGACGAGTAATCGTTGGCTGAGTCGCTGCAGCGCCCTGGCCAGTATATGCTTTGTTCCGTTTCTTCTTTTGCTTTGCCATAGATAATAGCAGTATACCAAAAACCGCCCCTAGATTATAGAGGCGGTTGATGGCGAGGCTGCTGCCTACAAAGTAGAGCGGTCAGTCTCTTGATTATCCGATAAGCGATCGGCGGCTTGCAATGTAGTAACCTACGCTTGCGATTAGGGCACCTGCACCAAGGATGGCGAAGATTCCGTCACCAGCACCGGTCTTTGGAAGCTCGCTAGGAACTTCTGTACAGGCAGCGTCCTTGCCTGGGACACATGGCTGTTCTTCACAGCGCTTGTCGCCAACAGGGATACCTGGCTTACATTCGTTTGGCTTACAGTCTTTTTGGACCTTTACGCTTGCGGTGTCGCTTTTGCTGCCGTTTTCGGTTTCAGCAGTAGCGGTGTTCACCATCGTGTTGATGCCACACTTCTCAAGCTTACTTGCATCAGTTACCTTTGCTTTGAACTTGACGTAACTTGCAGCGCCTGGGGCGTGTGAACCAAGGTTGACACCACGGGCAACAACGGCGTCGTTGGTGATAGCCTTCCACTGGTTACCAGTCGAAGAGTTAGAAACCTGGGTGCTACCAGCAACATAGGTAAGACCAGCAGGGAGCTTGTCCTTGATGATCACGTTGTCTTGCTGAACAGTACCGGTGTTCTTGTACTTGATTTTGAACTCGACTTCGCTGTTTGGAAGTGAGGTTACTTCTTCAGAGTACTTGTTCTCGCCAGCCTTTGAAACTTCTTTTTGTACTTCAAAGTTAGGCTGGTCAGCGCGGAATTTGTAAGTAACATATCCGGCAAATTCGTTACAACCAGGTACTTTACCATCTAGAGCGTTGAACCCAAGTGGTGCACCAGTGGTGTAAAGACTGTCGGGCATGGTCTGGCCATTAGTTGTACCGTTATTGTAGATCTTGGCAGAGCCAGGAACGTAACGGAGGGCAAAGTCACCAGCGGCTTTACCGTATGCTTCGTCCCAAACCTGGGTAGGGTTGGCGTTTGAAGCACCGACAAAACCAGTGATTCGTGCTTTTTCACCAGCTTTTACATTTGCTGGCATCTGAACGCGCATAAATGCGTCCTTTGCGATACCTTTGTAGTTATTAGCGGCGTCGTTAAGGTTGCTTGCTGCGTTGTTGTGGTAGAACACGAACACTTCGTATTCTTTACCAGCTTGCAGGTTCACCTCTTCAGTGTAGGCACTGTTTGGCGCAGTTGCTTCCTTGATCTGAACGAAGTTTCGCTCGTCACCGTGCTGCTTATTGTTGGTAATTGAGTTGAACGTTACGTATGGAGCAGGCTGCTCGACAGTAAACGTTGGACGGTCTGGACCCCATGCAAACAAAGCTGCAGGAACCAAAACCGCGCTGGCAACGATCGCAAAAGCTGCAAATCGCTTTGGTGCGCGCCTAATGGCGGCAATTAATTTTTTCATAAACACTCCTTCATGGCACTCCACGAGCCAAAAATTAAAAGTTTAGGTAGATTATATAACAAAATTGTAAAAATGTAAATACTTATGCTTATTAATGCTTATCGGATTATTAATGTTCGGCGCCGAGGGCGAAGTCAGATCATTACAAAACATTGGGATAAACCAAGGAGTTCATCGTCTAACTGCGAGCGTCGAAACGCTCAAGCAGGAGATGATCTCCTTGGTGAGTAGCACATGACTACTCGGAGGTGAGCAGCGGAACGACAGTTGACGGTCGTTCCGCTGCTCTGGCCTCACCTGATCACCCGGTCGGAGTGATCACATGTGGCTCACCCGACGTTGTCCCCACAGCAGGGCGAACAGTGCCATCGCGGCACCGCCGCCCATCTGCATGGGCTGCGTGTCCGGGTCGACGTCTCCCTCGTGAGGGTTGGACGGGTCCGCGCCACCGGTGGGTTCCACCGTCGGTGCAGGTTCCTGCGTCGGCTCCTGGGTTGCCCCTGGCGCCGTGTGACCCGGATCGGCCTGGCCCGGCGTGGTTGCTGGGTTGGCCGGGGTCGGTTCCACCGGGGCCGTTGGTTCGGGGTCGCCCGGAGGCGGTCCGACCGTCGGCTTGTCCGTCGGGTACGGCACGTCACCCTTCGGCGAAGTCGTCGTTGTCGACGACAGCGGAGTGGTGGTTGTGGTCGTACTCGTGGTGGTGGAGGTGGTGCTCTTCGTCGTCGACGTGGTGGTCGTCGACGAAGGCGGCGTGGTCGTCGTGGTGGACGACCCCGTCGTGCTTGTCGTCGAGGTAGACGTGGACGGCGTGGTCTTCGTCGTCTCGCTCGGAGACGTCGTAGTGGTCACGTTCGTCGTGGTCGTCGACGGCGGGGTGGTGATGGTCTTCGGCGGGTTCGTGGGTGGCACCTCCGGCTTCTCCGGAGCTGGCACCTTCGTGAACGTCGTCGGGACCGAAGGCTGAAGGTCGCACGCGCCGCGGAACATCCGCTTCACGCCGCCCTTCAGTTCGAGCACCAGGGTCTGCCCGAGGGCAGGCTGACGCGCGAACTTGGTCAATGTCGGCATTTCGCCGGGGTTGGACCCCGGGATCATGCCGAGGGAGTCGTACTGGACGTCTCCCGCGTCGACCAAGGTCACCGAGGTGATCTCGCTCAGAACGAACCGCATCGCTGCGGTACGCTCGTTGGGATCACCCGCGAACAGCTTGGCGTCGGCCACGACACGTGTCGGGTCGAGCGCGTTGCTGTACTTGATGAAGTGCTTCGTCGTTGCGAGCCACAGCGGGTCGCACGACGCCTTCACAAAGAACCTGAAACTGGCCGCCTCGACAGCGTCGAAGTGGACAGCCGGCCCCATGTTGTTGGTGCCCTTCTCGGCTTCGTACGCGAAGTACTTCGTGCCGTTCGGGCACTCCGTCTTCGGGTCCGGAAGCTGCGTGGTGTTGTTGACCGCGAGCGATCCGACAACAGCCACGTCCTTGACGCCGCCCCCGGGAAGGGGAAGGCCCAAGACAGGGGCTGCCACTGCAGCTCCGATCACGAGGGCCACGATGGCCCCTACGAACGGTGGTGCGGTAGCCGCGATCCTCTGCATGCTGGTTCGGAACCCGTGCCACAGTTGAACTGTGATCACCAGGAACACGAACCAGATCAGCCAGAAAACCACGACGGCCCACAGGGGGAAGTTGACGAACATCCCGCCGAAGAAGAACAGCGTTGCCGCTGTCCCCAGTAGGCCGAACATCCACGACTTGTCCTCGTGGTCCTTGTAGGTCCCGTCGAGCCGGGGGAACCTCTTCACTAGGAAAACCAGTGAAGTAACCCCCAGACCGATGATGCACATCCACGCGACGATGCCCACGTGGATCACCTCCTTCTTGGGGGTTGTGGCCCCCTCTCGTTTCAGCTGTTCTGGATGTCCTGCACGAGCGGGTCTGCGCCGCGCTCCCTCCGAGGACGTCGTCGGGCGGGCGGCCTCTGCTCCTGCGCGGGAGGCGCCGGGGCATCGGTCGACCTGACCTGTGCGACTTCCTCGACGGTCTCGCTCGGGCGCCCGTAGGCTTCCTTGGTTTCCGCGAAGTCCGTCTTGAGCTTGTCGAGCTCTTCGATCATGCTCCAGACTTCGTCTGAGAGATCGCCGAACTCCTCGTTGTCGAGGGCGGTCTTGGCCCCCTTGTAGCGGGCACGGACGGGCGTCAGACGGTCGTCGTAGAGCACGCGGTAAGCCTTGCGCTCTGCCGATCCCTTCTGAGCGCCACTGTGCGCCGTACGGATCTCGTTCATCAGGGTGGTGGACTGCGTCTTGATGGCCTCAAGGGCCTGCGCGAGCAATTCAGACATGCCCTGCTCCTTGTCAGTCATGTGCTTCCGTATGCTGCGATGAGCAGGGACGGTGCCGCGGGTTGCGGCGACACTAGGCGCAAATATATGATTGTGCACAGAGTCGCCGTAACCGGCAGCTACATGTACTGTAATGATCTGACTTGTTAACGTGCCCCGTGGGACTCGATTCCTCGAACTCCAATGCTAGGTATAAATTTATCACAAAATAGCAAAAATGTCAATAGTTCTAAGGGGTAAAAAGTACTTATAAGACCATATTCAAATAGGAATGCTTCTCCTCTAATGCCAGGTGATAGCTACGCCGTGGCATTGCATAATCCAGCCGCTGGCCGCGAGCGTATGTCGATCCTTTGGCTGCTAGGAAGCAGCCTCACCTCTTGAAAATGAGGGGGTGATCTGCTACACTACCCTAGAGTTATGGCCTCATCGTCTAACGGTTAGGACACCAGGTTTTCATCCTGGCAATCGGAGTTCGATTCTCCGTGAGGTCACCATGACATTATTCAACCCTAACAGAGGTAAAAAGCTCCAGAAAATATTCGCTGGAGCTTTTTATTTTTTGCATCTTACCTCTGTTAATGTGGTGTTCCATTCTCCGTGGGCTATAATAGGGCAATGCGAACAGATATAATCCGAACCCGAGGTTATAATCCTAATATTTCTGGGGACGAACTCTCGCTCAAAATTGCCAGTTATCCGGCAACTGCAAGGTACCTTGCAGATCGGTTGAAAAATGAAGGTAGTATAGTATGCGAGCTGTGCTGCGGTGTCGGCGTAAGTCTCATTGAGCTGTCCAAGGCTTTTAAGAAGGTTATTGGCGTGGATAGTGATCCTAGAGTAATCGAAGATTGCAGCAAAAACCTTGAGCATGCTAACATTACAAACTATGAGGTTTTGTGCGGGGATGTCAGCGATCCGTTTCTCTTGGGCA
Organism: uncultured bacterium; assembly: GCA_966186595.1. GTDB lineage: Bacteria > Patescibacteriota > Saccharimonadia > Saccharimonadales > Saccharimonadaceae > JALRBM01. The sequence goes on along the minus strand of CBIFWO010000004.1, from coordinate 53,630 downwards.
AAATAAAGGCCGATGTCGTTCTCTACGATATTCCATATTGGAGCACTCATTCCGGCAAAGTTGATCCCGAAAAACAAAACCCTGATTTGAAGAACTTAATTACAAAAATTCGAGAATTGATTACTGACAAAATTGTCATTTACACCCCCACGCACATGACATGCGAGGGGGCTACTGCTATGCTCGGCGATTGTGAATTCGTGAGGATCTATACTAACGGGAAGTATGACCGTAACTTCATCTTTTTGGGTAGTCTGATTGAGAATGCAGGTGAAACTAGTGTTGTAGTCTAGTTTTATAGCCGAAATTAGTTTCCAACTCTTCAAGCTGTTCATTGATCCGCACAATAGCCGGATATAAAGTGTTCCACATTTGTGGCGCTAAGTATCCATTAAGATTGCTGATTGGCCTTGCCCTTTATCCACGGCGCCGACATGAAGAAAGGCGCGTACAGATCTTCTTCAAGAGGGATGTAGACGGCTTTGAGCTCTGACTCGCTGGGGTTTTGCTGTCGAAATTCGACAAAGGGTACGTCGGTAATGATGGCGATAGGGGTTTGCTCGGCACCTTCGCCCATGACGACATTCGCGGCGGCTGCCAGGCCACCGCCGATGGATGACCTTGCGACCTCGAATGTGCGATGAAATAGGTCTTCCGAACCGACAAGACTTCTGACTGCCGCAAAACCACTATGTGCGAGCATGATTCCGATGGTGCCAGAACGCATCGGGGGCATGCTGGTACTGTCGGTAATAATGACGCCGACATTTTGGAGGTTGAAATGCTGACGGAGAAAAGTCCGAACCTCATTGGCAACTTGCTGTGGGTTTTCGGGCCAAAGCACAAAATAGCCGTCTGCGTTTGACTCGTCAATCCCGGCCGACGGAATGAAGGTGTTATTGAGGATGGTAAAGTTGAATCCGTATTTGTTGAATCCGTCGGGGGTATAGAGGTCAGCCTCTTGTTTAATGATGTCGGCCTTTGTTTGACCTTCCTTCTTAATAACGCGATTTTGACACAAAGCCACGACTTTTGAACTGATCGCAACAACCGAATTCTCCTGGAGTCTCTCCAGGGCCTCACCGAGAAGCTCTTCGACTGTGCATTCATCTGGGTGCACGAGGCGCGTTTTAATTGCGGTTACATTCATTAACTTACCTTTCTTTGCTGATGATTATATAGATTGACGGCAAGATAGCCCATAGTAGTGCTGCTATCCCCGACTGGCACTTCCTCAACCTTGCCACTTTTTGAATTAGCATGGATCATATCCAGACCATTGGTTGTGTTCGTCACAATTCCAATGTGGCCTGGGAAATCAATAGTCTGATTGTTGATAGTGTATCGGCGACGTTTAATAATGAGTGTACCCATCGCGTGGCGAGCCAGGCAAAAGCTGTTGTCCTGGCTGTTAATTGTCTGCCACATGTCCCTTACGTGGCGGAGGCTGGGGTCGATGGAAGCGGTGCCGAGTGTATCCTGAATCGCTCTGATGACTAGGCCGGAGCAGTCAAATCTTTCCGGACCCATTCCGTCGCTCAAACACTGTTCATTGGGAAACTCGATACAATTACCTGCAAACTCTTGATGATAGATTGCCTCTTTGCCTAAATAGTTGCGCGCAGCGGCAACGAGTTCATGAGAAAAATCTGCTTTCTTGCTCCTTTCATCCTAAAACCATCCTAGAAACGTTAATTAATAAAGAAGACTAGATAAAGCTAGACCAGGTGGCGAGGTGTTTATTGAGTATCATCATTCGCTCTCTTTTGCTTTACAAGTGTTCGCAGCTTTTTTGGTAGTTTAATCGAGCGACGCTTGATATAGAGAACGCTTGCGCCGATACCAAGGATAAAGGCAATGAGGGTCTGAGGCGTAAAGGCACTCGCAAAGAAGTTCTCGTCTACCCCCCGGGCGACGGCAATGGGAAACTTGGCCTGGGCGACTTGTTTGTCGTTATCCATAAAGCGAACCGATAGCTCATAATCACCTCTAGCTGGATACTCGTAGGTGAGGTTTGCGTCATGGTTGGGGGACGCCCGGAGTTCTTCTGTATGTAGTGTTCGTGAGGCTTGCTTTACCTCTGCCTGAACTTTCTGGAAGGGAAGAAGCTGTCCATCTAAGGTATACAGGCGCAGATTATACATGATCGGTAATCCCGATTGAGCGTCGTGAACATTATGAGTAACCATAATCATATTTTCCCCATCGATGTACTTGAAGGTAAAGATGGATCCATGTGCCATTGCTGCTGTGGGTAGCAGGCTCATGGCGAGGCCAAGGGAAACAATAATGTGGCGGAGTTTTTTAATTATCATAAGGCAGTATTCATATCCGTTTGAATTTCAGTTTGGGTAAGAGCACGGTTATAAATGCGGATCTCGTCTAATTGACCAGCAAAGTACTCGCCCCAGACGGCATTCCCCCCGAATTTTAGTGGGTTGCCTGAATTATAGAGCGTTCCTGTTGTCGCCTGTGTTCTGACGAGTGAACCGTTAACGTAGAGCCGCATATTGCTCCCGTCGTAGGTAGTCGTAAGATGTGTCCACGTATTGAGCGCGAGGCCGGATGTACCAGCGACCGACTTGGAACTGCCGCTAGTAGGATTGGTGCGGATCCAGCCGGACGGACGGTTGGTGCTTTCGCGCGCGTACATAGCGTAGGCGAGCTCACTATTATTTTCCTTGAGCATAACGGTGCGCCAGCCCGAACTTGCAGTAGGACGAACCCAGGCTTCAAGGGTGAGGGCGGTGCTGAGGTCGAGACTATTAGAATCGGGTACCGATACATAATCGTTTGATCCATCAAAGGCCAGGGCTTTTCCGTATTTTCCAGTCGTATACCATGTTGCCTGGAAGATGCTGCCGTTATTACCGTTGCCTGTTTTGTCGGTGACGGTCGAGCCGGTTCCTTCATTAAATCCGTAGGCAGCCACTAGGCCACTGCCCCCAGTGTTCGAGACGGTTATAGTGACAGATGACGACGTGGTGGTATTACCAGCAGCGTCGCGGGCAGCAGCGGTCAGAGAGTGTGTACCATTGCTGGTGGACAGACTGCTCCAGGAAATACTGTAAGGGCTTGTGGTGTCCTCGGCACCAATGTTCGCGCCATCGAGCTTGAATTGCACGCCCGCCACGCCAACATTGTCGCTAGCGGTGGCCGTTACGTTCACAACACCAGAGACAGTACTTCCACTAGCAGGGGCTGTCATATTTATTGTTGGTGCTTGTCCATCGGGTATCGAGGTGGTAAAGGTGTAGTCGCCAGACGTTGCTAGATTGCCAGCCCCGTCACGACTCTTGACTCGGTAGTGATAGAGTGTGCCGGGATTAAGGCCACTAAGACTTTGCGCGTGAGAGGTGACAAGGTTGATGTTGAGTGTTGTCGATGAACCATACGATGTCGTTGCGCCGTATTCAATTTGAGTGTCGGCAGTCTCGTCAGTTGTCCAGCTGATCGTTGCTGCATTGCCAGTGATACTGTTCGCTTGAACATTACTGATGGTCGGGGCACCGGTATCCGGGGTACCGAGCCGCACGATCCTAGCCTCAGAGGGAACGCCGCGATTGTCCACGATGAACACCATGTAGTAGTTGTCTGGAGCTAAATTAGTATTTGCGGGAGTATTGACCGTAATCGTGTCGCCGTTACGGGTGAAGGGCAGTTCCATAAAGTGCTGGTTCCAGTCGGCGGTGTGCGTGACCGAGGCGAGTGTGGAGAGGGTAACTTTGCTAACGTCGGCAGCGTTCGGTGTTTGCAGATCCATGGTGGAATTGTGTGTGATATTGGTCGGTGCACTAGTAATCGTTGGGCGTGAACCCTGGAACATGTATGGAGGTGAGTAAATCTGAGCGTTTAACTGATCGGTTGCGGGTGCGAGGCGTCCACCACCTGATGAAAGCACACGGCCATCAGGCAAGAGAATCGAGACAGAGTGGTACATGCGAGGTTTTGCGGGAGCGGCCATTTGAGCCCATGTTTTGCTTTCAGGATCCCATTGTTCTGCTGTGACGGTAGACTGTGCTTCGCGGGCAAAGTCACTCACGATGGACGAGCCGCCAACCGCCAATACTTTACCAGTTGGCAGAGTAGTGACGTTGTGGAATGAGCGACCTTGGTTCATGTTGCCGCCATCACTCCAGACGGGAGAACCAGTGGTCATATCAAGGATTCTCGTCATCTTTTGTGAGTCAACGGCATTTGGGTCATCGGGCATGTCGTGGTAGTCATTAAAGGTGAGGCCACCGCCAGTAATCAGATACTTGCCCGGAGCGAACGATGTCCAGACACCGTATGGTCGCTCTGTTGTGCCGACACGTTGCCAGGTATTTGCTGCGGGATCATAAATCATCACGCCGCCATGTTCGGCCGAAATCGACATGATCTTGCCATTTGGCAGTAGAGTGGTCTGTGGATATTGCACTTCAGCTAGCTCTGGCGTCGTAAATGGCAGTTGGGTCACGGTATTAGTCGCGGGATTGAAGACTTCGGGGATGTTCGCCCACGTTCCAGTGACAGATTGGCCGCTAAAGGTCACCATCCGGTTGTCAGCCATTTGCGTCACACTTGGATACCATCTGGCTACACTCATGTCTGCTTTGCGATTCCATGTTCGAGTGAGGGGATTGAAGGTGTAGATAGTTTTAGTACCAAGGGTTCCACTAGTTGAGTGGCCGCCCATGACGACAAGCTCGCCTGTGGCTCCTGTGGCCTGACCAGCGCAGAATAGTTCACTATTTGGGATTGATAGAGGGACATTTGTCCAAGTATTGGCCTGATAGTTCCATAGCTTGGCATTGGTCAGGGGTGCGTCCCATGCATCCCACACCAGGATCTCACCGGTGTGAAATAGGGTCGCATGGACAGAAACAAGAGGCATATCCATAAGCTGTCCCCATTCGCCAACAATAGCACGGGGATCGGTGTTTTGAACCGTGACATTTACAGGAGCCGAGGTTGTCTGATTGCGCGTATCGCGAGCACGAGCCGACAGCACATGGGCGCCATTAGTAGCCGTCTGGGTGTTCCAGCTGATACTGTACGGTGCGGTCGTGTCCTCGCTTCCAAGTGGATTGCCATCGAGGAGGAATTGTACGCCCAACACATCTGTTTCGTCGGTGGCATCCGCCGTCACAGTAAGGGTATTTTGAACGGTTGCACCCTCAGCTGGTGAGGTGAGGCTAATTGTTGGCGGTGTTGTGTCGGGCGCGGTCGTCGTAAATGTTACAGTGCCGCCCGATCCTGGAATTTCAGCGTGTGCTCCATCTGCTACGACATATTCGAGAGAATGATTGTCACCAGGCACGCTTGCGAGTGTGTACGATTGATCACCGTCCGCATTGAGGTCCATCTTGGTCGACCCGCCATCCAATCTAAAGTGGACATGCTTGCCATTACTCCAGTCGCCTACGCGGTTGTACGTTGCAACGATGCTATCGGATGCAAAACTTTGTCCTGTTGTTGGTTGAGTGAGAATGACTCGGGGCGGGTTATTGGCCGTCACGGTAATGGCCGAGCTGGTCGTAACATTTCCTGTCGTATCAGTAGCAACAGCGGTAAGTGTTTGTGATCCATCGAGTAGTGTAGTCGTGTCCCAGGTAGTACTGTATGGTGCAGTCGTATCTACTGGCCCCAGGTTGGTATCGCCGAGTTTAAACTGGACACTGGCGATAGCGTTGTCATCGGTAGCTGTTGCGGTGATCTCCACATTTCCCGAAACAGTAGATCCATCGCTAGGATTATCGACGGTCACCGTTGGAGGCGTAATGTCGCTAACAAATGATGCATAGAGCGAGAAGGTGACACTTTGCGAGAGGAAGGTGCCGAATGAGGTTGGCCATGATCCAAAGATTTGACCGCCAGACCTCCAGCCGCTCGTGCCGCCATCAGAATACTTCATATTATTGACGTTTGAATTTGTACCGTTGGTGTTGTAGGCAATGAAATAATTTGTGTTTGGTGCAAGGGTTGCAGTGACGGGGAGGGTATTCCAGCTATTCGCAACGAGTGTACCCGTGTTCGTACTAGCGATGAGCGTCCCAGGAGCAGCACCATTCGCAGTGTATAATGCGAGCTGGTAGTTCGTATTGCTTAAAGACGCGTCCACCGCTCCGACATAGACGGATAGCGATGCTACCTTCCCACCGGCAATGGTAGTAAAGCGGCTAGCATTCATTGTATTGGAGTTGGAATTATCGGTCGAGCTGCCGGGTGTTGTTGTCCCGAGCGGTGTCATGAACGTTCGATTTTGTGATACGACGAGGTTACCTAGCGAATCCTTGCTTTTAACTCTATAGTTATAAAGCTGATTAGCTTGAAGCCCTGTGATCGCTTGACTATGGCTGGTGACCATTTGGGTGTTTGGTGTAGTTGAGAAACCGTATGTGGTGGCTGTGCCGTATTCCACCTGTGTATCGGCAGGGATATCAGTAGTCCAGGTGATCGTGGCGCCATTCGTTAAGAGATTTGTGGCGGTAACATTGCTAATAATTGGTGGGGTGGCGTTGGCGGCTGCGACCCACATGTAAAGGAGTAGTGCGAGGCTGGTAACAAAGGCTGCTATGGCTCCGGGCAGTACAGAAAAGATATGACGGGTAAATACGGGACGTAAATGGCGCATGAGTGCCCTCCTTTGGCTCATCATAATACACAGAAATAGACTTGACAATAAGCATTTTCTCAGAATTATCATACGCATAATGTGATCATATTCTAAGGTACTAGGAGTGGCGACAGAATGGTAAAATAACTATTCGGGATAAACAAAATAAGGGTGAGTGAATGAACTACAGACTGGCAAGTGATGTCCTGGAACAACAATTTGGGCCCTGCGAAATAGAGGTCCTATACCAGAATGAAGTGGAGCGATTAGCTGCTATCAAGGCGTTGACTGGTGAGGTACTAGAACTAGCGATGACAAATTTCGATAAACAAGGCACTCTAGCATTTAGAGATATACATGAAAAAATCGCCGCCGGGGCGGCCATGGGAAAAACGTTTCACGAGATGAATGTTATCTTCACAAGAGAATTGCGCGCGATTGGCAGGCATGCACTCTCAGCGAGCTTCGCGCCATATATCGATACCAGTCATCCTAGCACGGTGATTGTTGCTGATATTTATGTCGGCCCTGCCAAAACACGCTACGCCAGGGTAGCAGAGGTATTTAGTCATAAGGTACAATGGCCTCATTCTGACTTTCAGCTGGGTAAAGGGAATGAGGCGGTACTCGATGCTTTCCCTGCATTTGAGATAATTTTAGGCAAGGTATGAGTTTTACCTACGAGGAAAAGTCACCAGCATCTGATCTGATCGACGTTATGTGGCGTACGGTTGATACTTCTGATGGGACGTATCTGGCTGCTGCAGATGGGTGCTGGGATATGATTTTTACAACCCTGGTTAGTGGCGAAATTACCGTGCGTTTGAGCGGTCCTTCTTCGACGACTACGCCGGTGCATTACAAGAAGGGGAATCGTAATTTTGGCATGCGGCTTAAGCAAGGAGTTTATTTGACGCATATCCCCGTGACGGAAGCGGTTGATAAGACCGAGACGCTTCCGATGGTTTCCGAGGATACCTTTCTGCTTGGTGGCCATGTCCTCCAGGTGCCAACCTACGAGATGCTTGATGTCTTTGTTAAAGATCTAGAGAAAAAGGGATTATTAAGTCAGGATCCGCTGGTGCGAGCGGTTCTGGAGGATGTAAGATATGGTGCCTCGCAGCGGTCAGTGCAGCGACGATTCGGACGATCTGTAGGATTAACACCTGCCTATATCGCGCAGATAGAACGGGCTTGGAGGGCGGTAGAGCTCCTGCAATCGGGCAGGCCAATAACAGAGGTGGTACATGAGCTTGGCTACGCTGATCAAGCACACATGAATCGGAATGTAAAGCGAGTGACCGGCTATACGCCGCGCCAAAACGCTAGGCGAAACGAGCCGCTGTAAAATGTCGTTTTTGTTCAATTTTTTCTATTTCCGCTGCGATTAAATAGGAATGTAAGCTTGAAAAGGAGAAAGCAATGAGTATCAAACCATTTACAATCAATATTGATCAAAAAGAAATTAGCGCCCTAAAACATCGATTGGCCGACACCCGTTGGCCGGAAAGTTTCTCGACCGATGATTGGAGTCGGGGAGTGCCGGCTGGATATCTAAAGAAGATCGCCAAATATTGGGAAGAGATGTACGATTGGAAAAAACACGAAGTAGCAATCAATAAGTATCCGCAATTCGTGACAGCGATTGACGGCCAGAACATCCACTTTATTCATGTCAAATCTAACAACCCGGATGCGACACCGATCTTGTTGAATCATGGTTATCCCGGTTCGATCGTCGAAATTCTTCCTCTCGTTGATCGTCTGACCAATCGGGAGAAATATGGGGAAAATGCAGAGGAGTCTTTCCATGTCGTCGCCCCTTCCCTGCCTGGCTTTGGATTCTCGAATCCTGTGAGGGAAGGGGGATGGGATATTGCCAAAACGGCATCAGCCTACGCGAAGTTAATGAGTGAGCTGGGATATGAAAGGTATGGTGTGCAGGGGAGTGACATTGGCGCCGGGATTTGCCAGCAAATCTGCCTCATCGATCCCGACCATGTGATTGGTGCACACACTAGCAATGATCCGACATCGCTTGCCCTCACGGGGATGCTTGCGATGGTCCCTGTTGATATGCTGCCCGAAACAGAGAGGGGTCAGGTAGAGAAATGGAAGGCATATGCTGAGGATGGCAAGGGATATCTGCAGCTCCAGTCAACGCGCCCGGAAACGATCGGTTTTAGTTTGAATGATTCTCCGGTCGGCCAATTGGCGTGGATTATTGAGAAATTCAAGGAATGGACGAATCCATCAAAGGAATTGCCGGAGGATGCGGTGGAGCTGGATCAGATCCTTACGAACGTCAGCCTCTACTGGTTTACTGGCTCAGGAGCGTCGGCTGCTCAGTTTTTGTACGAGGCGGCCCATGCTGCGCCCAACTGGGGAGCGGTACCTACAACACCTACAGGCAGCGCGATCTTCAATAACGAATCTTTCATCCGCATGGTTCTTGACCCAGAACATAAGTCGATTCACTGGTCTGAATTTACAGAGGGCGGTCACTTCCCTGCCCTTGAAGTACCCGATCTGCTGGTCGGAGACCTTCGAAAGTTCTTTTTTGAAAGTTTGAAGTAAATAAATGATCCAGGTCACCAGCGTGTTGGTTGGCGGCCTGGGTCATTTTTTAAGTATCCAACGGATACCACGCGTAATGATTCTCCGGCCAAAGATAGCAGCGGTAGCGGTTGTAGTGGCAACCGTTGCAACGGCGAGGGCAACAGTAACCGTGGGAATAACCCACGAATTTATATCGTGGGTCAGGGGTGGAGCATCAATAGTCTGCCCCTTGATAATACTTCCACTCTGAATATTGATCCGCTGACCGATCGCGTCAGTCATAGAAAACTGTACAAGATAGGTGCCGGGTTGGTAGTAGGTGTGAGCGAGAGTGTGGGTACCGCCTCGTATTTCTTTGACGGTTGTGACACCGTCCCCCCAATTAATGGATAATTTGTAAGGTTCACAGCCGTTGGTGATCGTGAGGATCCATGTAAGGGCGGCCCCCGTTGACCCCGGCTGATAAGATGGACTAAGGGTAAGCGACAGCGGTGATGTTCGAGCCTCACAAGGCGTTCCTGCCAGGGGCGGCAATAGAGGAAATATGGCAATTATATCAGGAGGCTCCGGGACCTCGATGTCGTAGAAGACTGTTATCGAGGAAGAGATAGGACCCGGATTGCCTGTACTACTCAGTACTTTCGTGTAAAGGACATTGGGGCCTGGCAAAAAGGTGAAGGGAATTTCGAACGTCCCCCCGCTGCATATCGCCATCCCTGAAAAGCTATTATTTCTCCAAAGCTCAACATATGCGGTGTCGTTTGAACATGTTCCTTGGATGACTGTATCACTTTGATCGACATGCTGCCCGTCATGATGCGAGGTGATGATGGCGGGCTCGCTCGGAGGGGGAGAGTGAACAGTTGCGGTAATAGTCAAGGATTCGGCGGAGGCGTTTGCAGACAACCAACCGAGCGACAGAAAAAGCGAAAGAAAGATAAAAGCTGACCCATAAAGTCGATGCCGAGCGCCATATGTGACATTGATCATATTTACGTTTCTCTTTGCATTTTATGATGGTATGGCTCTAGTGTACACCAAATGTGCGTACGTATAATGTGTACTTGCGCACTGTAGACATAAGTACTATACTAAAACCAAATCGTGGATCTTTGAAACGGGGGAAAGTAAAAAAATGTATCAATTTTATAAGAAGATAGCTCCTTCGCGTTATGTGGTAGCTGTTTTCATGCTTATGCTATCAATGATAGTGCCGGTTTTGTTGACCGACACGGCACGAGCCTTGGATCTTGGCCAGGTTACTGTCCGTTTTGATCGAATGATGATCAGTACCCAGACAACAGGAACTGTCTGTGCGAAGCCGACGAGTACAGCGACAGAAGCTGATGTACAGGTGACATTCCCAACGGGGTATACGCTTGGGGCGGCAGGCACATTCACTGTCAACACTACTAACCTCGCTTGGCCGACGGGTGGAACGGCATGGCCCAGTATCGCGACAGCCACGAATGTCACTGGGCAAGTAGTAACATTTCCTAGCGGTGATTTGACTGTTGGGACACTCTACTGTTTCAACTGGGCCAACGCTGCTGCTGTTACAGTGAAGTCGAGTGCCACCTCCTCTAATACGGGTACTGTGACCACCCGAGCCAGTGGTCCATCAAATATAGACACGGCCGGATATAGTACCGCAAGTATCACAAATGACCAGATCACGGTAACTGCTACCGTACCATCGACGTTTTCTTTTGCCCTAAGCGGGAATACCGATGCACTTGGAACACTTAGTACTTCAAGCGTCACTACAAGCCCAACTCCTCGAACGGCAACCGTTGATACAAATGCTAAGAATGGCTGGGGTGTCTGGGCTAAGGACTCATCCACTGGGCTAACATCGGCAACTGCATCGTACACGATTAGTTCTACCACTCCAGGGACAAACAGCACTCTCTCGGCTGGTACACAGGGCTATAATACCGGTATTACCACCACTCAGGGCGGTGGGTCAGGCACGATCACTGTAGCTGCGCCATTCGTCGGTACTGCAGCAGGGCAAGGTGGTGGTTTGGATACTAGCCTGCGACTCCTTGCTTCATCAAACGGTACTGCTAGCGCCGCGGTCCTTACGGTCAAGAACAACGTAGCAATTAGTGGGATTACGGCCGCCGCGAGTGATTATACAGATACGATTACTATAATCGGAGCTGGTCTCTTCTAGAAATGATATGAAGAATAGGCTACGACGATTCTATAGTTTTCTTGTCGTCTTTTTGGTAGCCGTTGGGATAGGGGGTACTTACACGACTCCGGTGTCTGCTGCAGAGGGCGAATTTAACCTCCAGGTTTCTCCATCTCCTTTGGTAGCGACACTACAGCCAGGGCAACAATCAACGCTTGACCTAAAGATACGGAATGCCAGCGCAACGAGTGCGGAGAAACTCACCATTATACCGCGTGCTTTTAAGATAGCGAGTGATGGGCAGATAGAATTTAATAATGATACGCCGCCAGAGGTAGCGAATTGGCTGCGATTTAGTGAGAAAGATTTTACGGTTAGTCCGGGTGAGTGGTTTACGCAAAGGATAACGATTGACATCCCGCGAGATGCCGGATTTAGTTATTCGTTTGCCCTTGTTATTACGCGACAGGGTGATCATCCTGCGATCAGTCGTGGCCAAGAGCTTAAGGGGCAGGTGGCTGTATTTACGCTTCTTAATATTGATAAGCCAGGGGCGACCCGTCAACTGGAGCTCGAAAGTCTAAAAACCGAGGCGGGAGTCTACGAATATTTGCCCTCGACCTTTACACTCCGGCTAAAAAATACTGGGAATACAATCGCACAACCTGCGGGAAATCTCTTTGTCCAGAGGGGTAGTAATGATACAAATCCGCTAGGGACCCTGCAGATTAATCAGGGAGGCGGCTATATACTTCCCGGAACAGTACGCGAGATGACTGTAAAGTGGGCGGATGGATTTCCTGTCATCAAGGAGGACGCTAGTCAAAGTCCATCGCGCAAGTATGAAGAGTGGGATCTGAAAAACATCTTGAATATACGCTTTGGCCACTATGTTGCCAAAGCGGTGGTAGTCTACAACGATGGTCAGCGCGATATTCCATTAGTGGCTGAGGTTGGGTTTTGGGTGATCCCGTGGAAACTGCTACTTGGTGGACTACTTCTGTTGGGACTCATTGGCTTTGGTGTCTGGTCTTTGGTAAGGCAACTAACCGGGATGTCACGAAGGCCCCGCCGATCGAAAATTCGTTTACGTAAATAAAAAGGTAATCACCATGAAGAACGATGTTCATCTTAAGCTGTTGAAGAAGAACATGACAAGACGGGAATTCTTGCAGTTTTTAGGTGGTTCGATTTTGGTCTTATTCGGTCTGGGAAATCTTTTGGCCTTGATGGGGCATGTAAAGAAGACGGCACTTTCTGACGAGGTAAAGCCAGCTCCAACCTCTAATGGGTTTGGCACGCGGAAGTTTGGAGTCTAACTGTGGCCGAGCAGCGTTTGCCAATTGTCAACAGCGATGATGGCGTCTGGGGAGATATTATCCGCCAGTACCTCATGAAGGAGCATTACAATGATGATACTGATAATGCCATCAACGGAAGCCACAAGACTGTCACAATTCGCCCAGGAACGGCTGCAGCCGGAACCGCTCCGCTAAAATTCAGCTCTGGAACACTTCTTTCCAGCGCAGAAGCTGGTGCAGTTGAGTTCAATACGGATTCGCTATACTTCACGATCACAACTGGAACGGTACGTAAGAAGGTCGCAATTTATGATGACTCATCGGGTGCGACGGGCGATTTGCATTATCGTGACTCATCGGGCAATCTTGTACGTCTAGGTATTGGAGCGACTGGGAAGACGCTACGTGTCAACGGGGGGATACCTGCCTGGGCCGATGCCGATACTAATCCGGCAGTTGCCACGAGTACAAAAACGTCCAACTACACTATCACGGGCACAGATGTGATTATTTTTGCCGATGCGACGAGCGGGAATGTGACGATTACACTGCCGACGGCCTCATCATTTAGTGGGTATAATTTTTATGTGAAGCGTATCGATGGCTCTTCAAATACTTGCTCGGTCGCTCGATCGGGAAGTGACACGATCGACGGAGGAACGAGCTTTTCGCTGGATACCCAATATTTTGCCGTGCGTGTTGTCTCTAACGGAAGTAACTGGTATATAATTTAACTACTATGTCGTATCTGTTTGGCAAGTTCGGGATGAGCAACCTGGGGAATACCAGCGGTACGTCGGGTACAGTCAATCGGGGTATTGTCTTTGCTGGTGGCAATAATGTTACCCTCAGCCAGAGTGTCAATGCGGCCTCGGCGACACTTACTATCTCGGCCGCCAACCAAACAGTGCAAACGCAAAACCTCCACAATGTGACGCTTTCTGGTAATACTGCCGGGGTGATGGCTCAGGTGAGCTCTGGAACATTGACGTTGGCTGGTGGCAATAATATCACGCTTTCGCAGAACGGTAATGCAGTCAGTATTATTGGGGGAGCCGGTGGTGGAGGTGGGGGCGGCATTGCTCTTGCTAACTCGCAAACGACCTATACAAGCGGCACGGCAAATCTCAATGTAGCAGGTGGCGCCATGACTATAGCCTCAACCACTGGTCAATCTTTCAATTTCTCGGTGCCGCAGACTTCTAGCCTATCTGCGACGGGCGCAATCAGTCTGTCGACAAATGGCTCGACGATTAGTATTGGTGCGCCGGCGCAAATTACTTACAGTCGATTCGATCCTCTCCCAGAACCACTACAGGTTCAAGGTCAAATTGGTCAGGGTAGTTTGCATCTCCAGCCGTTCCAGGCGCCGAATTTTCAGTTTGACCGTGCTTACATGGGCTTTATCGTCAGTAATGCCACCAATACCACGGGAACACTCACGGCCAGTCTATGGTTGGGGCTATATACTCGCAATAACTCTTCGCTTTCCCTTGTTGATAGTACCTCGGCATCTTTTGCAGTTACTTATTCGGGTACGGTCAATAACTCAACCTATGCCGGAATTAGGAACTTCTCGTTTGGATGGACGAACACGATGTCGGCCAACGATTATTGGCTGGGCGTATTAAGCAGAACCACCACGGCGGGGGCCAATGCTTCTATATCAGGTATGCACCAATCGCAATTTGCTTCTCATCATTCAGGAGTGTTCGGCGCAGCTGTTAATGCGACGAATCATTTCAAGATGGGACTGGGCGTGTATAGTTCCACTACAGCGGCTATGCCAACGAGTATTGCATTCAACAGTATTATAGGCACTAACTCGCAACATCTTCGTGCTCCAATAGTGCGGTTTTTGAGTCAGTCGTTCTAGTGTGATCCTTCCGGCGTAAGTATAATTAAAATGACAAGGAATATATGGCAACTCCCACTCTTGTAGCCTCCTATGAAGTTCTCGGCGGTGCGACGGTACTCTCACTAACGACACCATCCTTTACACCCGCTAATGGGGAAGTAATTATTGTAAAGGCCGCTACCGAGAGCTTTGAAAAGCCCTCTATCACAGGGGTTTCAGGGGGAGGCTTGACCTATACGAGTCATGCACATATTTCCGATCCCGCAAACTGTGTCGTTCGTTTATGGAGTACGGTTGTGAGCGGCTCGCCCGGGTCGATGAGTATCACAACTACATTCGATATAAACGACGGCTACCATTCAATGGTGGTCGAACGTTGGTCAAATGCTACATTAGCGGCTTCGCCAGCGGTTTTGAGTACTATTGCAACGAGCGCCCCATCGGTTACCCTTGCTACGGCAGCGAACGGCAGTGTCATTTCATGGGTGTGTGCTGACTGGAATGCAAACGCACCGGGCACACCAACATATCGCTCGGATGCGGTTCAGACGGGGATGCATGACCAGTCAACAAGCTTCTACGTTGCTTATTATGCGTATCAGAACACGGGTACGGCCGGAAACCAGACGGTCGGGATGTCATCACCCGGCAACCAAGAAGCTTCAATGGCGGGTATCGAGATACAAGGAGCCGGACCACAAGTCGTCGTTGATAGGGTGGGACCGAGTTCTGCGGGCGCCGCGATTGCAAATAATACTGCCCTATCCTGGAGCCATACATGCACAGGCAATGAGCGTTTATTGATTGTCGGGCTGTCGGTCGGCTTTGGTACGACGTTAACAGTGGCGGGGGTGACATACAACAGTGTGTCAATGACCTCTGCGGGAAGGGTCCAGTCCAACAATCAGAATGACGGATATGTAGAACTATTCTATCTCGTCAACCCAACGGTTGGAACGAATACGGTGCAGGTAACAGCCGACTCTGCCAAGGACCTCATAGGAGGATCAGTAAGTTTCATTGGGGTAGATCAGACAACGCCAGTTTCTAATACGGCAACAGCGTTTGGGAGTAGTGCAGCGCCAAGCGTTAATGTCTCTAGTGCTGCCGGTAATATCGTTATCGACGTCGTTGGTGTAGGTTCTGCAATTACCAGTTCAGATCAAACGCTGCGGTGGTTGAATAACTTGAATGGTAGCTCGGGATCGGGAAACGCGGCACAGTCGACGGCAGCGGGTGCCTCTTCGGTAACGATGAGTTATGTAAGCGCTTCTGACTGGTGGGGTATTGTTGGCACGAGCGTCAATGCCGCGGGTGCGCAAGCGGTGGTGACGACTCAAGCGGTAACTAACATTAATTCCACAACTGCAACGGGAAATGGTACAGTGGTATCAGATGGTGGGAGTACAATCACGGAGCGTGGTGTGTGCTGGAATACATCGCCCAATCCTACAACCGCAAATAGTAAAGCGTCGACTTCAGGGACCACGGGAGTTTTTTCGGTATCTATGACCGGACTAAGCTCTACGACGCTGTATTATGTGCGGGCCTATGCGATAAATGCAAATGGTACGGTGTATGGTGATAATGTAACGTTTATTCACTACTCAGCAACCCTGAGTTGGCTGACTGCTTGACGAGGAGATCGAAGATATGAGCAAACCCCAAATATTAGTCCCCGACAATACTGGCATCCATAACGCCAGTGATTATGCGGAGCGGCTGGAAAGGGAAAAAACGTATCGTGATCTCTCGACTATCATCGTTTGTCCTACCCGGGGCATGATTCCGGCGCGGATCGTGCAAAGCTGGCAGGGGATGATTCGTCCGATGAATCAGAAAGTGCTGGGACCACTTTTTATGGAGGGCATGGAAGTGGGCGAGGCCTATAATCAAGTGATCAAAATGATCCTCGAGAATGAGGAGCTTAGTGCATTCAAATTTATCCTTACGCTTGAGGAAGACAATGCGCCGCCAGCGGACGGGCTCATGAAGTTGTACGAAGCGATTGATGATTACGATGCTGTCGGAGGGCTATATTGGACGAAAGGTGAGGGTGGCCAGCCAATGTGTTACGGTAATCCAAAAGTGATGCCACTTAATTTTATTCCGCAAATTCCTCAGCCGGATAGCGTGACGCCCTGTAACGGACTTGGCATGGGTTTTACTCTACTACGGATGGAAATGTTAAAGGACAAGCGCTTCGACTATGGTAATTGGTTCAAGACAAAGCAGGAAGTAACCCCTGAAGGAGCGGCTCAGGTCTATACGCAGGACCTCTGGTTCTTCCAAAAGGCGCGTGAGTTGGGTTATAAATTTGCCTGTGATGCACGTGTACGCGTAGGTCATTATGATGCAGCTAGTCAGATAATGTGGTAAGGAGGAAGACAATGCCGACAAAGAAGAAAACAGCCAAGAAGAAAGATGCGCCACTAAAATTATCGCTCGCGTGTGGTGGTAATACGCCCGAAGGCTTTAAGGGTGTCGATATCGTGAAAACGAGTAGTACCGACTATGTGCAGGACTTATTGAAGTTTCCTTGGGATCAGTTTGCGGATAACTCGGTAGACGAAATCGAGTGCTCGAATTTTGTCGAGCATATCCCGCATGGTGATAGTCGCAATGATCCTTTTTTTCAGTTCTTTGATGAGATCTATCGAATCTTAAAACCGGCAGAATATGATCCAAGCAATCCCAATATTGCTATAAATGGATTTGCACGGATTACATGTCCGTATTACTCTAGCATGCGTGCCTGGCAGGATCCGACTCACCAGCGAGCAATCTCTGAAGCTAGCTTCCTCTACCTCAATAAACAGTGGCGAATTGACAACAAGCTTGCTCACTACCCCGTTTCGTGTGATTTTGATTTTAACTATGGCTATATCCTTGCGCCTGAGTGGCAAACTCGCAGTCAAGAAACGCAGATGTTCGCCGTCCAGCACTATATCAACGTCGTGACGGATATCCAGGTGCAGCTGATGAAACGGCCGCAGGGAAAGTAGATGCTTCGGCGCGCGTTGGCGGTACTTTTTGTTCTCGTCAGTTTATTTGGATTGGTGCCAAATGCTAGTGCGGAGGAGCCAAAAAATCGAGGCCTCTTCATTACTCCGGTACGCGAATATATTCAGGTACCCGCTGGCCAGAGCGCAAGTCGCAAGATAACGCTCGCAAATATCACTGATAAACCAGCCGAGATCACCCTGTCTGTCGATCAATTTACGGTTGAAAATTTTACATACGATTATAAATTTACTCCCAGCAAGCGCGATTGGATCAAGTTAGAAGCAACTCAGATCGAGCTTGAACCTGGCAAGAGCAGGGAGTTGACGTACACGATTACTATTCCGCCCGGGGCCAGTCCTGGGGGATATTATTTTACAATCTTTGCAACCAAAGCGTTGGACGCAGAGACCGGCCGGAAGGTTCGTGTAGGCGAGGCTCTTTATGTGACGGTGGATGGCGAATTGAGGCGGACTAGCTACATTGAAAAAGATACCGTTCCAACAGTTGTTTTTGGTGGGGATGTCCCTTTTTCATTTGATGCTAGGAGCACCGGGAACACGCACTTTTTTATCTATGCATCAGGAAGTCTGAAGGGTATCGCGACTGACGCAAAAAGCCAGGAGGCGACACATCTCTTGCTTCCGGGGACGGTGCGTACAGTTAAAGGAACAATCCCTGTGCCAAAAATCCCAGGGTTTTATCAGGTAACGTATGGGTATAGAGTGGACGACGGTCAGACAATTACCCATACAAAATCTATCGCCTACCTTCCGCTGTGGTTCATTGCGCTGTTTGTCGGGGCTATTATATTCGCAATCACCTTTTGGAGGCGGCACCGACGCAGGCGGGGCGGCTACTGATTTTTAGCCACTGCCGTATAGGTAACTGCAATCGAATATGTTCCGGCTTCCTGAGTTGGTCCGACGAGTGCGCCGTAGGTCACTGTTGTTGGATTGCCATTTTTGTAGGGACCGTTTGCATCGACAAGGAGTGTGCTAGATGCTCCAAGGCCAATAAAATCAGTAGTTGAACCGGTCAAATTATATCCCCACGATCCTACTGCGAGCGGGCTGGCGGATGAGTTGTTACTTGCGGAAATTGTTGCGCTTCCATTTGTCATGTTCGTTCCGCCATTGGTGTGTGCGTACAAATAATAACCCACGACATCTGTTGAAGTAACGGTAACGATATGCGAGTTGCTGCCCTTGAAGTTGTTCCCATCTGGCGCAAGAGTAAGCTCCACATCTCCACCCAAACTAATCGAAAGGCTCGTTGCTGATCCAAAGGGGACATCAGCACCAAACTTGCCCTGTCCAAACGGCGAGGCAAGCGCTGCCGTTGGGAAAAGAGAGAGTACGGCAGCAAAAACTATACACCATAGTGTTTTTCTCTTTTGCGCCAGAGACGTCGCGATCATAGTACAAGTATAGCTTACGAATTGATCGACTGCATCTTTGGAACGGCACGAGTTTTTTGCGGAATCGTTTCGTAGGAGGTTACCCATGTTTCGATCACGCGGTAATATTTCTCCAGATCAGATGCTTCTAACCACTCGTTGTCGCTATGTCTGCCACCCCCACTTGGTTCGATGAGGATGCAGGGGATATCAAGCGCAGCAAAATAGCGCGCGTCGGATCCACCGTACGAATCACAGAAACTCGGTTTTTTCTCAGTGACTGATTCAAGCGCATTAAGGAAACTTTGAACCTCAGGACGAGTTTCGTCAAAGAGAAGGGGGTCGCCCTCATTCAGGATAGTTATCTCCAGGCTGTGGATGCGAGCGAGTTCTGCAATAAGAAGCTTAAACGCCTCAAGCTCCTCCTTGGCAAAGGTGCGGAAATCCATGTCTACCGAGGCGAATTCGGGAATTTGGTTGGCTGCCTCGCCAGCCTGGAAACGATTAACGGAGAGTGTAGCGCTGGAAGGCTTGTCGGATGGGTACTTTGATCGCACAATCTGGACGATATCCATTAAACGGTGCAGAGCATTATCGCCCTCCCAGGGACGTGAGCCGTGGGCGGCTTTGCCGTATGTTGTAAGATTCACTCCATAAAGGCCTTTGGCGCGTTTTTCGATAGACCAGTTGTCGCCGCCATCAGGCAAGAATCCAACTTTGGGGCGGAGACCCTGAGCTAGCACGTTCTTAACCGATAGGCCGCCAGTTTCTTCATCAGTTGTAAAGAGAATACCAATGTTTTTCTTCTTAAGAGAGTCTTTGTGCTCACGAAACAGCTCGAGATAACATGCAGCGGCCAGCTTCATGTCGTAGACACCACGTCCGTATAGGCGACCGTCACGCTTTTCCAGCGTAAAGAGTTCCTCTGATCCTGGCACAACGTCAAGGTGAGCGGTGAGAAGGATGTCCGGATTTTTCTCTTGCTGAGTTGTGGCAAGCATCCATGGATTTGCTCCCTCAATCCCTCGTTCCACGTAGAGGCCAAGACGCGTGAATTCCTCGGCCATTAGGCTGATAATTTCATCACATGCCTCAGTGTCAACCGATACACTGGGGATGGCGATAAGCTGTTTGAGAGTTTTTTCTAGTTTTTGTTGCATAATCTGTTTTGAATTATACGCCGAATATGTGTACAATGCTAGATAATCATAAAATAACAGAGGAAAACAGTGGTACAATAAGGGTATGGAAGTTATTTTTAAGCGTACAAAAATTCTAGCTACGGTCGGTCCGGCTACCGACAGCTATGAATCTATCGAAGCATTAGCGGCATCTGGTGTCAATGGGTTTCGGTTGAACTTTAGCCATGAAACACATGAAGCGAGCGATCGACATATTGCTTGGATCCGTCAGGCTAGCGAAAAACTCGGCAAGCCAGTGGCTATTTTGCAGGATCTCCAGGGGCCAAAGATTCGTCTTGGGGTCATCAACGATAACCACATGGATGTCAAGCGGGGCGATATCTTAACACTAGCCTACGGTGTCGAGCACGAGGGAACGACGATCCCGATCCAATACAACCTTGCAGATAAGGTAAAGGTGGATGAGGCGCTTTATATCTTTGACGGTAAAGTCCGCACCGTAGTGACAGAAATTGTCTCTGATACAGCATTTAAGGTGCGTGTTGAAAATGACGGTTTTATTATGAGCAAGAAGGGGTTAAATCTCCCTGATACAGATTTTGGTGGTGACATCCTCACACCCAAAGATATGAAAGACATTGAGTATGGCGTCACAAAGGATTTTGACTATGTTGCGCTCAGTTTTGTGCAGTCTGCCGAAGATGTGAATAATTTGCGACAAATCCTCGTCAGTCTCGGCTCAAACGCTCAGATTATCCCAAAGATCGAGACGAAAGCAGCAATTAAAGATGATGTTCTGGAAGAGATCGTCAAGGTGAGCGATGGTGTGATGGTGGCACGTGGTGATTTGGCTGTCGAGGCTGGTGCTGAGGTAGTGCCTGTCGTTCAGCGCAAAATCATCGCACTTTGTCGCAAATACGGCAAGCTTAGTATTGTGGCAACGCAGATGATGGCTAGCATGGTTGACTCGCCCGAGCCAACCCGCGCCGAGGCGAGCGATGTGGCGACTGCGGTTGTTCAAGGTGCAGATACGGTGATGCTTTCGGATGAAACTGCCAACGGTCATTACCCACTCGAGACGGTTGCAGCGATGAAGCGCGTCATTCTCTATACGCAGGAAAATACGACAGTTCGCCCACTCGAGGGAACGGTTCATGCTAAAAATATGCGCCAAGACGCCATTAGTACGGCAGCCGTGAAGCTCGCCGAACAATTGGGCGTTGATGCGATCGTGGCCGAGACGAAATCTGGTTCGACAGCAGCTAATATTGCTGCTCATCGGCCAAATCTGCCGATCATTAGTGTTACGAGCGAGGCTCGTTCGGCACAGCAGTTGGCACTGAGCTACGCCAACAAGAGCTTCGTCCGTCCAGATGGTGAGCGTGCTGGACTGGAGCTTGCTAAGGAGCTAAAGGTGAGTGGCTACTTTGGTGACAAAGAAACGGTGACAGTAGTAATCGTTAGTGGTCGGCAGCCAGGACTTATCGGTGGTACTGACACGATTCGTGTTCGCGTGATAGAATAAAATAAAGTAACAAACTAGGGTGGGATGAGCTTTTTTAAACAGACAATCGCGAGCGTACCTCTTGATGGCCAAACCATCCTGTTAAGGGCTGATTATAATGTCCCGCTCGAAGAGGACGGGACGATCGCCGACGATTATCGAATCAAGGCAAGTCTCCCCACGGTGAAGGAGCTACTCCGAAGGGGTTGTAAGGTGGTGATTATTAGCCACCTAGGGCGACCAGAGGGGCATGATTCGAAATTTAGCCTGGAGCCGGTTGCGGCGCGACTCGCCGAGCTGCTAGGCGAGCCGGTGCGTTTTGTCGACCAAACAGTTGGTGACAAAGTGATGATGGCGGTCAAGCGGGCACCGAAGAGAAGCGTCATTGTCCTAGAAAACCTACGTTTTCACGCGGGGGAAGAAGCAAACGACATGGGCTTTGCCAAACAGCTCGCGGATAGTAGTATGGCCCGTTATTTTGTACAGGATGGATTTGGAGTTGTACATCGGGCACATGCCAGCACATCATCTATCACTCTTTTTCTTCCCAGTATTGCCGGTCTTCTGTTGGAGCGTGAATATACAACGATCACCGAGGTAATGACGACACCGAAGAAGCCACTTATCGCCGTCCTTGGGGGCGTCAAGGTGAGTGACAAAATTAGCGTCATCGAGGCATTTATTAAGGTTGCCGACAAGATTATTATTGGCGGCGTGATGGCTAATACTTTCTTTGCATACAAGGGGCTGCCGATTGGCAAGAGTAAATTTGAAGCCGACGAGACGCAAGTCATCGACGGCATATATGAGGCAGCGCGCAAGATAGTGGGTACACGCGATGTTGATGATTTTATTGTTCTGCCCAGTGACGTGGCGGTTGGGCGTTCGTTTGATGAGGGTGAACCTCGGCGCAACGTGGAGCTAAGTGAAATCGGGCAGGATGACATTATCTTGGACCTTGGTGATAAAAGTATTGAACACCTTACGGACATGGTGGCAAAAGCTCAAACGGTGGTCTGGAGCGGGACACTAGGCGTGGCGGAGCATCCTAACTTTGCTCATGGCTCGGCTCGTTTGGCGCTAGCTCTTGCTGAAAACCAGCAAATTACCTCTGTTGTCGGAGGAGGCGATACGGTGGATTTTGTCTTGGATTGGGATGCGCGTCATGGTGGTAGCTTTACCCACGTTTCAACAGGGGGAAGTGCCAGCCTGGAATTAATGGCAGGCAAGAAGCTTCCCGGGATTGAAAGTTTGCTGGACGCATAAGGGGAAGTAGGCTACACTGAAGGAAAAGCATAAGCATTATGGCCAGGGATAAGAAACTCATCGTCGGTAATTGGAAGATGAACCTCAATACCCATGAGGCTAGTTTGTATCTGCATAAACTAGCGGATAAAGTCCCGGTCCGTCGTGACGTCGAAGTGGTCATAGCGCCTACCTTGCTTGCCCTTCAGTCATTAAGTCTACAGGTTAATCGTCGCCAGTTTAAACTTGCGGTTCAGAATCTTTATTGGCGTGACCACGGGGCGTTCACAGGGGAAGTCTCGGCGACGCAGCTGCGTGGTGTGGCCGACTATGCGATCATTGGTCATTCCGAACGCCGTCATATTTTTCATGAGAGTGAGCGGGATATCCGTAACAAAGTCCAGGCGGCAATCCGCAATCACATTCGTCCAATTCTCTGTATTGGCGAAACTGCGCGGGAACGTGCTGATGGTGAGACTAAAGAGGTCCTTCATGACCAGTTAATTAGCGGTCTGGCGAACGTGACAAGCGAAGAACTGGATGAAATAACGGTGGCTTATGAGCCGGTCTGGGCAATTGGTACAGGGAATAATGCTCTCCCCAGTGATGTCAAAGAGGCTGTCAAGGTGATTCGAGATCAGATCAAATATCTCCACGGAGGTACAGCGGCGAATGCAATGAGGATACTATATGGAGGAAGCGTCACGGCCGATAGTGCCGCAGACTACCTTGCAATTGATGGGATCGATGGTCTCCTTGTTGGCGGTGCGAGCCTCGATGGAAATGCATTTACACAAATTGTTCATAGAGCGCATAAGAGTGCAGAGATAGCAAAGAAATAGGGGTGGGAAGATGAAAGAGCTGGATTTTGACGAACTTGACAAGGCTGTAAACTCGCTAATGTCAAATGTGCCAAAGGATACTCCCCCTGGGGAAGCGGAGAATACAGTGACGATCCCCCCTTCTGACAAAAGTCAACCAGTTGGGCCACCTCCTCCTGTCTCAACCCCTGTAGCAAATTCCCAACCGTCGCCGTCCCGCTCGGTGCCATCAACTGGATCTCTTGCTGCCAGGCGTGGCGGACGTTTTATGGATATGGTCCATCCGTCTGCGGATATGAAAAAGCCAGAACCAACAAAGCCGGTTTCCAGGCAAGGAGCGACGATTGCGCCATCCTCGACGACTACTCCACCGCCGGAAACGCCTACCGAAGTGACTCCCGTCATATCTTCTACGCCGACTCCCTCTGACGAACCGATGTCATCACCTCACCAGCCGCAAGCACAAAGTGATTGGCCCGATCCCTTGGATATGGCTTCATCTAAGGACGTAGCATCTCCGGCCGATGAGGTCCCAAAGGAGGAAGTACCGGAGGTTAAGACGAACACGCCCGACCCCGACCCTGACCCGCTCACCTCTCCATTTTTGCCAAACACGAAGGTTGAAAAGCGACCACTGGGGAGCCCTGTCGCTTCGGAGGAGACGCCGGAGTTGTCAGCAACTGGACTGGGCCAGGAAGATTTGACCGTTGACAACCCCGATGCTCAATTGCCACCAGCTCCATCAGAGCCGGAGCAGCCTTTGCCAGAAGAACTCCAGGGTGATTTAGTAGCAATTGAATCTGGGTCCGCTAAGGTTGTGGCGCCGACCGAAGCACCCAAATTAGAAGAAAAACCTACTGCCCCAGAGCCAGAAGAGGAGCCAAAGCTTGAAGAGAAACCACCGGCACCCTCTGGTCCGGTCTCGATCCCCAAACAATACAAGGAAGAGCCAAGCACGAGCGAGCAGGAAAGCGGCGCGATTTATGATACAGACTCGTACCACCAGCCACTCGCACATCCTGCCAAGAAAAAATCGGGATGGCTATGGGTGCTTTGGATCGTTCTGATCCTCGTTGTCGGTGCGGCTACAGGCGCAGCGCTCTACTTCTACGGAATCATCTAAATCCCTTCACAGTCCGCTATAATAAAGTAAATGGATGTATTAAAAGGGCTGAATCCCGCGCAATCTGACGCGGTACAAACGACGTCAGGGCCACTCCTTATTTTGGCAGGGGCGGGAAGTGGCAAGACAAAGACACTAACGCATCGGATTGCTTATCTGATCGCACACGAGAATCTCTGGCCCAACGAAATTCTTGCTGTTACTTTTACCAACAAGGCTGCCCGTGAAATGCGCGAACGACTTGGTCATCTGTTGGGTCAAGAGGGAAATTCGCGCAACTTTATGCCATGGATGGGAACATTTCATGGGATTTGTGTCAGGTTGCTTCGGCAGGATGGAGGCAAGATCGGCATCTTGCCCAATTACGTTATATATGACGAGGAGGATCGGCAGGGCCTAATCAAGCAGGCGATGAAACAGCTAGGGCTTAGCGACAGCCAAATCAAGCCGCGCGCCGCCAGCAGTGCTATTTCGGCGGCGAAAAATGAACTCCTTACTCCTGATGATTATGCCGCTTCGGCGAGTTATCCATTTCAGCGTGATATCGCCAAGATCTACACACTCTACGAAAAGCTACGAACTGAGGGCGGTGCGCTGGATTTTGACGATCTGCTCATCGAAACAGTACGACTTTTTCGCGACCAGCCGGAAGTGCGGGATAAATGGTGTGCTCAGTTCAAACACATTTTGATTGATGAATATCAGGACACAAATGCAGCGCAGTACGCGATTGTCAAAAGTCTAGTTGGTCCCGAGCGAAATATCTGTGTTGTTGGCGACGACTGGCAATCAATCTATAGCTGGAGAGGCGCTGATTTTACCAATATTTTGAACTTTGAACGTGATTTTCCAGGAGCAAAAATTGTCAAACTAGAGCAAAACTATCGTAGTACCGGTGCTATTTTGGAAGCGGCACATAGCGTCATTACAAAAAACCAGCAGCGAACGGACAAGAAACTTTGGACGGCCGAGCCGATGGGTGCGCCGGTGCAGGTACATGGTCTGTACGACGAAGCCGAGGAGGCTTACACGGTGGCAAGTCGTATTAGTGCCCAGGCGATGATCGGCGCTCGGAAGTACGGTGATTTCGCCATTCTATACCGCATGAATTCGCAGAGCTATACACTAGAACGTGCACTTTTGCAGCAGCGTATTCCCTATCAAATTATTGGTGGTGTGCGCTTTTATGATCGTAAGGAAATTAAGGATATCATCGCCTATCTTCGCCTGTTATATCAACCAAATGACAGGATGAGTTTTAGCCGTGTTGTCAATCTGCCTGCGCGTGGAATTGGTGCAACTAGCCTAGAGAAATTTTTGACATGGCAGTCCACGACGGGGATGGATATCATTTCTAGTCTGGTGAACGCTGAGCAGACAAGCAGCTTGACTTCCCGAGCAAAGACGGCCCTAGCGGCTTTGGGTGAACTTCTCCGCGGACTACAGGCAAAAATTCAGTCTGACATACCGCCAAGCGAATTAATTGATACATTAATCGCACGAACTGGCTATCGCGATTATATCCTCGATGGGACGCCTCAGGCTGAAGATAGGGAGGCTAATATTGGGTCGCTTATTTCGGATGCCAAAAGCTTTGCGACACTCCCGGACTTTTTAGAAGAAGTGGCCTTGATGTCGAGTGCGGACACCGATGGCAATCATGAAAAAGTAACCCTCATGACACTGCATGCCGCAAAAGGACTCGAATTTCCTGTCGTCTTTATGGTTGGTATGGAAGAGGGTATTTTTCCTCACGCAAGAATCCATGAGGCTGGTCCGAGCGAATTGGAGGAAGAGCGGAGGCTGTGCTATGTGGGGATGACGCGCGCTCGTGAAGAACTTCACCTCAGTTACGCACGTAGTCGTTTACAGTTTGGGCAGCGGAGCTACAATCCCGCCTCGCGGTTCCTTACCGATATGGGTCACGATGTAGTCATGGCACCCTCCCCAACCTTTGCAAGGCAAGGTGAGTATGATGAATTTTCGGATGTTCCGAGTTTCGACATTGGTGATACTGTGCGCTCGGTACAGTTTGGTGTAGGGGAAATTATCGATATCGATGGCATGGCAGTAACTGTGGCATTTGCAAATGGTCAGACCAAGAAGCTAAATGTCGAATATGCGCGTCTGGAAAAACGATAATTCCCGCAAGCTTCTGGGATTAGGTGTGTAGAAGGTGTATTATTTTAGGAGTGACTACTGACGTCAAGGAGTGATCTATATGACCGTGCCCATTCTTAGCTTTGCCCACGTGCTGCCGGGTGGCAACAACGGTGAAGACGACGACTAGTCCTCTCGCGTCCCCGGGGTGTCGAAAGATGACCCCGGAGGACGTTTTTCTCACCCTATCTCACATATAATGACTAATTATGAAAAACCTTCCAGACACCACTTGAAGCGTGATAGTGTATAGAGGCCTATCACTTATTGTATAATTCAAATATGAAACCATTCTTACTCCTTCAGACCCGGCCCGAAAACGAAGCATCGGATAACGAGTACGAAGGTTTTCTTTTAGCATCTGGCTTGATGCCGCAGCAGCTTGAGCGAATCCGTGTCGAATCGGCACCCCTGCCACGACTTTTCTTGGAGGAATATTCAGGCATTATTTTAGGCGGTGGTCCGTACGGTGTCAGTACGCCGCAAACGTACAAAACGCCCAACCAGAAGAGAGTGGAGAAGGATCTTTTTACCTTGCTTGATACACTTGTCGAGAGGGACTATCCATTTTTTGGTGCATGCTATGGCATCGGCATTCTGGGCGAACACCAGGGCGGGGTAATCGGTGATAAATATGCTGAAAGTGTGGGGGCAGTTGACATCACACCGACAGCTGAGGGGCAAAAGGATCCACTATTTGAAGGGATCCCGGCAACATTCGAGGCGATTGTCGGACACAAAGAATCATGTGAGGTATTGCCGCCAAACGCAGTGAATCTCGCGTCGTCGCCGAGTTGTCCCGTGCAGATGTTCCGCATTAAAAATAACCTTTATGCGACACAATTTCACCCAGAACTCGATATGGATGGACTGAAGGTGCGAGTGGAAGTCTATAAACATGCCGGTTATTTTCCTCCAGAGGATGCCCAGAAAATCCTAGAGGCAGCTGCCCCGGCTAATTTGTCGTACGCGCCACTGGTGCTACGCAATTTCGTCAGGCGCTATCGACAGTCAGCCTAAATTACTCTGACGACTCAATCTTTGCTATAATTAATCCTAGTACACCGAAGCGTGGAGGTGTCGCCAACTACTGTATGAAAAGCATTTTGCAGAAAACTTCCCCCTTGCCGGGCATCGTCATGGCGATGTGCTTATTTTTTGCGTTTCTTTTAGGGCTCGAGACGGTGTCGCATGCCGAGCCGATAACTCCTCGCAACGGCGAGCGTCTGATTGTGGTGCACGAGGACGGCAAGGACAAGGGTATTTTAACGAAAGCTTTGACGCTTCGTGAAGTATTCAAGGAGTCAGGCATTCGGATTGACTCTCACGATATGGTCGAGCCGGGCCTGGACGAGGAGCTTGTGGCTAGCCACTATGATGTGAATGTCTACCGCGCTCGTCCAGTGATTATTGCTGATGGTGCCGCTCGTCACAAAATCATGACCCCCTACCAGACGCCGGAACAAATTGCCAAGGACGCCAAAGTGGTGCTGCAAAAAGAAGACCAAGCAACACTTACGCCTAATACAAACATGGTCAGTGAGGGCGCAGGTTTACAGATGACGATCAAGCGTGCCACGCCGTTCACACTGCTGTTTTATGGAACAAAGACGCCCGGTTACACGCAGGCTTCGACCGTTTCTGATATGTTTGCTGAAAAGGGGATTAAACTCGGTCCAGATGATACAACCTCGGTTCCCTTGAATACGCCAATCGCCAAAGATATGACCGTCGAATTGTGGCGAAACGGCA
Organism: uncultured bacterium; assembly: GCA_966186595.1. Taxonomy (GTDB): domain Bacteria; phylum Patescibacteriota; class Saccharimonadia; order Saccharimonadales; family Saccharimonadaceae; genus JALRBM01. Next base: position 25,025 of record CBIFWO010000004.1, on the reverse strand, counting down.
AGCAGACAGCAACAACAGAGGAGCAAGTTCCGTTCGAGGTAGAAAAGATCCAAGATGCTGATCGTGAAGTGGGCTATCGTCAGGTAAAAACCGCAGGAGTTCCAGGTATTCGTACAGTGACTTATGAGATTGTCCGTGCCGATAATCAGGAGGTGAGCCGAACTGAAATTCAGAGTCTCATTACGACAGAACCAGTGAAACAAGTGGAGATTGTTGGGGCGAAAAAGACGAATACCTTTAACGGTACATTTGCCGAGGCGCTGGCGCGTCTTCGCAGCTGCGAGGGAAGCTATACTTCGAATACTGGAAATGGCTATTATGGTGCCTATCAATTCGACCGTCAGACGTGGGGTGGATATGGTGGATTTGCAGTGGCGAGTGATGCACCACCGTCTGTCCAGGACGAAAAAGCCTGGATGACTTACCAGCGGAGAGGTTGGCAGCCGTGGCCAGCGTGTACTCGAAAACTGGGACTTCAGGACATCTATCGCTAATGGTTGCGCCCAAAAAATCCCTCGGCCAGCATTGGCTTCGCGATCGACAAGTACTGGAATACATCTCGGATCGGGCCAACCTTAATCCTGACGATACCGTACTTGAAATTGGTCCGGGTCTAGGGACGCTCACCAGTGAACTGCTCCGCCATGCTGGCAAAGTTGTAGCTGTGGAATTCGACCAGGATTTGGCTAAAAAGCTTCCTGGTCAATTTCCAGGCAAAAACTTAGAAGTAATTCATGATGATATTCTGACGTATGATCTTGCGGGACTTCCAGTTGGCTACAAGGTTGTCGCCAATGTGCCCTACTATATTACGAGCAAGATTGTGCAACTGCTAATGACGGCAAAAAATAAACCTTCCATTGTGGTTCTGCTTGTTCAGAAGGAAGTTGCCGAACGACTGGCGGCGACGCGGGGAAAGATGAGTGTGCTAGCAGTGAGTGCGCAGGTCTTTGCTGAAGTTGAGCTGGGCGATGTTGTTCCGGCTGAACTTTTCACGCCTTCGCCCAAGGTCGACTCTGCAGTTGTAGTATTAAAAACTCGTCCGCATCCCATCTTTGAAACGAATGAAAAAGCGTTCTTTCGGGTGGTGAAGGCTGGCTTTTCCGCACCGCGAAAAAAGCTGCGCTCAACACTGGCAGCGGGGCTTGGGATAAGCAAAGAAATCGTTGAAAAAGTCCTGCAGGAAAGCCTCATTAATCCCGACGTTCGGGCTGAAAGCCTGACGGTAGAAGAGTGGGCAAAGCTGGCTAAGAGGTTTGAACAAGTCTAGTGACCTACGGTATACTTGGTAGGTATGATTCAACTTAAATCAGTTTCAAAAACCTACGGAAAAAAGCAGAATACCTTCCAGGCACTTCGTGATGTCAGTCTGGATATTCCTGATGGCGCAAGCGTCGCAATTATCGGAAAGTCAGGTTCTGGTAAGTCAACATTAATGCACGCGATGAGCGGTCTTGACCGACCGGAAACGGGACAAGTCCTGATCGACGGCCAAGATATCTTACAAATGAGTCCAAAGGCAGTTGATGCTTTTCGCTCTAAAACAATAGGCTTCATCTTTCAGGCCTTCTTTGTTCAGGGAAACGAATCGTGTTACGACAACGTCAGTTTGCCACTTGAAATCGCAAAGGTACCAAAAGACCAACGCAAGGCACTCGTTGAAGAGGCACTTGCCAAGGTTGATCTCTCAGACAAGATCAAAGAACGCGCTAGGAATCTTTCTGGTGGCCAAAAGCAGCGTTTGGCGATTGCGCGTGCGATCGTCAACAATCCAAAAATTATCTTTGCTGACGAGCCAACGGGCAATCTGGATAGCGCAACCGGCGAAATGGTGGAGCAACTTCTGTTTGACTACAACAAAAAATCAGGAACAACGCTGGTTATTGTGACACATGATCAAGAACTTGCCAGTAAATGTAGTATGCAGGTACACATCAAGGATGGTCAGATCGAAGCCGTAAAAGGTAACTCTTCGACTGTTAATTCTACGGAGGTAAACTAACGATGACATTTCCTGATATTCTAAGGCGAAGTTGGCACAATTTGGGCCGAGCAAAGGTTCGCGTTGGCCTGACGGCCGCTGCCCTTGCGATTGGTGGTGCGACAATGACGTTGGCACTGGCTATTACCCAGGGCGCCCAAGATACTATTCAAAAAGGATTTGGTGATTTCAAGAATAACTACGTGAGCGTGAAGGGTTTTGCTGCCGAGAATAAATCAGGCACGGGTGTGCAGACAACCGAACAGGCGCAGGAGGCAACCAATGCCGCTCAGAGCAAGAGCTTGGGCGTCGGTGATGTTGAAAAATTCAAGGCAATTTCCGGTGTCAACGAAGTGTTGCCGCTGAGCTACTATAACTTTGAGACGATTGTTATCAACGACAAGAACTACAAATCACCAACTGTCTCGCCGCTCACGCCGCTGGATGACCTTAATGATCTCGTTGCGGGCAAGCGCGAGGATCTGAAAGGCGACACGGTTATTGTGCCCGAGCGCTATGTTAAAGAGGCAGGTGTTGCCGACGCCAAGTCCTTTATCGGTAAGAAACTGACGTTCCTCAACGAAGGTCGTCCAGCATCTTACTTTTATGAGGCAACTCCAGAAGTACGACGCGAATTTACTGTCGTAGGTGTGACAAAGAGCTCGGAAGATAGTGGTGATGCCGCCTATGAATATGCGTACCTGTCACCTGAGACAATGAGCAAATTGGCCGAAGAGGACCAGGGCGCTACCAAGCCAGAAGACATTACGTATAATCAAATTCTGCTACTGACCAACGAATCACAAACCGAGAAAGTCAAGGAAGACCTAAAGACACAGGGGTACGAGGTTACAACCCGCCAGGATAATGTAGGAAAAGCGCTCGATGCGGTTAATGCAATCCGCACATTCCTTCTTGTTTTTGCCGGTATCGCGATCTTTACGGCAATCTTTGGTGTGATTAATACGCAGTTAATGTCCGTACTAGAGCGAACGAGGGAGATCGGAATCATGAAGGCGCTTGGCCTTTCCAGAAGCGGAGTCCTCTTGATGTTCAGTATCGAAGCGGGTTGGATTGGCTTTATCGGAAGTATCGCCGGAACATTGATTGCCTTTCCGTTCGCTCTGATCCTTAGCTCGCTTGATGAAAACTTTAAGGTACCGATCACCGTTCCAAACTTCCTTACGGTTGTTGTTGTACTCGTGATTATCGCGATGTTATCTGGGCTGCTTCCTGCTCGTCGTGCGTCCAAACTTGATCCAGTTGAAGCACTGCGAAACGAATGATAGCTGCTGACCAGCCTACAATTTTTGGCGATAAGCTTCAGGTTGCCCTCTCCTCGAAAGAGGATGGCAATCAGAAGTTTGGGCTGGGCGATAATGAGGTGACACTCAAGAATAGAAGGACATTCCTGGAAAAGGCAGGTATAAATATTAACCGCACTAGTCTGGTTGGAATCACCTACGATACTGATGATTTTGCAAAATATCGCATTGCTTCACTCGATGACAGGGGCATAGGAATGCTGAAAAATGACACGAAAAGACACGTCGATGCGCTCGTTGTCCGCGACAAAGAACATGCGCTATTCCTTCCCATCGCCGATTGTGCCGGAGTGATCTTGTACGATCCAAAGAATGAAGTATTGATGGTTTCACACATCGGCAGACACAGCGCCGAGCAAAATGGGGCGCAGAGAAGTGTCGATTATCTTCGGGAGACCTGCGGTTCTGATCCGACGGATATCCTGATCTGGATTGGTCCGAGCGTAGGTAAAGCGACCTACCCGCTCGCAGCTTTTGACGGCAAAGCGCTTCAGGATGTAATCGTTGAGCAGTTACAGGCGGCGGGCGTGGTGATGGGTCATATCGAGGCAAGTTCCATCGATACAGCGCACGACGAAAATTATTATTCCCACAGTCAATTTCTAAAAGGTAATGATGAGCCGGGTCGCTTTGCGATTGTGGCACAGATGCGCGGGCAGGGTGAGCCTGCTATTTGATACTGCTACTAATCTGTTACACTGAAAGAGAATTATGGGAAAAAAGTTATATATCACCACTGCCATCCCCTACGTGAATGGAACGCCGCACATTGGTAATGCACTCGATTATCTGTTGGCCGATATTTGGACGCGCTACCAAAAACAAAACGGCAAGGAAGTTCGTTTTCAGGTAGGTACTGATGAACATGGCAATAAGATTGCCGCAAAGGCCGCCACCGAAAACCTCGATCCACAAGCCTATACCGACAAAATGTACGTCAATTTTGAGAGCCTCATGAAAAAGGTTGGAGCCGAATATACCGACTTTATCCGGACAACCGAACCACATCACAAAGGCGCCGTGCAGTACATCTGGCAGCAACTTCAGCCGTATATTTACAAGAGTAAATACGAAGGCTGGTACTGCATGGGCCACGAGGCGTTTTTTACCGATAAGGAAGTCCAGGCGACTGATGGTGTGTGTCCCGATCACCAGACCCCATACGAAAAGATTTCGGAAGATAATTATTACCTAAAGACCAGTGCATTCACCGACAAAATCCGTGAAGCGATCGAAACAAATCGTATGCAGATCGTGCCCGAATCGAAAAAGAAGGAATTCTTGGAGCTGATCAAAGATGGCCTTCGTGATGTCAGTATCTCGCGACCAAAAAAGAACCTGACTTGGGGCGTACCCGTGCCTGGCGATCCTGACCAAATTATGTATGTTTGGATTGACGCGCTTGCCAATTACATTACCGTGCTTGGCTACCCTGATAAAGCAGGTTGGCAGGAATATTGGCCAGCCGATGTCCAGGTGATTGGCAAGGATATCCTTCGTTTCCACGCTGGAATTTGGCCGGCAATGCTACTCGGTCTTGATCTTCCACTTCCCAAGAAATTGCTTGTTCACGGTCACATTAATGTTGGTGGCGCTAAAATGAGTAAGACGGTCGGCAACGTCATCGATCCAAATCAGGTGATTGATGAGTACGGACTGGACGCATTTCGTTATTTCTTTGCTCGTCACATTCCCACCCAGGACGACGGCGATTTTACCTGGGAAAAATTCGAAATGGCCTATAATACGGAACTTGGTAATGATTTAGGTAATCTTGTATCGCGAGTTGCGAGTATGGTAACAAAGTATCAGAGTGGGGTGATTGGTGAGATGCCAAAGGGTGGTGACCATGACATGAAACCGTACTTTGATGCGATGAATTCCCTCCACTTTAATGTTGCACTTGACGAGATTTGGGAAACGGTTCGTGCGCTTAATAAATACATCGAAGTGGTAAAGCCGTGGGAGATTGCAAAAAAACGTGACTCCGACCCCGAGGCAGAAGCGCATTTAGGCGAAGTTTTGGCTCATGCGACGGGTACACTTTTGCAGGTCGCAGATCAGCTTGTTCCGCTACTCCCAGGTACTGCGGTCGCTATTCAGAAGACATTTGGAAGTGGAGTGATTGTCCCGCTTGAGTCGACTGGCGGCCTCTTCCCGAAGATCTATAATCATACCGAGAATCCCCTCGGACAAAAAAACGCGTAGATGCAACTTGTTGATACCCATTGCCACGTTCATGAATCAAGCTATCCGTTAGATCGAGGGGGTACTCTGCGGCGTGCCAAAGATGCGGGCGTAAGTCGGCTTGTTTGTGTCGGCACAAGTGAAAGAAGCTCAGAGGAGGCAATATCTTTTGCGGTAGCTCACGATAGTGTATTTGCTTCGGTTGGGGTACATCCTCATGACACCAAAGATGGATGGAAGAAAATTGCCGATCTAGCTGAGGCGGAAAAAGTTGTCGCTGTTGGCGAAATCGGGCTCGATTATTTTTATACGCACAGTCCGCGTGATATCCAGATAATGGCACTTGAAGCGCAAATTGATATCGCTGTAAAAGCTAATTTACCGGTTATCTTTCATGTGCGCGAGGCATTTGACGATTTTTGGCCAATTTTTGATAATTTCCACGGCATTCGGGGCGAGCTTCACAGTTTTACAGATACGAAAGAGCACATGGAGCAGGCACTTTCGAGGGGACTTTACATAGGTGTCAACGGGATTAGTACATTCACGAAGGACGAATCACAGAAGGAGATGTTTGCCTCAATTCCTCTGGAGAGATTATTACTCGAAACGGATGCGCCTTTCTTGACTCCAACACCGTTTCGTGGTAAAGTCAATGAGCCAGCATTTGTAGAGAAGGTGGCCGAACATCACGCATTAATTCGCGGTATGTCAGTGACCGATGTCGCCCAGGCGACAACTGCAAATGCCCACGCGCTTTTTGCGCTTTCTTAAGACAAAAATCGTCTAAGCACACTAACGGGTGGGCCCGCTAGGAGTCTATGGAAGGTCAACCAAAATATCAATCATCGGAACGACGCGTCGACACTACCGAATTACGGGACAGTGACGAGGTGCGCCTGCATCTGGGTAACCCAGATCTTCTTACCATTGAGAACGCTCGTAAGGCTGCTTTTGAAGCTGCGGAAAAGAAGCTGAGTCAAGAGCCTGTGCGCCAGCCGCACGAATTATCCAAGGGATTTAGCCAAGGCATTATTCGTCTGCGTGTCATTAGGCAAAGCGAAGCCCTTGGACGGAACACGGCTGAAAAGTCGTGGGATAACTTTGAGGTAACTCGTTAGGAGAAGATATGGCTAGTATTTTCAAGAAAGTCATTAATCTCCTCGTCGGCGACCCTTCGCAGGTAAAACTGACGATGCCAAAAAATCAACGACCAACAGGCAAGATTACCGAACGCGAGCTTTTACGACTTGAGAGCGAAATTGGGTCAAAGTTATTTGGTGAGGTACCTGCTGGGCATCGCCGCGAATTCTTTTGCTTGGACGAAAGTACCTGGATTTGGTACGAGGAATGGACGGACCCAAAGACGAAGAAAATGCACAGCGAAACAACTCGTTATGAAATCCACGATAATGGAATTTTGAAGGTGCTGCACGGCGCGCGGTATGCTTTTTTGCAGGGTGCCGAGCTGGATAATTTTGTCCTCGCAACGCGTCTTTATTATGAACAGGTTGCACGGCGCGTCTACCACGTCGATCCATACACCGGCCAAAAACTCCAACCCGCCTCTTAATGCTATAATTAGAACAGTAATGAACGATCAAGTTATCTATCTTGACCATGGAGCGGCGACGCCGATGGATAAGCGTGTGCTCCAGACGATGGAGCCGTATTTTTCGGATCTATTTTACAATCCATCCAGCCCTTATGCGCCCGCAATTACGGTCCGCCGGGAGTACGAAAGTGCCAAGCAATTGCTGGCGGGAACTATCGGGGCAAAAGCGGATGAGCTCGTCATAACGGCCGGCGCAACCGAGTCGATCAACCTTGCGTTTAATAGTATTGGTGGTCATGTAGCGACAGCGAATATTGAGCATCATGCAGTGCTTGAAGCGGCGAAGCATCACGAGCATACGATAGTCGCTAGTGACGAGCGTGGGATTATTTCGGCGGATGTGGTGAAAAAAGCTGTAACGCCGAAAACACGTTTGGTGAGCATCGCACTTGCCAATAATGAGCTAGGAACGATCCAACCGCTTCGTGAAATTGCGGCCATCGTGCGTGCCGAGCGCCAGCGACGGTTGGCGTCTGGTGACAACACGCCGATTTACCTGCATAGTGATGCGTCGCAGGGTGCGGGACAAATTGATATCCACGTTTCGCGTCTGGGTGTTGATTTGTTAACGCTAAATGCAGGGAAGGTCTACGGACCAAAGCAAGTCGGGCTACTATGGGCGGCGAGTCATGTCCGTCTGGCCCCGCAAATTGTGGGCGGAGGGCAGGAGCGAGGCCTTCGCAGCGGGACCGAAAACGTTGCTGGAACGATCGGATTTGCTAGGGCAATGGAGCTGGCCAAAAGACATCGGAAGTCCGAGAGCGAGCGACTGCGAAAGCTTCGGGATATGTTACAAGCAGAACTAACTGAGGCATTTGCGGATGCAATTATTTCTGGTAATCAAAAACGTCGTCTTCCGGGACATCTTCATATTTCATTTCCAGGAGTGGATGCTGAGCGATTGGTTTTTGCCCTCGAGATGCGTGGTGTGCTTGTCGCGACGGGTAGTGCCTGTGCGGCAAATAAAGGAACACGTTCACACGTTTTGACGGCGATAGGACTTGCACCAGAAGTCGCTGACGGAAGCCTCCGTCTCACATTAGGACATCTTTCAACAGAGGAAAATACAAAAAAAGCAGCGGATATTATTATTGAAGAAGTCATGCGTGAACGACAAAGGGTGGCGACGTGAGGACTATTATTGCACTTGTCGTCGCCTTGGCTGTTATTATTCTAGGGCTCAGTGTTTACCTTGCGCCCAATGACCTGGTGAATTGTGGCGACATGCCGAGCGGTGTGAAACCCTGCCAGGAGGCGGATGCCATTGTTGCCGTGAGTGGTGGTGATACCTCGGCACGCGTTCGTGAGGCGGTGGCATTATACAAAAATGGTTGGGCACCAAAGTTGATCTTCTCGGGTGCTGCGCGGGATAAATCTGGTCCAAGCAATGCGGAGGCGATGCGACGAACTGCTCGTGCAGCCGGTGTGCCTGATCAGGATATCATCACTGAGGAATACAGCGAAACCACCAAGCAAAATGCAGAAAAAACTCAGGATATTTTAAAGCGCAACCAAGTTTCATCGGTAATCATCGTGACGTCTGCGTATCATCAGCGCCGTGCTGGGCTCGAATTTAAGGCGCGTGCAGCCGGTACTGTCGACATCCGTAATCACCCCGTTTCGAGTGACAACCAATGGTCATCGTGGTGGTGGCTCACGCCGACTGGTTGGTACTTGGCGGTTGGAGAATTCGTGAAAATTATCGCGTTTTATTTAGGAGGCAGCCGATGACAAAGGTCTATGTCGGCATGAGTGGCGGCGTCGACTCATCGTTAACTGCAGCACTCCTGGTTGAGCGTGGCTACGATGTGACCGGCGTCTATATGAAAAACTGGACACAGGATCTTCCTGGCATGCGCTGTCCGTGGGCTGACGATCTTGCCGACGCCAAGCGGGTTGCGGTGCAGCTAGGGATCGATTTTACAGTCTTTGACTTCGAGAACGAATACAAGCATAAGGTTGTCGATTATATGATTCAAGAGTACAAGATGGGGCGTACGCCGAACCCAGATATCATGTGTAATCAGGAGGTGAAGTTTAAACTTTTCCTCGAGGCGGCACTCGAGGATGGTGCGGACATGATCGCAACCGGGCATTATGCACGGGTGGAAAATAGAACGTTAAAAATGGCCGCGGATGAGAACAAGGATCAGACATATTTTTTGTACCGCGTCACTGGTGAGGCGCTAGCAAAAACGCTCTTCCCGTTAGGCGAACTTACCAAACCTCGGGTGCGCGAAATGGCAAAAGAACGTGGTCTTTACACGGCGGGCAAGAAGGACAGTCAGGGTATTTGTTTTGTCGGCCAGATTGGTATTCGTGAATTCCTTGGCCAATATGTCGAACAAAAGCCTGGTGTGATTATTGATAAAAAAACCGGCAAGGTACTTGGTCATCATGACGGCGCAATTTTCTACACGCTTGGACAGCGACACGGGTTGGAATTAGGCGGCGGATTACCCTATTACGTTGTCGGTAAAGACATGGACAAGAATGAGGTGTACGTCACGACAGACCTTAATGATTCTTCGTTATGGAAGAATGTGATCCAGCTTGAATCGGTGCATTGGATCAACGAACGGCCATCAGCAGGGATGTACCGAATTCGTATTCGCCATCGTGCTTCGTTAGAAGGGGCTGAATTGAACTTCGAAGGTGAAGCGTGTGCACTGCGATTAACGAACGAACAGCGAGCGATTGCGCCCGGTCAGTCTGTTGTCATCTATGATGGTGACATTGTGCTAGGCGGCGGCATTATTGCGAGCGCATAGATTACAGCTAGCTCTCAGGAAAGGCTGCTACCATTAAGTTTTAACAAGGAGAAATTATGGGAATATTTGACGATATCAAGCAACAGGCTGAAGATTTAATTGGCGGCGGAGTCGAGGATGCGACAAACAACCTGGGCGATATCGGTGGACAGATTCAGGACATACTGCCAGGTCAGGATGGCGAAGAGGAACAAAAGTAATTTCTCCTGTCTTTGTGAATCGCTTCCACATCTGTTAAAATGGCATCATGAATGCCCAAGAAATCCGAAGCGAATATCTGAAGTTTTTTAAAGAACGTGGCCATGCTGTAATCCCACGCGCCAAGTTGGTGCCATACAACGACCCGACGACGTTATTTACTGGAAGTGGTATGCAGCCGCTGATTCCATATCTTTTGGGCGAGGAGCATCCTGGTGGTGTGCGATTAGTCGATAGCCAGACTTGTATTCGCGCGCAGGACATCGAAGACGTGGGCGACAATCGTCACACCACTTTCTTTGAAATGCTTGGCAACTGGAGCCTGGGTGATTATTTTAAAGAGCAGCAAATTCGTTGGTTTTTTGAATTTTTGACCGATAAAGTTGGACTCGATCCAAATAAAATTTATGTTACGTGTTTTATTGGCGATGAAGCAAACGGTATTCCGCGCGATGATGAGGCTGCGAAAATTTGGCAACAGGTTTTTGCCGAGAAGGGAATTGATGCTGGAATTGTTGAAATTGGGTCGCAGAAAGATGGTGATGAGCGTGGTGTAAAGCCGGGTGAGCGAATTTTCTTTTATGACGATGGCGAAAACTGGTGGAGCCGAAATGGCGGTATTAAAACGACGCCAATAGGCGATCCATGCGGGCCTGATAGCGAAGTATTCTATGACTTTGGCGAGCAAAACCACGATCCATCGTATGGTCTAGCCCATCCAGCAAGTGACGGCGGTCGCTTTATGGAAATTGGCAATCAGGTCTTTATGCAATATCGCCGCAATGATGATGGCAGTTTCTCTCCACTGGACAAGCAAAATGTTGATTACGGTGGTGGTTTGGAACGAATCGCGGCCGCGGCGATAGACAGTCCTGACGTTTACAAAATCAGTCTGCTCTGGCCAATTGTCGAAAAGCTCGAGAGCCTTTCGGGTAAAACATACGACGCACATACGAATGCGATGCGTGTCATCGCCGATCATCTTCGCGGGGCAACATTCCTTGCTGTCGATGGCGTCAAGCCAAGCAATAAAGAGCAGGGCTATGTTATGCGCCGTTTGCTTCGCCGCGCGATCCGTTTTGCATTTGACTTAGGAATCGAACAGAATTTTCTGGAGGAAACGGTACCGGTGATCGCCGATCTGTATGCCGATGATTTTCCCGAAGTAAAAGCCGCGCGCGAAGAAGTAATTGCAGTACTCGTAAAAGAAGAAAAAGCCTTCCGTCAGACACTCCGAAAAGGTCTTAAAGAGCTTGAAAAGATGGCTGTTGGTAATGGAAATACACTGTATGGCGAGCAAATCTTTACTCTTTATGATACATATGGATTCCCCGTAGAATTAAGTGTCGAGGAGGCATATAAATTAGGCATTCAGGTGCCGGATTCGTGGCGCTTTGATTTTGATCATATGATGAAAGTGCAGCGCGAACGCTCGCAAACCGCAGCAAAAGGCGTTTTCAAGGGCGGTCTTGGTGGTCAAACCTTACAGCACAAGAAATACCATACTGCCACTCACTTGATGTACCAGGCACTTCGTGATGTTTTAGGCGACCACATTGTCCAGCACGGTAGCAATATTACTGAGGAACGACTGCGTTTTGACTTTTCCCACCCTGAAAAGGTGACACCCGAACAGCTAAAGCAGGTTGAAGATATCGTCAATGAACAAATCAGCAAAGATCTAAAAGTCAGTTACGCCGAATATCCAACCAACGTTGCGCGCAGTGAAATGGGTGCCCTTGGCCAATTTGGTGATCGCTATGGCGACACGGTCAAGGTGTACAAGATGATTGCCGATGACGAAGAAAAACCATTCAGTTTTGAAATCTGTGGGGGCCCCCACGTTGATCACACCCTTCAACTAGTTGAAGATGGCAAGAAGTTCAAGATTGTAAAAGAAGAATCTTCGAGCGCTGGTATCCGTCGTATTAAGGCTGTCCTTGCCTAGCCTTCTGGCTCGCTCGACTCGACAACCGTGCAGATTATTGCCATAATTGAGCAGCACACTCACGATGCAGCGATACTGTAGTCAAATCCGAGGAGATTGGCTTGGCTAAAAAGAAGGGGCGGGACGACTGTGATCACGACATGATCGAATGGTTGTGGTGCGAACAGGCGGGTAAGTTTTCTCAAAATGCGGCAATGACTCACTACTTCTCCAGTTGTGAAGGGCCCACTGGTCCGAGACACGATGCAGGAACTGTGGTTATGAGAGTTAGTCGCAGACGGCGATTTAATCCTGACAAAGGGGGTGTGGTTAGGGCAGTGAGGCAGAGCTCTAGGCTGCCCTAACGATTCCATGTAAGTTAAAGGCATGAGAAAAGCCGGATGCGTCACGAGGATGCATGGCTCTTCTCGTGGAAATCCGGCTTGTAGCCTCGAAGAGGGAAGGTGTGGGGGCGAGGAATGCAGGGTCTCGCCCCTCGACCTCACCTGTCACGCGAACAGGCTCTTGAGGAATGTGATGATGGACTCGGCGGCTCCTCGGAGCGCGCTGAGTACCGCGCCCACGTTGGCGGCTGCTTCCTGCGGCTGGGTGATGACGTGGAACATCAACAGTGCAAGCAACCCAAAGAGGAGATACTTCTTCATCTTCGGCGACATGATCCTCACTCCCTTTCTCTCGAAGGTGACCCTATTATAACATACATATGTAATATGTCACCCCCTTAACACGTGAGTAGTCGCAAATTCACGAATGATATATAATGATACCAGTTATGGTTTTTGAGAAATTGCGTGCACGCTCACAGGAAAAAATTGACAACGATTATGTCGTTGCCCTTGATATTGGAACAGAATTTGTAAAAGCACTGATTGCTCGCCAAGTCGACGACAAGTTAGAGATTGTTGGCGTCGGGCGTGCCCATCAGGACCTCAGTGATATGCATAGCGGTGCGATTGCGGATATATCCGGGGTGGTTCGTAACTGCGAGGAGGCATTGTCCGAGGCCGAGGATCAAGCAGGATTGCAGGCAAAACGTGCCGTTATTGGTATTGCGGGTGAACTAGTAAAAGGCGTTACGAACACCATCCGCTACCGCCGTCCGCAGCCCGACCGTCCGCTCGATGAAAACGAGATGGAATTCATTATTGAAAAGGTGCAAGAACGTGCGGCCCTAAAGGCGCAAAAGCAGATTGCGCTCGAGACGGGGAATGAAGACGTTGAGGTCAAGCTGGTGAATAGTGCTCTCGTGAGTATTCATATCGACGGGTATAAAGTCTCTAACCCCATTGGGTTCCAGGGGCGCGATGTCGCGGTTCAGATATATACCGCTTTTGCCCCAATGGTTCATATTGGCGCGCTGGAGCGGGTCGCGGACGAGCTAGCCCTTGAACTTGTAGCAGTCGCAGCCGAGCCATTTGCGGTGAGCCGCGCCGTCTTGGGAACAGATGCCAGCAGTAGTTTCACGGCGATTTTAGCGGATATTGGCGGCGGGACAACGGATATCGCTGTTGTCAATGACGGTGGCGTCGAAGGGACCAAGATGTTTGGCATCGGCGGCCGCAGCTTTACTCGTACTATTGCGAGCGAAATGAATCTTAGTTACAGCGATGCCGAGAAGCTAAAGGTGAATATCGAAAGCAGCCAGATCAAACCAACTGTTGTCAAAGAGGCCGAAAAGGCTCTCGACAAAACCCTAGACGTATGGCTCGCCGGTGTAGAGCTAGCCCTTAGCGAGTTCGATTCGGTCGATCATTTACCAAACCGTATTCTTCTCTGTGGCGGCGGGGCAAGCCTTAAGAAATTAGTTGAAGCGTTATCTGAAAAAGAGTGGTACAAGGGCCTGCCATTTACCAAACGGCCAACTGTGCACCACATTACCCCAGAGGAAGTCATTGGGATCGTCGATACGACAGATCGTGCCAAGGACCATACCTTTATCACTGCCATGGGCCTCCTCCGGGTGGGCTATGATACAATGGTAGGCAGTAGTGATACGGATACTATCAAAGATAAGCTTAATCGAATCTTGCGCATATAAACATGAATAAAGACGTCATTTACATCGATGTCGAAGATGACATCACCGCTATCATTGGCAAGGTCAAGGATGCCAAGGAGAAAATCGTTGCCTTGGTACCGCCAAAGCGAATAGGGGTATTGCAAAGTGCAGTTAATCTGCGCCTTTTGACACGCGCAGCAGACCAGCACAAAAAGCGCCTAGTATTGATTACGAGTAATAGTGCTTTAATCGCATTGGCTGCAGCTGCGAAAGTTCCAGTAGCGAAGACACTCCAGAGTCGGCCAGAGCTTGCCGAGATCTCGGCACTTGATATTGATGATGGCGAAGACGTGATTGACGGGTCCCAACTCCCCGTGGGGGAACTAATGAAAACTGGTCCGAATGCTGCCGTGGCGGGTGTTTCTTCTAGTCCGATCGATGACCTTATTGGCGAGGTCCCGCTGGATGATGGAAAACGGGCGACGCCACCTGGGCCAGGTCAGTCCCCGCTAAAACCAAAGGCGAAAAGCGGTATAAAAGTGCCGAACTTTAACCAATTTCGAAAGAAGTTAGTCCTGATTATTGCTGGCGGTGTTCTTTTTGTTGGCTTCCTGATTTGGGCGATTTTCTTTGCGCCGCATGCCACTGTGGTTATTTCTGCGCGCACTAGTAGCTCGTCAATCAATGACAAGGTGACGTTGACAACTAACGGCACGACGAGTGTTGCTGGAAAGTCACTGCAATCAGTAACAAAAGAAATCAAAAAAGAGGTTTCTATGGACTTTGATCCGACTGGGACAAAGGAAATAGGTGAGAAAGCAACAGGCAAGATGAAGCTCGATCGAAACTCGGTCTCTAGTACCCCTATCAGTGTGCCGGCAGGTACCAGCTTTAGTAGTGGTAATCTGACATTTGTCAGTACAGAGAGCGCTGTCCTCGCTGGTACGACAATCGGTCCTGGGGGGATAGTGCAGGATTCGGCGACGGTGAGCGTGCAGGCGGTGGAGATTGGCGATCAATATAACCTTTCCGCCAGAAGTTATCAGTCAAATGTGGGCGGGTTTAGCGCAACTGGAACAGATATGGCTGGGGGCAGCAAGCGTCAGGCTAAGGTAGTGAGTAGCGAAGATATTGACAATGCAGCAGCGCACCTTGTGCAACAGCAAAGTGACACGATGAAAAAGGACCTCAATAAACAATTTGATAGCAGCACTGCGAAAGTGATTGATCAAACATTTAAGGCAACTCCTGGCAGTATGGCCTCAACTCCCGCGGTAAATCAAGAAGCCACCGGGAAAGCAAAACTCACAGGTACGATCACCTATACATTATCAGGTGTACAGAAGGCGGAATATGGTAAATACCTCGACGACTTCTTCAACAACCAGGTGAAGACTGAGGACAATCAACGTGTGTACGATAATGGCTCGTCCAAGGTGACATTTACAAATATTGCAGCAGTTGAGGGTGGTTTTACTGCGAATATCGTGACGAACGCAAAAATCGGCCCTAAGATTGATGATGACCAGATCAAAAATACCGCCAAAGGCAAGCGCTATGGTGAAGTACAGTCGAGTATCGAAGCCATCCAAGGCGTCGATGACGTTGATGTGAAATTCTGGCCATTCTGGGTATCAAGTGTTCCAAATGATCCTAAGAAAATATCGATAGAATTCAAGCTCAATGGCTAATAAGCATTTCCTCGCGCTGGATGTAGGCGAGAAGCGTATTGGCGTGGCTATTGGCGATAGCGGCGTTCGTGTCGCGGTCCCCTTCGTCACAATTGATGTTGACGGAAGAGAAGTCGAACAAATTGCGGAGCTGATAATAAAAGAGAAGATTGATGTCGTGGTGGTCGGGTATCCACGCAATCAAGCGGGCGAGCCTACCGCTCAAACGGCATTTGCCGAAGCTTTCGCGGGTCGTTTGACTGATATTGCTCCAGAGCTTGTCTATCAGGACGAGTCATTAACCAGTGTACTAGCCGAGCAGCGTCTGAAGGAGTATAAAAAACCCTATACAAAAGCAGATATTGACGCCCAGGCGGCAGCTATTATCCTGCAAGATTATATGGAGGCACTTTAATGAACGACATTCTCCCCCCCAAACAGTCGCGACCAAAGTCTGTTGTGCCTATCAAACAGACTGCGCCGCAAAAGGCGACGACGATTCTACTCGAAGAGCCCGAACAGCATCCTCTTCTTGAAGCGCCCAGGCCTCGTTCTAAGGTCAGAATGGTAGTTCTTATTTTGTTGGGAGCAATTGTCGGCGCCCTTATTCTTGCTGTCATCGCTTTGGCGGTGTGGTATCAGGCTCAACTTCAGCCGGTCGATAGTAACAATAAGGATAAGATACGCATTACCATTCAAACTGGTAGCTCGCCGGCGCAAATTGGCGAGCAACTAGAGAAGGAGCGCCTCATTCGAAACAGCCTTGCCTTTGATATTTATACTCGCCTTTCTGGCGTACGTTCAGCACTCCAGGCGGGTTCGTATAGCTTATCTCCGTCGGAATCGACCGAGCAGATTGTAAAACACCTTACCACCGGTAAAGTTGATCAATTCTCACTTACTTTTCTGCCCGGTGCTACTCTTGCTGATCATCGGGATGTGTTAATAAAGGCTGGTTATTCGCCGTCAGAGGTAGATCAGGCATTGAAAAAGACCTATGACCATCCGCTATTCGCCGACAAGCCTACCGATGCCGATCTCGAGGGTTACATTTATGGGGAAACGTATAATTTTGAAAGTAGTACCTCTGTCGAGCAGATTCTAAGGCGAACGTTCGATGAATTTTATTCTGTTATCCAAACGCAAGGGTTGGTAGAGAAGTATCGCCAGCAGAATCTCAACTTATATCAAGGAATTACGCTTGCGTCGATCATTCAAAAGGAAGTATCACACAAAGAGGATCAAAAGCAGGTTGCCCAGGTATTTTTCAGACGCCTTCAGATTGGTATGCCACTAGGGGCGGATGCAACGTTTGTGTATGGGGCGAAAAAACTTGGGCTTACTCCTAGTGTTGACCTAGATTCGCCATATAACACGCGTGTTCATGCTGGTTTGCCGCCAGGTCCAATAGCGTCTCCTGGGGCGACAGCCCTTGAGGCGGTGGGTTCACCTGCTAGTGGTGATTATCTCTTCTTCGTTTCAGGTGATGACGGAACGACACACTTCTCCAGGACGCAAGAGGAGCACGATGCAAACACTCGGCAATATTGCCACGCTAACTGCAATTTATTCTAATACGCATAGTGTGTATAGTTGACAAATTTTGCATTCTATAAAATAAATTGACATACTTTGCAATGGCTGATACAATCTAATACAGCACATTTGTGATCTCATCTACTAGTGTCAGTCACATGACTGCATATGCGAGTGGGAGTATGGGACACGAATGAGCCTGCCAAAAATGTCGTACGGGCGCCGAACTTGAGTAATACTATTAATGAATCGGTCGACGTGTGCCCCTTTCTACTCTAGAAGCAAGACAAAGTAAGGTAGACGCCTCTATAGCAATATAGCCGGCAGGAGAACGATTATTAGTAATAATCAGCAAAGTATGGGCTCAACCCATACCACCACTGCGGAGTTGAAGCAGCAGATTTTTGCTCGTTACCGAAAATCTCGTCGAGCAAAAAGCGCTATCAAATCAACCACAATCGCAGCATATACCGGTGTTTTCTTGCTCGTTATTTCATTGGTAGCCATCGGCTACCAACCACCTCAAAAGGTAGATTCGGTTGCCAATGCAACCGAGACTCCCGCAATTGCCTCTAATCCTAACGCTACCCCTCAGCCTTCGGTTGACCAGCTTGTAGCTACAAATATTGCAGCTGGTATTGCTGAACGCGCCGAACTTCCCGTAGCTCCAAATATTGCCAACTTGTCAGTTTCGCTTTCTGCCGAGAGCCAACTTGCTCAAAATGACCTCAACGTCATCAGTAAACCGCAAATTGTGCAGCCAGGAGCAAGTAGCCGTGAGATCAAGCAATACACCGCCAACCCTGGTGACACTGCTGCCACTATCGCAGGCCAATTTGGGGTTACCCCTGAAACGGTGAAATGGGCAAATAACCTAACGTCTGATGCGATCGAGGCTGGTCGGACTCTTATTATTCCTCCCGTTGACGGTATTGTCTATACGGTTAAGGCAGGTGATACGATTGACTCAATTGCAAATAAGTATCGTGCCGACAAGGAGCGAATCGTTGCCTTCAACGACCTTGAGCTAGGTGGATTAACACCTGACAAGAAGATCGTGATTCCTGCTGGTAGCTTGCCAGAGAATGAGCGACCTGGATATGTTGCTCCCCGTAATGCCACTCGATATGGGGCGTACGGTGGTGGCTATTCGACGATCAATGCTCAGATTGCCCGAGCATCGGCGGGCAACAAATATGCCTTCGGAAACTGTACTTGGTATGCATATGAACGTCGTGCGCAGCTTGGTCGTCCCGTGGGAAGTTTCTGGGGTAATGCAGCAACGTGGGCGGGATATGCGCGTGCAGCTGGATATCTTGTGAACAATACGCCAGCTGTGGGTGCAGTCATGCAAAATGGCGGTGGTTATGGCCACGTCGCTATCGTTGAAAGTGTTAATGGAGACGGAAGTATTACAATTAGCGAGATGAACTACGCTGGCAACTTCAACCGTGTAACAAGTCGAACTGTGAGTGCTGGTGACGCCGCTGGCTTTAACTACATCCACTAGTGTTGTCCGATCTGCAAGAATCGCCTCTGTAAAAACAGGGGCGATTTTGCTATACTAGCTAGGAATGTTTGTTGATACAGCGAAAGTTTTTATTTATGCGGGCAATGGCGGCAATGGAGTCGTCAGTTTTAGGCATGAAATCTATGTTGATAAAGGTGGTCCAGATGGGGGTGATGGAGGAAAAGGCGGGGATGTCATTTTCCAGGCAACGGAGGGTGAAAATACCCTGGTCGATTTTCGCTACAAACCTGAGCTAAAGGCTGATAATGGGCAGCATGGCTCGAAACGGAACCGTCGCGGCAAGTCAGGCGAAGATTTAATTGTAAAGGTACCCGTCGGTACGATTGTCCGTCGAGATGGTGTTGTAGTAGCGGACCTCACCGAAAATGGCCAGCAGGCTGTGGTGGCTAAGGGTGGCGATGGAGGCTTCGGCAATGCTCACTTTAAATCCTCAGTGCGTCAAACGCCACGTATGGCTGAACTAGGCGAAAAGGGAGAAGCATTTGAGGCTGAGCTAGAATTAAAGTTGTTAGCGGATGTTGGCCTGGTCGGGTTTCCAAACGCTGGAAAATCAACGTTTCTCTCTGTGGTTAGTAACGCGCGTCCCGAAATCGCTGACTATGCTTTTACAACTTTGACCCCCAATTTAGGTGTTGCTGATTTTGATAATACCAGTTTATTGATTGCAGATATTCCTGGACTTATCGAAGGAGCGAGCGAAGGGAAGGGGCTTGGTGACGCTTTCCTCCGACATGTTGAGCGAACCGCTGTCTTACTGCATTTAATTGATGCGTATAGCAATGATATTGCCGATAGCTATCGGATTATTCGAGCCGAACTCGAGAATTACGGTGCTCATCTGTCGACTCGTCCAGAGGTAATCGCGCTGACAAAGACGGAGGGGCTAGATGAAGAAATGATCCGCATGCAGATCGATCAAGTTCAAGCTGCAGCTGGTAAGGGTGCTAAAATTTTTGCGATCTCCTCTGCCGCCCATCAAGGAATTACCGAAGTGCTTCGTGCTCTTCGAAAAGAAGTTGATGAAGCACGGGCACTTGAAATGGAAGAGGTTGAAGATGAGGGTGATCTGCCGGTGATTCGTCTGAGTGGCGAACAGGAATCAAAAGCTTGGAGAGTGCAAAAAGATGAGGCCACTGGACATTTTGTAGTATCGGGCGAAAAAATCGAGAAGTTTGCGAGACGGACGAATTTTGATAACTATGAGGGGGTGAATCGTCTTCGGGATATCATGAAAAAGATGGGAATTACCCACGAACTTACGCGTGCCGGGGCAACCGGGGAGAGTTTAGTAGAAATCTCTGGCCAAACATTTACGCTCGTAGAACAATAAAAAACTATTGACATAACATATACTCTCAGTTTGAGAGATGATTTCGCTGCTAGTTCATTGACAAGTTGGTACTATCCGACGTGGCTTTCTGGCTCATTCCCAATGAATTAGAAAGCCGCGCCGGATCCCGTGTGATGCCGGTGAGAGACCCCGCGATTGGGGTCAACCGTCCAAAGTAGGGAGCTCCGGCTTTCTACCCACCGCCTAAGCGGAAGGAGTGGCCGTTGTCTTGCAGCGGCTTCACCTGAATGTAGGGGCATAGCCCCGCGCTGAGCAGAGACTCAGGGGACCCCAAAGTACCAACTTGTCATATTTCAATGACCTTTAGGATGCTCGCCTTAGACGCGAGTGTTTTTGTTATGAAACCCTACGCGTTGTATGATAGAGTAATGGCGCAGACCTTTTTCTTTTATGACCTTGAGACAAGCGGGCTCGACCCTCGAAACGCGCGAATTATGCAGTTCGCCGGCATCCGTACCGATATGGACTTTCATCCGATTGGCGAGCCGTATAACCTTTTAGTAAAGCTGAATGACGATACACTTCCTAGTCCCGAGGCACTGATGGTTACTGGTATCACTCCCCAGCAAACGCAGGCCGATGGGTATACGGAAGCTGAATTTGCAAAGTTACTTATCGAGGAGGTCTTCACTCCTGATACCATAGCAGTTGGATTTAATAATATTCGATTTGATGATGAGTTTATTCGCCACCTGTTTTGGCGTAGCTTTTATGATCCGTACGAGTGGTGCTGGAAGAATGGATGCTCGCGTTGGGATCTATTGGACGTCGTTCGTATGACCCGAGCCTTGCGCCCTGACGGAATAGTATGGCCGGTAGTTGATGGCAAGGCGACTAATAGGCTCGAGCTTATGACGAAGGAGAATGGCATCGATCATTTCAAGGCGCATGATGCACTTTCAGATGTCGAAGCGCTGATCGCAGTTACGCAACTGATTAGGGCCAAGCAGCCAAAGCTATATCACTATCTTCTAGAGATGCGTGATAAAAACAAGATCAAGCAACTGGTGAATCTGGACGAAAAAGAACCGTTTATTTACACGAGTGGGCGATATGATGCAGAATACAATAAAACGACGGTGGCCTTTCCCCTGACGAGTGGCAAGAACGGTAACGTTGTCGTGTACGATCTGCGCTACGATCCAGGTGAATTTGTTAATCTCAGTAGCGATGAGTTAAAAAAGAAATTTTATGCCTCGTGGCAAGAGCGAAAAGCCGGAGGCTTCGTTCCTTTGCCGGTGAAAGAGCTACAGTATAATCGTGCCCCGGCTGTCGCACCGATGGGCGTATTGGAGCAGGAGGACGGCTGGCAGAGAATTCATCTTGATCTAGAAACGGTGGAGCGACACAAAAGCATGCTACTTCGCGCGCCGCATTTTGCCGAGAATATCAGGAGCTTATACGAAACGAAGGGCGATTATAAAAAATCATCCGAGCCAGAGGCGCGGCTGTATGACGGCTTCTTGAATGACCGGGATAGGTTGCGGGTGGAAACAGTTCGAAATGCAGGTGAGCGTGAACTGGCCGACTTCCATCCCGATTTTACCGACGAGCGGCTAGCTCCGCTCCTCTTGCACTACAAAGCGCGTAATTTTCCGACAAGTCTTAATGAGAATGAGGTTCGCGCTTGGGAGGCCTGGAGGGCGAACAAGATTACAAGCGAACTCCCTCTCTTCATGAAATCCCTGCATAATTTGGCATTAACTGAGCAAAGTGAAACCAAACAGTTCATCCTACAGGAACTGCAGTTATGGGCCGAGAGCGTGATACCGTCGGATATGTCTGACCAAGAGATGGCCAGTTAAATCTGACTAAAACGCCGCCGAGATATGGATTGTTTTGATTTGGATGAAGTTTTGCGTCGTTTCTTTTTTGCTATTTGGGTGGATTCTATTGGAATAAATTGAAGCACTAATAGCCAAAGTGCAATCGCCATGATGAGTAGCATAAATCCAGATGGGACACTATACATTGTGCCAGGAATTGCCCCCACCAATAGAAAGGCGAGGAGTGCGTCCAGGACGCCAGATTGGTTAAGAATGGCTACTGCCATAATGCCAAGTACTATCAAAATGAGTGTTTTTTTCATGGTCCGCCCTCTTTGCTGTGTAATCTTCGCACCAATATAGCAGCTCTGTCAAAGGTATGCAAAGATAAGCGATATCAAGAGTTACAATCTGGAAAAAATAGGGTATTTCATGCTATAATAACCCAGATATGCCAGAGGTTATTCGTGTTAC
The DNA here is from genome assembly GCA_966186595.1 of uncultured bacterium. Classification (GTDB taxonomy): domain Bacteria; phylum Patescibacteriota; class Saccharimonadia; order Saccharimonadales; family Saccharimonadaceae; genus JALRBM01. The sequence continues at coordinate 2,673 of CBIFWO010000004.1, read as the reverse complement.
TGGTGCTCGCGAGCACAATCTAAAAGATGTTACTGTCGAGATCCCTCGTGATAAATTAGTGGTCATTACGGGACTGTCAGGAAGTGGTAAGTCGAGCCTCGCATTCGATACGATTTATGCCGAGGGGCAGCGCCGCTATGTAGAGAGTCTGTCGAGCTATGCCCGTCAGTTTTTGGGCACAATGGACAAGCCTGATGTTGATCAAATCGAAGGCCTGAGCCCAGCAATTTCTATCGATCAAAAATCAACCAGCCGCAATCCTCGAAGTACCGTGGCGACGGTGACAGAGATTTACGACTATCTTCGTCTGCTTTTTGCACGAATTGGTGTGCCGCATTGTCCCATTTGCGGCAAAGAAGTTTCGCGTCGTAGTCCGCAGGCCATCATTGACGAAATCATGAAGATCGAGAATGGGACTCGTCTGATGATTTTGGCGCCAATCGTAAAGGGAAAAAAGGGTGAATTTGCTCATATCCCTGAGAAATATCGCAAGCTTGGATTTGCGAGGGCGCGCGTTGATGGTGTCGTGTATGCCCTGGATGAGTTCCCTGAGCTCGCGAAAAGCTACAAGCATGACATAGAGATAGTCGTGGATCGAATCGCAATGAGCGGGGAAATGCTCGGTCGCATTACGCAGTCAGTAGAGCAAGCGCTTGATCTAGCCGAGGGCGTCGTTGAAGTGCTCCATGCTGATACGAATGAAGTGATGACGTTTAGCCAACGCTATGCTTGTATTGACCACCCGAACGAAGAAATTCCTGAACTCGAGCCACGCCTCTTTAGCTTCAACGCACCTCAGGGTGCCTGCCCAGTTTGTACGGGGTTGGGTAGCCGTTTGGAGGTGGATCCAGAGCTGGTCTTTAATCCCAATCTGACAATAGCCGAAGGTGCGATTCGTCCATATAACCGCGTAAACAGTGACGCATGGTATATGAAGCGCCTCGCGAGAGTGGCCGACGCGCATGGGTTTAGCTTGCAGGTGCCAGTTGGCAAATTGCGCCAGGAGGATCTCGATAAAATTTTATATGGTACGGGAACTGAAAAGTATCGCGTCGAGATTGGTGGTGGCCGCTTTTACGAGTCGACATATGAGGGAGTAATTCCTAACCTTGAACGTCGCCACAAAGAAACCGACAGCGAATTTATGCGAAAAGACATCGAGCGGTTCATGCGTGAGCGCAAGTGTCACGAATGTGGAGGTGCGCGGCTAAAACCAGTTGTTTTGGCGGTGACGGTTCACGATCTCAACATTATGGACATTTGTAATTTGGGTGTCGATAGTGCTTTGGATCTATTTGCTAACACTCTTAAATTTACCGATCAGGAACTATTTATCGCTCGCCAAATTGTGAAAGAAATCTCCTCACGCCTTGGCTTTATGAGCAACGTTGGGTTGAATTATCTTGAACTTTCACGGGCAGCGAATACGTTGTCGGGTGGTGAAGCGCAGCGTATTAGGCTGGCAACGCAAATTGGCTCGGGCCTTCAGGGAGTATTGTATGTTCTAGACGAGCCTTCAATCGGGCTGCACCAGCGGGATAATGATCGTCTTTTGGGGACATTAAAACACCTTCGTGATCTGGGCAACACGGTTCTTGTGGTAGAACACGACGAGGATACGATTCGTGAGGCCGATTATCTTCTCGATATTGGGCCTGGCGCCGGCGTGGCTGGTGGCAATATTGTCGCGGCGGGAACTCCTGCCGAAGTGGCCAAAAACGCTGAAAGTATCACGGGGCGTTTCCTTGCCGGAACGGAAAAGATCGATGTACCAAAAAAGCGCCGAACGGTTCTAAAGGACCGTCAATTAGTTATTCGTGGTGCGCGCGAAAACAACCTGAAAAATATTGATGTTGCATTTCCACTTGGTGTCATGACGGTTGTAAGTGGGGTGAGCGGAAGCGGCAAGTCGACGCTTGTGAATGATATTTTGGCAAAGGAATTATCGGCGCGTCTCCATCGATCACATGTAGTGCCAGGTGCGCATGAGAATATTGAAGGTATCAATCACCTGGACAAGGCCATCGTCATTGATCAATCGGCAATTGGCCGCACGCCGAGGTCCAATCCCGCAACATATACAGGTGTCTTTACGCCAATTCGCGAGCTCTTTGCTGGCACACCTGAAGCGAATTTGCGCGGATATAAAGCCGGTCGTTTTAGCTTTAACGTCAAAGGTGGACGCTGCGAAAATTGTCAGGGTGACGGTGTGATAAAGATTGAAATGCATTTCCTTCCAGATGTGTATGTGACTTGTGACGAATGTAAGGGCAAACGCTACAACCGTGAAGCACTAGAGATTAAATACAAGGATGCTACGATTAGTGACGTGCTCGAAATGACCATCGAGCAGGCGGCGAAGTTCTTTGAAAACGTGCCGGCTATTTCGCGCAAGCTAGAGACATTGGTTGAAGTCGGTCTGGGCTACATTCGCCTGGGGCAGCCCGCCACAACATTTAGTGGTGGTGAAGCGCAGCGTATCAAACTAGCAACTGAGCTCTCGCGCCGCGCCACCGGAAAAACACTCTACATTCTCGATGAACCAACCACAGGACTGCATAGTGCTGACGTAAAGCGCCTGCTGCAAATCCTGCAAAAACTTGTCGAGGGCGGTAATAGTATGGTAATTATCGAGCACAATTTGGATGTGATCAAGTCGGCCGATCACGTCAT
>CBIFWO010000003.1:0-65379 GCA_966186595.1 uncultured bacterium | reverse complement strand
CCCTGCGGGTTGATTACTGGCATGGAAGCGGCCAACGGGAGATGCATCTCGTTGGCCGCTCCAGTCGTCCTTTTAGAAACTGCTTCCTAATTGTGCCCGATAATTTCCTTTACGCTGTGCTCATTGTGCCCCAATTTCACCCTGGCGCCCACCCTTTTACCCAGCAATTCCATAGCCAAAGGCGCATTCCGGCTCACGACAGTGGCCATCCCCCTCATCTGACCTGCCAACGGTGTCCAATCACCCGCTATGAAATAATGCATGCGAATTCCTACCCCATCCTCCACTACTACCTCGCTGCCCACGCTGACCACACCAGCCGGCGATTCTGGTACGCCCGGTTGACCACTACGAAGAATCCTCTTTAGCTGCTGCAGTTCGGCATCCAACACCGATTGCCGGTCACATAGCGCATCAAACGGCGCATTGTCATGCCACGTTTCGGATGATTGATTGAAGACATCGTAAAACTCGGGCCCAAGGTCCTGAATGGCCTTTTCTAGTTCAGCAATGCGCGCCCTTGCCCATGCCTTATCTTCATCCAAAATAATCAGCTCTTTCTGCATACACTTCTCATCTAAGTTTTTATAGGGATCGACAGCGGTTCGGCCCGTCCGAACATGATCGAGTAGAGGATCCTAGCGGATCATAATATGTCTAGTGTAGCAGATCTCCGAGCATCTTCGGGCTTTTCTTCGTACATCGCTTCATCGGCTTGCCCTATCAACGTTCGGGCATCAACTGGATTCGCAGGGTCAAAGAGTGCCGGCCCGATAGAAAATCCAACGCCTACCTCGACAGCACGCGGCTCAAGCTCCAGCAGCTTCCGCTCGATGACGCGCAGCAACTCATAGATATTGTCCATCTGCTGGTAAGGATCATTGGTTCGTTGATTACCCTCGTATTCTGCAGCTGCTTTACCTAGGTCTACCATGATAAGAAGAAACTCATCGCCGCCTATCCGACCAATTTCCGTCTCATCGCCCTTTCGCTGAAAGGTCTCGTTGAAGAGCCTTTCAACTATAAATAGCAGATCGTCACCTTCGACGTGCTTATATTTATCGTTATATCTCTTAAAGTTGTTAATATCAACGAAAAAGACACCAAACATCTTTCCTGCGTCAATCTTACCTTCCACACGCCTAAGGGTCTCCCCCGGGTTAAGCATTGACGTTAGTTTCGAGTCATGTGTTGCCTCATGCTTAAGCCTCTCTCTGTCGGCACGAAGAAATCTCACAGCCTGCCTCGTCTCCTCTAGCGATAAGGCCTCTGGATCGCGTTCTAGGGCAATCTCCGGTAAGTGACCTTCGGTGGCTGCTATCGCGAATAAATCTCTCTCACTCATTTCGTATCCCTATTACAGATAAAGTATTCTACTAAAAAGAACTCCGCACTATTTGCGGAGTCCTAGCTTGGCGACGATCGCCTTGTATCCTTCGAAGTCTTTGGCTTCAAGGTATTTCAGAAGCTTGCGGCGGCGTGAAACCATCTGGACCAATCCGCGACGAGCCATGAAATCATGCTTGTTACCCTTGAGGTGGGCAGTGACTTCTTTGATACGAGCCGTCAAGACTGACACCTGCGCCTGAGGGCTGCCGACATCCTTCTTGTGAGTCTGTGTCAAAGCAAGAGCTTTGGCTTTGTTATCTGCTGTAATCATCAGGAATGTATTGTAACAGAGTTATCCACTGGTTTCAAGAGGTTAGCTCGTAATCCCGAAATCAGCGAGTTTTTTCGCATCGTCAACCTTCCAATCCGCAATCCGCGTCCGACGAAGTTGGCTGCAATAGGCCCCCGTTCCCAGTGCCTCGCCAATATCCGCCGCCAAACTACGAATGTACGTGCCGCTACTGACGTGCGTGCGGATTTTCACCTCTGGATACGAATAATCAAGAAGCTCCAGACTATAAATCGTCACCTGACGGGACGGAATCTCAACCTCTTTGCCTTCCCGCGCCAAATCATACGCCCGCTTCCCGCCGATTTTAATCGCACTAAAGATTGGCGGCGTCTGGGAAATCTCACCAACAAACCCCGCCAGTACCTTTTCGACCATTTCCCGCGAAGGCTCTATGGCCGAAACATCAGTCAATGCACCCTCCGGATCACCTGTGCTGCTTGTCTGCCCCAGCCGAATAGTTGCCTCGTAAATCTTATCCAATTTAGTATAAAACCCGGCATTCTTACATTCCTTGCCCGTGACAATAATCATTAAGCCCGTCGCGAAAGGATCAAGCGTACCCGTATGACCAACTTTTACCTTTTTGCCTGCCTCTTTCGATAAAACTCGCCGAAGCCGCGCCACCACACCAAAACTGGTCATGCCAGCTGGTTTGTCGATAAAAATAATATCATCCATCATTGTCATTATACGTGAGTGAATCACAGGGTACCGACAACTGCGTCGGCACCCTGGTGACTCACCGCTTCTCAGATCGAGACGGCAGCGTGGGTTGAAAGCCAGTCAATGGCATCCTGGTCGAGGTAGAAACGCTTCACCCGGTCCCGCATCGCCACTTCGATCTTTCTCGCCTCGTCGCCCTCCCAGCGATCACGCGCCTGCTTGGCGAGTTCACGCTGATCGAAGCAGAACTTGATCAGATCGGCGTAGCCAGCCGCGATGTCCCGCACCCTGCCTTCGAGCTGCACCTGCAGCACAGGGGTCAGGAGCTTCGTCTCGATCCGCCGCGATGCTCGCTTGGTGTACGCCAGGAAGGCGGTGATGTGCTGCGGACCAACGCTGTAGTCGAGCCGATCGTTCATCTGGGAGATCGTGAAGCCGCGTTCGCTCAAGGCATCTTGCAGCTGGCCGAAGGCGAAGGAGCCGAAATCAACCAACCCACCACTCTCCAGCGTGCGCCACCCATGGGCATGCCAGAGATGGAGCGACGCGCCCATCAAGAGCGTCGTCAGCAGTACAACCAGCCAAACGCCCAAGCCAAATTGCACTTCCGGCAGGACGCCGACCTTCATCAGGAGCCTCGGCAACAGAAAGCAAACCGCCGCCGCGCCCATCGTGAGCATGAAGTACCGAAATCCTCCCGGCATCTCCTCGAAGAGGCCGTAGAACCGCACTCTCTTGCTGTGGTCGTTTCTCCAAGTCCGTCCGTCGAACACGAGAACACCTCCTAGAAGTAGTGAATCACCATATATCTATATCATGATATTACAAATCTGTCGATACCGTTTTCGTCCTTTCGGACTCGTCAGCACAGATACACATCTATGGAACGGATTGACGAGAGGGCAAAGTTTGCACCCTTCCGCTACTCCGTTCATTCATCAAAATGACATATTTTTGCAATGGTTTTTCTGCGTTCTCGCAAAGATACACCACATGAAAAATGAACGTTGAGCTACAAAAGGTTGAGCTTGAGCTGATTACCAAATAAGTGATCTCAGAAACGCACGTCCAGGTAGTCTCCCTGGTCGCCCCGCTTCGTGATCACCGTGAAGCCCGGCGCCCGCAACGCGGCGCGCACCGTGTCGAGGAGTGACTCCTCGGACACGCGAACCACCACCTTCAGGTCGGGTTCACGCTGGAGCTCGCAGCGCCAGAGCAATCCCTCGACCTTGTGGGCCGCTTCGCTCCGGTTAGCGGCACCGATCAATCTTGCCACTTCCATCATGATCTGAGCCGTGATGGAGGTGCGCAGCAGGCAGTTCTCTCGCTCGAACGTGGCGTTCTGCGAGTTCTGGCTCCTGATCATCGGACCTCTCCCTCTCGTCGCCATCCCGGACTGGGATGGACTGACGGTAATTATTCCATATAAAGACAATAAGTTCAATACCTTATACTAGAACTATGAAAAAAATTATCCTTGGCGTGTTTGCCCATCCCGACGACGAAGCGTTTGGCCCCGCTGGCACCCTCCTCAAAGAGGCCATCGCCGGCACAGAACTACATCTTGTCACCCTGACAGCCGGTGAAGCTGGCATGAACCCGGATAATGTTCCCGACTTGGGTGCTGTTCGGCTAAAGGAGTGGCATGCAGCCGGTGAACTCCTTGGAGCAAAAAGCATGAAATTTTTCTCCTACGGTGATGGCAAGTTAAATAACACCGATATGATCGAGATCGGCAACCAGCTAATTGCCCATGCCACTTCCCTGCTTCACGATGAGCCCGAAGATGTGACCTTTGAGTTTATGACGCTTGATCTGAATGGCTATACTGGTCATGTTGACCACATTGTTGCTGCGAGAGCCGTCTGCTATGCGTTTTATGCTCTAAAACAAACCGACCACCGTATTAATCGGATTCGTCTTGCATGTCTGCCAGATAAGCTCTTTCCCACCGAGAATACAGATTGGATCTTTATGGAAGCTGGTCGATCACCCGACGAAGTTGGCGAAATTGTCGATGCGCGCAACCTGCGAGAGGACATCCTCACAGTCATGCAGGCGCACCAATCGCAAAAAAGTGATTACGAATATAATGTCCGGACCCAAGGAGATAATCTTGGACTCAATTACTTCATTGTAAGATCATAAACTAGGGCTGCCCAGGAATCTTGAACTGAGCAGGATCGGGCGTCTGTGGCGCTGGTGCCGGAGGTGCCGGGGTAAGAACATCCTCTAGTTTTTCTGGGGGCAATGCACCGGCGGGACCCTCAAAGCCCGGGGCCTGTGGAAGTGGTGGCAATGTTGAAAAATCAGGCATCGGTGGCAGTGATGGTGTCGCCGGTTCTGGCGCAGCAACAGGAGCCGGCTCATCATGCAGCGCGACCCCAAGAGGCTGCGCACCTATCCCAACCTCGGGATTGCCTGCTGGCTCAAACGGCACAGCACCGAAGGCGGCTTCCACCGCGGCGCGAGCTTCCTCGTGGCCGCGATTTTCCTTATCAATCTCTGCCAATGTAGGGCCAGAAGGAACGACTGGCGCAGGTGCCGGAGGTTCAATCGACTTTGCTTGCATGGTTGGTTGCGTGTCAGTCGGTGCAGGAGCAGCATCAAGTGGATTGACGATAGATTGCTCCTCTTTTGGTTGCATTGCCGCATTAAGTGGTGATTGAAAATCTGGCGCTGCGTCACCAACATAATGACTTCCACCATGAGTCAGAATCTTGCGATTGCGATCTTCTTCGATGGCCCGCCGGTTGTCCTCGGCAGCCTGTTCGGTTGTCGCATTAAGCGTACCGCCCATACTCGGCCCTTCGGTTTCACCATTCTGCCATTGATCGGTCGAGACAGCTCCAGATAGCGGTGAGCCGGCCGCCTCGGATGGCGCCTGAGTTGCCGCCTCGTCAACCTCAGCATTTGCCGCAGCCAGATCCTTTTGAAGGTCAGCAACCGATGGCGATGCACCACTAGCCGCTGGTGCAACCCCGGCAAGTTCCTCGGCTAGTTTCTGTTCAGCCGCCTTGGCTGCGTCAGTTTGCTTCGCTTCGCTCACCTCTTCGGCGCGTTTGTTAAGCTCATCCTCGGCTAGCTTGGTCGCGGCCTGCTGGTTCTCTGTTTCGGTGGCCTCAGCAACTTGATCAATATCCCCTGTCTTCTCATGAGAAATCGTCAGCGACCCATCGTCCTTCTTTTCAGCCTCTTTAGCTTTCGCCTCGGGCTGTTTCTTCACCTTGGTCGACTCACCCTCGGAAAGTGTCGTCGTCCCATCAGAATTTTGACTATCACCTGAACTGGTTGGTCTATCGCCACCGATTTCATGCGCGTCTTCTAACTGCGAAGCGATCAGCTGTTGATTGGCACCCGCTCCCATCAGCTGCGCAGCGATTGTCATCACCCGCGACGACGTACGATTATTCGAGAAACGATCAGTTGCCGCCACAATACCCGTCAAAAAGGCCGTCGCGATTTGCTCATCAAGGAGTTTCTTGTCGCTCTTTAACGAATCGACCAGTCCAACCAGCATTTCACTCAGGCTGCTGGCGTTTTGCTCTGACCAGTCAATACTGCCCAACTCAGATTTCTCTTCCCCAACACCGACTGTCGCCACCGTCGCATCATGTAAAATTCGCCCGTGCGCCTCAAGCGCAGCATCCAAATGATCTTTGTTCTTGACCCCAAGTGCAAGCACTAGTTCAACATTATAGTCACCCTGGCTGAATTCCAAATCATCGCTCGTGATCGTGGTACGGTATGGCGTGATAAAGATCTTGACCACTTCGCCATCAACTTTGTAACGGAGGTGATCGGCCTTTTCCTTGTTCAAGGCGATAATAAAGTCACGCAGCGAGTCCACCGTTCCCTCAAATGTTTTTTCCGGATCGAGAAACGAAATGGCCGGAGGAATCGCCCCACTGAACACTGCCGTCGCGTGCTTGTTCATCTTATTGAGAACCAGTGTCATGCCCAGCGCTGCACTCAACTCATCCACGGATGGATTAGTACTCACCGTCACCAAGATATTGCTGCTGTCTTTGATCTTTTCGACGATTTGTTGCTTGGCGCCGCTATCGTTCATACGAAGAACTGTCCTATTTTTATTTTTTACAGAGTTTGAGGTAACTATAGCATAAGTAGTTTTACGGCGTCAATAACTTCAGGGATCATTGACTTTTATATATTTTTCTTATATAATTACCTCTGTCCTGTTGGAAAAGTTGACCTGGAGGTGGTGCGAATGCGCACCTGGAAGGACTCGGCGAGTGGCAACATCATTGTCGCTGTCGACGAAAAGCAGAAGCTCGTGCTCCTGAGAACCAAGAACAACGAGAACTTCCGCGAGCTGGCCGTGTTCTCCTGGGAGGAGGGCCGATACTGCCTGGAGGACATCCGGGATGGTGTCGAGCGCGTCCTCCACATGAAGGACGGCGGCATCTGGCATCTGGGCGACGAGCCGCTTGAGCACGTGGACATCGACATGTCCACGCTCAAGTCCAGAACCCAGTACCTGCCCTTCCAGAAGGCGGCGTTCGCGATGTGGGATCCTGAGAAGGGCGAAGTCATCGCACTGCTCGTGACCCAGTCCAAGATGGGCATCTTCAGCGTCCAGGCGTACGTCGGCGAGGGTAACACCCTCGATGGCATCGTCCTGACCAAGCGCGGCACGCCCGAGGTGGTGACCGAAGTCGAGGTTGAGGTCCCGGGCAAACACGAGTACAAGTTCTTCATCAACCTCGGTCCGGACGACGTCTGTAAGGTGGTGTACCGCGCGGGGATGAGTCCCTACGAGGTCTACTGCTACCGAGGCGGCGGACGGATGCGGACGGATGGTGATGGCTCCAAGCTCGTGGTGCTCGACCCCCGACCGGCCTTCTTCGCCTGGCGATTCGAGGGCGAAGGCAACACCGCCATCACCTTCACCAAGCGCCGCTGACCAACGTGGACGGCGGGAGGAGTGGATCCCACTCCTCCCGGCTGTTCCAAAGCCCATCAATTCACTTGGTGCGTTTTGGAATCGTCACCCCTTTACATTTCCCTACTTTTCCCCTATAATCACTCCTTGATTGTATCTATTAATTTAAGAGGTAATAAACTCCATGCCAATCATCAAATCAGCCATTAAACGCATGAAGCAGACTGTAAAGCGCCGCGAGCGTAACGTCGGTATCAAGCGTGACATCAAGGGTGCAGTAAAAGCATTCCTCGTCAAGCCAACCAGCGAAGGTCTTTCAAAGGCCCACAGCGAACTTGACACTGCAGTAAAGAAAAAGCTTTTGAAGAAAAATACCGTTGCCCGCCGCAAAAGCCAGCTCGCCAAGGTTGCAAAGGACGCCGGTGTCAAGCTCACCCCTGCAGCAAAGAAGGCCGCACCAAAAGCCGCCGCAAAGCCAGCCGCTAAAGCTGCATCTGCAAAACCAGCAGCCAAGAAAGCCCCAGCGAAAAAGCCTGCTGCAAAGAAGCCAGCAGCCAAAAAAACTGAAAAATAATAACTCGCTCCAAACAAAATACACCGGGATTACCGGTGTATTTTTATATTGTCGCAACCTTGATAAGCGCGCGTTCGATGAGCAGCCATGGATCGGCTGCCGAAGTTTTCATAGCTGCATCAGCCTCAACCATCGCGGCGAACACTTTTTTTGTTCCCGCCACGCCCAGCCGCTTAGCATGGGGTGATAATTTCGATAACGCAAACGGATGCGCCCCTAAATCTTTCGCGACTTCGGTCGGCGTTTTCTCGCCAATTCCGAGTGCCAAAAGCTGAAATGCCTGCGTACTCATTAGACCAAATAAACGATACGGATCTTCGGTCAACTGCAGCGTTTCGATCATCTGCCCCACTCTGGCTGCATTACCTTTTAGCGCCGCATCAAAAAGATTGAATACATTTTCTGCCGGATTTGCCTCAATCACTTCTTCGATCACCGTCGGGTTCACCATATCCAACACCGCCAACTTTTCAAGTGCGTGAAAGAGTGGCCACTGGTCCACGCCAACTCTTTCCACCAATAGATGAATGCTTTTTTTATCAAAGTCTATATCGAGGCGACCCGCTTCTTCACCCACCCATTTCTCGGCTGCGGCCGTGTCGCGCTCACCCCAACCCTTAAAATCATGCACTTCAGCGATCTTCTGCAGCTCTTTATACGTTTTGGTGCGCTTGTCGGGTTTCTCATCAATAAGCACCAAATGCACATCATCCGAAACACGTGGCAACCAATCGATAAATGCATCCCACAGCGACTTATTTTCTGATAATCCCTTGATAATCACGAGGCGTTTATCGGCAAACAGCGTCCCGCCCATCAGCAAATCAGGCAGCTGCTTCAATTCCAGCTCTGAACCATCCACTTTTTCTGCCGTGCCGTTAAAATCATCAATTAGCCGCTCAACTTCGCGGCTAATTTCAAAGCTATTTTCACCAGTCAGGAGAGTAATCATCTCCTGACATTATACGCTAGTTATTTTCGGCGTGCATTAAAGGCCATGTTATCCGGATTGATATTTTTTTGGGAAGCAGCGGTTTTCCATAAAGCTTTAAATACCTTGACCCTTGCCTCTTTTGTCCCCGGATCATTGTTCCGCACTTCGCTTGCGACTTCTTCAAGCACCCCTGCGCGGTGACTGGTCAACGAGGCCCCTTTTTCGCCAGGTTCATCACCAATCGCTAAACCACCAGCCAGTTTCAAAGGAACCGACGAGACATCACGATTCTTAAAAGCAGCCGGATTCTGATTAAGAACTTGTTCAGCGATTGCAAGCAATTCGTTCGCCTCATCTTCACCAGCGTAGAGGACAATAGCATCACCCCTCACATCTCGGTTAGCAGCATCCTGATCGTTATATGCCTTCATCACATTTGCTTCCGACGAGCGATCCAGAATTTTTCCCTTTACACTAAGGTTGGCAGCCGATGCAGCATCTACCACTTCACGGAAAACCCGCACGGCGTCCTGCGTGCGCGGGTTAAGGTAAATGCGACGAGTCAGTGGAGGCTTGTTTCCGGCCACCCTCTTCTTTAGATATTCTTTCGAGGTCCAGTGAACAAAGGTTCCGGCAATTTCCCGCTGTATAAACAGGTTAGCATGAACATTTCCAGGAGTGTTACCATCGAGAAGGTCGACATGCTTCCCGTCAGTCCGCTGCACGGTAAATCCATGAAATTCCAGGGCACTCATGGGCGCGCGGTTTTGCTTCAGGCTAACACCCTGCTCACGCCCAGCTACATACTTTCGAAAATCCTGTTTGTCGTTCTCTAGCTTTTTCCTAAATTCCTCACGCCTTTGAGCCAAATATTCATGGTACTCTTTTGGAGCGAGAAACTTCACTTCTTCGGCAACAAAATCAGTTAATTCATCACGGAATTTGATAACCTCATCATTATGGGTCATAAATTCGACATCCGATGCATCAGGACGCACTTTGTCAAAGAAGGGTTTTACTCCTCGTGTCTCCTCGCTTTCCGCAGTTTTTTTCAGCCTACCCTCAATTGCTCCTAGGATAAAGGGAGTCTGGAAGCTGGTTATCCCATTTATGAGCTGCGGCTTGTTCAAATGTGACAGATGGTTCGCGAACGGGGCTTCGTTTCATGAATATTGACTTTTTATTTTGTTTTTTAATACTAATAAAACATTAGCATTTTATAGACTATAAGTCAATAGTCTGGCATCGTGGGCAGATGTGAGTGCCCCGACCAGCGGCCTTGAACTTGATTATTGTCGTTCCACAACGCGGGCAGGGCTTGCCTTCGCGGCGAAAAACGCGAGCAAAATCCATGTAGCTTCCCCGCTTTCCCTCGGCATTGACGTAGTTTTTGTCCGTGCTGCCACCTTTTTCAATTGCCATGTTCATAACATCCCGAAGTTCTTTATATAACGTGTGAAATTCGTCTGACGTTATGATACCTACCAATCGCTTTGGGTGAATCTTGGCACCCCACAGGCTTTCGTCGGCATAGATATTTCCCACCCCGGCGATGACGGTCTGATCGAGGAGTGCCGCTTTGATACTCGTCCCCTTGCGCCGCTTAAAACGGTCGGTGAATTCTTGCCAAGTGAAGCCCGCCTCAAGCGGCTCGGGGCCAACTTTTTTCATGAAATCGATATTGGGGATTTCGATACTGGGTAACAATTTTATCCAGCCGAATTTGCGCTGATCGTTAAAGTAAAGGTGTGAACCATCAGCAAATTCGATCGTCACGCGTGTTGAGCGATCTGGGAGTTCGCGAACAAGGCTTTCATTTGGGTGACCGGCACCAAAACGTGATTCGCCAACATACACTAACTGCCCTGTCATCTTTAAATGGATCATCAGGGAATACGCGTTATCCAGGTCAATCATCAACACCTTAGCACGGCGGCGCACCGCAGTTATTTTAGCGCCGATTAGAAACTGCTCGACGTCGGCAGGTGCATTCGGAAAGCTTTTTGGACTGTCGCTCGTTGCCACTTTTATCACTTTATGGATAATCAGCTTTTCAAGTCCGCGCCGAACCGTCTCGACCTCAGGAAGTTCAGGCATTTTCGCCCTCCGCCTTCTGAATAAAATCCTCGATGTCTTTGATCGTCATTTTCGCTCCAAATTCAAGCGACTGCATGCCAGCCGCCCTAGCGCCCTCGCAGTTCTCGGGATGATCATCAATCATAATACACTCGTCCGTGTACACGCCCAATTTTTCAGCCGTTCGCTCAAAGACCCTGGGGTTTGGCTTTGATAAGCCCTCCTGACTCGACAACACCACTTCGTCGAACAGATCGTGAAGTTGATGCTCATCAAAAAAATCCCTCACCCACTCATCCCCGATATTACTAAGAAGCGCTGTCTTATAGCGGGGTTTTATATCGCTACGAATGTAATCGATCAGCGGCTGGTTAATTGTATACTCTTTTTGAAATTCTTTGAGCGTTTCCTCTTCACTCACACCAGTAAGTTTGGCGACCGCCGTCACATACTCCTGCTTGCCAATAAACCCATGATCTGACATTTTGTTGAGGTCATAAAGTTCGTCATGAAGCTCGGGGAATTTCTCGAAGTACACGACGGTCGTCGGCACGTACAACACACCGAAGCAATCAAAAATAATAGCGCGTATCATCTTTATCAGTATACGCGCTATCAGGGGTGAGATTCAAATTATAAATCGATTTTCTTGAGGATTTCCTTGTTATCCGGAATCTGATTGAGGAAAAGATCCTGAAGCTGGGTGGCATTTGCCCGTAGAGATCCGGCCGAACCGCGACAGGTTGACGTCCACAGACGCTTCACGGTCGATCCATTACGGAGTACCTCAAATTCATACAAATTCCCCTTGGCGCAGATGCCACGCGTGTCGTCTTTGTCGCCCGTAAATGCCACGCCGTCCACCATATTGGCCAGCTCTAAGGCGTGAACAAATTCGTCGTAGGACTTGACGTTATTGGAGAGCTGTTTCGTCTCGAGCGGCTGCTCGAGGTAGCCAGCATAGGTCGTGAGCGTCCTGTCGTTCGGGCTGATCGTCACACGATACGAGCGAAAGCTTTCCTCAGCCACAATCGAACCGCGAACAGTCATACGAACACTATATTCCGGTCCAGTGCTCAGAAGGGTTGTGCGACTGGTATCTGTTGGTTGATTGGTCGTTTCTCCACCGCCAAAAATATTACGCCCAACCGAAACAAGTGCAGCGATCGCAATCGCCACGATGATAAGGACGATGATAATGGGGAGAACCCGCGTGCCGTTACCTCTGTACATACCACCAAATTTTACCATTTTTATTTTCTTTAGTCAATTTGCTGTTTATAGTTGTTTATGGTTATGATTATACACGATTTTTAAGTTGCACAAGTCACTCTACCATACCTCTGGAGACAAGAAGCGGTAGCACATCGTGCCGAAAAATGGAGCCGATCAGAACGCCTGCCGTATTTTCTGCATCGATCCAAGCCAGCTCCTCAATCTCACTGCTCGCTGTCAGCGGACCGTCATAATCTTTGATCAGAAATGTCGTCATATGCAATATAACTCCCGGTTTGTCATCGGCCTCGGCGGTAAAACTGCCAAAATGCTCGTAATGATGGGCTTGCAAATCCATCGCAAGCTCCTCTTTTAATTCTCGAATCAATGCTTGCTCGTACGTTTCGTCTTCCTCTAGTTTGCCACCTGGCGCAAAGAAAATTTCTTTCCCCTTGCTTCGAACTACAAGCAACTTCTTGTCCTTTACAATGACGCCAGCTGCTTTTCGCAGATGCGCCACTACAGCTCACCCCAGTTTTTGCCGATCGTCACATCAACTTTGAGCTTTATTTTCAGCTCTGGATAAATGTGTTCCATGGTGTCTTTGAGAAGATCTGCAACTTTGTCAGCATTCCCCTTTGGACATTCGACGAGGATACTGTCGTGAATTTGTAGTACTTGATCACCAAGATTACCAATTTTTTCATCAACCTTTAACATTGCCATCTTCATCAGGTCAGCCTCGGTTCCCTGGATTGGCATGTTGGCGGCGGCACGCTTGGCTCCCTCGCGAACCATAAAATTGCTGCTGTTAACGTCGGGTGTCGGCCGACGACGGCCAAAGTACGTTTCGACGTAGCCATCAGTTTTGGCCTTTTCTAGTGTGTCGTCGATGAATTTACGAATCGGGGCGCGAAGTTCAAAATAGTGGTCGATGAATTTTTTGGCGTCCTCGAATGTCATGTTGGCAGCAACCGCCAGACCGTGCGGGCTCATACCGTACAAGATACCAAAGTTAATTACCTTGGCTGCACGACGCTGATTTTTCGTCACCTCTTTTAGCGGAATACCGTAGGTTTCACTGGCCGTCTTGGCATGAATATCGACATCACCGTTAAAATCATCTATTAACTTTTGATCACCCGCTAACACTGCCGCTAGACGAAGTTCAAACTGCGAATAGTCGGCACTAACGAGTACGTTGCCCTCTTCCGGAATAAACGCCTCGCGGATGCGACGACCTAGATCACTGCGAACTGGAATGTTCTGAAGGTTTGGGTTAATACTATTGAGCCGTCCACTCGCCGAACCATCCTGGTTAAATGTGGTATGCACGCGGCCGTCCGTGTCGATGGCCTTTGGCAGTGTGTCAACATAGGTGTTCTTTAGCTTCGCGAGCTCACGCGTGCGTTCAATCAATTCAATAATGGGATGAAGCCCACGCAACTTGTCGAGCTCTTTTTGACCCGTGCTGTAGCCCGTCTTACCCTTCTTGATCCCTGTTGTCGGGAGCTGCAATTTCGTAAAGAGTACATCCGAAAGCTGGCTGGGACTGCCAATATTAAACTCGTGGCCAACCATTGTATACATTTCTTGTTCGAGCTTGGCATGTTCATCCCCAAGCTCCTTGCTCATCGAGGCAAGCAGTGTCGTGTCGATCTTGATACCTTTTGCTTCCATCTGGTAGAGCATGTAGGTCAGTGGAAAGTCAAGCTTCTCGGCCACTTCAGCGAGCTTTGGTACTTTTTCAAACTCGGCCACCTGGCGGGCGTATTCGTGCCACAATGCCGCCATGGCCTGTGCCGGATTTTTCTCATCTATTTCATCCTGCGACAGACCGGAAATCGAGCGGTCGCGCATGAGCGAATCCAACAAAAACGCGCCCTGGCGAATATCATGGAGTTGATCAAAACGAACTTCCACGCCCTGTTTATGCGCAGCATGATAAAGTGCCTTGGCATCATACGCGATAACCTTCGTCATTTCGATGCCGCGCCAGATGCTCGCGTCCACTTCTTTTAGGGGCAACGTCGCATAACTGACCTTATCGGTCGAGAGCCATACCGTGTCGTTTAAGACATGGAGGAGCACCTCGGCATTCGCTTCAAGCGTTAAAGTCGTTGGCCAATCGGCCGCCTTTAGTTCAGGTGCCTTGGTCGCTGGCTCTGCCTGGGCGAACAGACTTCCCTGATTAGTATGCTGCATGTGTTTTGGTAAGCGGCGGACGAGCGAATTGAACTCGAAGCGCTTAAGGAGCGCCGCTAATTTTTCCGTATCTAAATCGTGTGAATCAGTCGCCTTTAAATCTAGCGGCATCGGTGCGTCACACCAGATTTCTGCAACTTTTTTACTGAGGTAGGCCGAATCTTTACCCGCCTCCAACTTTTTCGCCACACTTGGCTTGATGTCATCGAGGTGCGCATAAATGCCATCCAGGGTCTCGTAATCTTGCAGTAATTGAATCGCCGTCTTCTCGCCAACTCCTGGCACACCCGGAATATTGTCGCTACTGTCACCCTTGAGCGATTTGAGATCGAGGAACTGATCGACGCGAATACCATATTTTTGTTCAAAATATTCCGGTGTGTACTCGTCGATTTCACTAAACCCTTTTTTAAGGGCATAAACATGCGTCAGCGGGCCAACACACTGCAATGCATCAAGGTCGGAGGTAATCAGACAGGTCTCAATCCCCTTTTCACTTGCCTCTTTCGCGAGCGTCCCCATAATGTCGTCAGCCTCGTAATCGTCAAGTTCGTAGAGCGGCCAGCCAAACGCCTCGAGCAGTTCATACAGCATCGGAATTTGTTCGTAAAAATCAGGCGGCGCCGCTTTGCGACCAGCTTTGTAATCGGCATAGATCTCTTTGCGCTTGCGAATATTCGTGCCTTTTTTATCCCAGGCAACTGCTACATAATCGGGCTGAAGTTTGTTAATCACCTCGAGAGCCAAGGAAGCAAACCCAAATACCCCGCCCGTCGGCGTGCCATCCCGCATACTGAGGCCCGGCATCGCATAGTACCCCCGGTAGTAGACAGACTTTCCATCAATAACAACAAGTCGTTTCATCTCTTCTAGTATACCCTTTTACACTATATGTTGATAGCTTGAATATTGATGGTATAATAATCTTGTCCAACCAGGAGGTGGATACGTGTCCGGTTATTGCAATTACCCCGTATTACTGGACGCTGCAGAAAAAAGCGGCATCGCCGCTCTTGCGCAGTGCTTCAGTAGCCCCCTCAGCCAGGTTCGTGATGGGTACATCTGGGACCCGACTGAGAAGGCAGAGGAATGGTTCTACGACGGCCACTTCGCTCCCGAGCACGCTCCGGAGTACTGGCTGTTGGATGGGGACACGCCCATTCTTGGCAGCTTGGACCCACGCAAGGGTCTCTCCGAGGCAGCGTTCCGAGGCTGCCTGCCACACATGGAGCTGAAGCCAAGCATGAAGGCAGTGTACGTCGTACCGGTGGTCGGCTACTTCCAGTTCTGCCTGTACATGGGCGAGATGGAAGCACTGGTTGCGGCATGCGGCTACGTCCGCTAAACCTAAGGGGGTGTCCGACCACGTGTCGGAACACCCCTTTAGGAAGTTCTTCAGGATACACATCCCATCTGCTACACTGAAATCATGAAGCATCCCAACGTCAAGATTATCGCCTTTGTCGGATTGGCCGGAAGTGGTAAGAGCACCGCTGTCGACTACTTAACTGAAAAAGGATACCCCAAGGTTTACTTTGGCGGTATTTTTTATGAAGCCATGAAAGAAGCCGGCCTCACCCCTGGCGATTGGCCCCAGGAAGACAAATTTCGGGTCGAGATCCGAGCTCGCGAGGGCAAAGATTTTGTCGTTAACCGTGCCGTCAAGCAACTCAATAATCTGATCGATGCCGGTCAGCACCGACTGATCGCAGACGGAGTGTACAGCTGGACCGAATACAA
The DNA here is from genome assembly GCA_966186595.1 of uncultured bacterium. GTDB lineage: Bacteria > Patescibacteriota > Saccharimonadia > Saccharimonadales > Saccharimonadaceae > JALRBM01. The sequence continues at coordinate 49,385 of CBIFWO010000003.1, read as the reverse complement.
AATTCTCAAACATGCATTTCCCGGAGAGCTTACTTTTATCGCCGTCGTTGCACCAAAGCATCTACGCCACCGCAGGTCTGCCGAGCGGTCAGAACGACCCCTTACTCCTGCCGAGGTTGACAATCGTGACTGGCGGGAGATCGAGGACATCGAAAAAGGTGGACCGATTGCGATTGCCGACTATTTTGTGATGAATGACAAAGATCCGGAATATCTATATCAACAAGTAGACAAAGTGCTAGAAGCAATTGAATTCTAGCCGATATTCGAAATTTGTTTTATAATTAGTACGTCCACCTACACAGCGGAGGTGTCTGTTGAGGGAATTCCGAACAGTTCGTCTGTACTCCACTAACGGCAATGGAAAGTTCATCCAGGGCCCAGAGGTAATTCAACTGAGCTGTTACACGCGAATGGTGACCCACTCTGATTCATCTCCTTCCGTTGTCCAGCTCACGCCCATGTCGGATGACTTCTCGTCCTTCCGACCCTGGGTGTCTTTCAACGAGCTCAGTCCCCGCCTCCAGAGGCTTGTGGAGGAGGCTCGCGGTCCGATTCTCATCGACTTCACCTTCATGTTCGACGGAGCAACCTTCATCAAACTGTCCTCCATTCTTGACAAGGACAGTGAAGTGGCCTGCCACGTCACCATGGAGGCCGCGATAGAGGCAGCACTGGCTGAGTAGACGGGCACTGCCCGCCGGAGAGATCCCGCCGAGGACGTCACCGATTCCTCCTGGCGCAGCGTCCTTCGGTGGGCCTCTCCATGGTTTTATTCCAAATACCCTGTTATCTTTAGCCTCTTGAGTGCGTATTTGATAGAATCCCGCACCGCAACCAACCCCACACCCTCTTCCTCGGCGATCGCACGAAATGACACACCAGCAAGCGCCTTTTCTACCCTGAGAAGGCGCTTCTTTAGTTCCTTGTCACTACCCGCATCCGGAGCAATCCGGCTTATCTCACCCTCTTGAAGCAGCTCGAAAAGCTGCGTCTGTAAGTCCTCTATTCCCTCCTTCAGCGGATAGCCCGCCAGACGACTAGGAGGCACCTCAAGCGCCCAGCCCAGAATTGTTCTCTGCTGCCGGCGCTCTTGGTTATTCATTTATCCTAGGTATTCGTGGAGTTTCTTGGCGTCTTTATGCTTGCGAAGCTTGGCGAGTGCTTTTGCCTCGATCTGACGAATACGCTCACGCGTGACGGCAAACTCCTGGCCAACTTCCTCAAGTGTATGGCTCTTGCCGTTTTCCAGACCAAAACGCATCTTCACGATTTTTTGTTCACGATCAGAAAGCGTACTGAGGATTGACTGCACCTGCTCCTTTAGAAGCTGGCTCGTAGCCGCCTGCTCCGGCGTCTCACTATCTTCGTCCTCGATAAAGTCCTGAAGAACACTATCTTCATCTTCACCGTCGCGTCCAACTCCGGCATCAAGACTGGTGATGTCCTGCTTGATCTTGATGACGTATTCAACCTTTTCCGGCTCCATCTCGAGCTCTTTGGCCAGCTCATCAATGGTCGGCTCACGGTTGAGCTCCTGGGTCATGCGGCGCTGGGTGCGAAGCAGCTTGTTGATCGTCTCGACCATGTGAACTGGAATACGAATGGTGCGGGCTTGGTCAGCGATAGCACGGGTAATTGCCTGGCGAATCCACCAGGTGGCGTAGGTACTGAATTTAAATCCCTTGTCCGGGTCAAACTTTTCGACGGCACGCAGTAGTCCAGTATTTCCTTCTTGGATCAAGTCAAGGAAATCAAGTCCGCGACCGCTATAACGCTTGGCGATCGAAACGACCAGACGCATGTTTGCCTCAGCCATTTTGTCCTTAGCTTTTTTGTCGCCGGCGACAACTTTCTGCGCCAGGGCAAGTTCTTCCTCTGCAGAAAGGAGTGGGATCTTGCCGATTTCCCGCAGATACAGACGCACGCTGTCGTCCGACACATCGTCAAAATATTGCCCGCTGTTCAGAGCGTCAACATCGTCCTCTTCTTCATCGACCAGTTCATCCAGAGCCGGTTCGTCAATATCACCCAGTGGCCCGCCCGAGGCATCCACCATTTGGTCGTCATCGGTTGGTAGGGTTGTGTCGTCATCCTTAGGCACGCTTTATCTCCTTGATTAGTTCATAATGTTTTATGCGAAGTTGCTCCACCTCGGCTTCATCGCCTGCTGCTTCGGCGGCGATGATTTTCTGTTCTAATTTCTGCTTTTCGTATTCGGTTTTATACTGGCGGAGGAGTTTGGCTGCTTCAAAATATTGATCGTTTTCATCCCAGCCACTGTATCTCTTCTCGGCCCTAAGTAATACTATTTTCACATAGTCATCAATGTTTTGCAACTCCTTTGGTGTATCGTCAATACGACCCGTAGGGTGTCCGGCGACATATGCTGCCACCGCCGCCCTTTTCTCGTTTTCAAACATCGCCGGTTCGAGCTGGCTAAAAAGGTCACGCACTGACGAATTCGCCAGCGCCAGCCCAAGAACGGTATCGATATGATCATAGGTCGGAGTAAGGTCGCTGCGCTTTGAGGCCACAGGTTTTAGCGCCTGTATTTCGGCCTTTCCAGACGAGTGAAGTTTTGCCCGCACCGCTTCAATCGAGGAGCCTACCATCTCCGCGATTTTCTTTTCATAATGATCACGTTCGACAGGATCACTCAAGCTACGCACCACATTCAGTGCAGCGGTAGTGAAATTTCGCTTTCCCGCTGCCGTCTCCAAATTCTCCCGCCTACTATATTGATCCAAAATCCAATCGACCGCTGGCTGTGATGCATTAATTGCCCGTTGCCAAAGATTCGGGTCACGCTGGATGAGCTCATCGGGGTCCTTGGCGTCCTCAGGAAGTGTGATAATCGTCAGCTCCACACCAACCTGACTGGCAATTGGGATGGCGCGTTCCGTCGCCGCGATTCCTGCCTTGTCACCGTCAAACGCCAAACGAACATTGCCCGTGAGGCGCCGAAGCGCACGAAGATGATGATCGGTAATCGCCGTGCCCGCTGTCGCAACCACGCCGGCAATTTCCGCCTGGTGACTGCTCACTACATCCAGATTACCCTCGACAATCACGGCATAATCATTCGTGCGAATCGCCTCTTTCGCCTGACTTAACCCAAAGACGTGACGGCTTTTGTCGTATAGCAATGTCTGCGGCGTATTAAGGTATTTTGGAGCCTTTGGATCATCAACGATAATTCGCCCTGTAAAACCAATCACCTGACCGCTCGGATCCATCAGGGGCACCGTCATTCGTCCACGGAAAAGATCGCCGCCAAAACGGTTCGTCAGACCAGCATCGGCCAGCTCCTTCTTTGAAAAACCTTTTTTCACCAAAAATTGCACCAGCGCATCACCACTATCGGGCGCATAACCAATCCGAAACACTTCGACAATTCGCTTGTCGAGGCCACGTTTTTTGAACACGTACCCCAGCGCGTGCTGGTTCTTGAGCAGGCTGTGTTGGTAGTACGTTGCAGCCAGATTGTTCGCCTGGAGCAAGCGCTTCTTGCGATGTGCTATCTCTCTGTTCCCCTTTGACTCGTATTGCGACAGGTCAACACCAGCCTTGCGCGCCAAATGTTCTAGCGCCTCGCGAAAATCCATTCCCTCAACTTCCATCACAAAGCTAAAAACATCGCCGCCCTTATTCGAAGAAAAATCATGCCAAATATGTTTGTCGGGACTGACGAAAAAGCTTGGTGTTTTCTCGCCGCTGAATGGACTGAGCCCTTTGAAATTACGACCCGCGCGCTTTAGTTCGACATACTCGCCCACGACGTCTTCGATATTGAGACGCGACCGCACATCCTCTTTGGCATCCTGCATGTCTATAGTATAACATCTTACCTCTGTAATTAAAGAGGTGAGATTGACATAATTTATTCCTATGATATGGTTAGTGTAACACTCTGAGAGCGGAGGGGATTCCCATGAGTGAGCCTCCAAACGTCGAGGAGACTGTCGACGCCAAAGGCCCTGTCCGGTACATATCACCCCAACGGATGATCGGGCTACTACTCGCCGACTACGCCCTCAACGCCAAGACGGAAGTCAACGGTGTGGAGTGGCCGCGCGACGACCACTACGGCTCGTACGACTTCACCGGTCTACCGGTGAGCCGGGAAAAGCGAGACGAGCTGCGTCAAGCCATCAAAGATGCATTCGACCGGCACTTCCCCGTGGCCAGCGTCACGTTCCATTGTGGACAGGACGACTTCTCGGTCGTGATCGTGGCCAACCGGTTCAGTGATCGGGCACCCTTGTCGCTCCGCACCTACTAGAACCCCGTCTTGCCCATCGAGGCGGCACCCCACCCGGTGCCCTCTGGGTCCAGGCGGGGTGTTTGCTTTTTCTAAGATAAAGAATATGGTTAAATAGAAACAATATGAACCCCGACCAAAACCCAACGCAAAACCAATACCCGATTGATTATCTTAATCAGATTTCATCTCAACCATCACAGCAAACTATGAATAGCAAATGGGTTTTTGCGCTCATTGGCGGTGTTATCCTTCTGGTCATCATAGCTGTTCTCTTTATCGCTAACAGTGGAAATGGCCCTGTTCAAAAGATGCAGACCCTCGCGGCGCGCCTCCAGACCTTGCAAAAGGTCAGTGGCGATTCGCAAAAGAAGATCAAAAGTGGTGAGCTACGCAGCCTGAACAGCACCCTAACACTCTACCTCGCTAATACAAACCGCGATATTGCTGAACCCTTTAGCAAAAATGGTGTTGATATCAAAAAACTCGACAAGACTATTATCACCAAGGAAAATGGTGACCAACTCAACAAAAAACTTGAAGATGCTCGCCTGAACGCAATCTTTGACCGTACCTACGCCCGTGAAATGACCTTCCAGCTAGAAACTGTCACAGCACTGATGACAGACATCTATCACGGTTCAAATAACAAACCTCTAAAGGACTTCCTCTCAAAAACCGATCAAGGGCTGCAGCCGTTTAAAAAGCAGTTGTCTGAATTTAACGCGGCAAATAGCTAAACACCCGCCACCAATTGATAACTGAGATTGGCCAGATCTTTTACTTCCTGATCAGATAACTGACCGCTGCAAATAATGGTGTTCCAATGTTTTTTGTTCAAATGGTAGCCCGGTAGCACTGATTCGTATTTTTCGCGGAGGTGCTGCGCCAGTGTCGGATCGCATTTCAGACTCACGCGGAGCGGCTTGCTGTCCTGGGCAATCAGTGCAAACATCTTGCCCTCGCCTGTTTTCTTGTCACCAACCTTGTATACCGATACATCCTCGCCGAAAGGAAAATCCAGCCAGGTATTGGGAAATTTTAAGAGGTATTCTTCGAGTTCTTTGTGGGTCATTTCGTTACTTTATTCAGATAATATTTTAGTTCCATAATGCTGCCGCGAATGTCCTCGAGCGCGCGGTGGTTTTCAGGTTTGGCGAATTTTTTGCCATAGCGTCCATCAAACACCACCTTCCACGCACTGACATCCAGCATTCGATAGTGGAGCAATTTGTCCAACTCTGGCCACTCTTCGATAATAAAACGGCGATCCATATGAATTGAATTGCCGCCCAGCAGTACGGGTTTTGCAGTGTCAAAATGAGTTTTTACAAGCTCGACAAGCTCGGCCTCGACCTGTTTCGATGCCGGGCTGCGGAGGGAGAGATCCAGAAGCTCCTGCGTTTCAGCCGGTCGATTCATCGCCCATTCATTCGCCGCAAATCGTCTCTTGATCGTTTTTTCATCCTGGCCAACACCACTTTCAAACACGGCAATTTCGTTAAAATCCCAGTCCGTCATGACGGCCGCGACCTCGACGATTTTATCCTTTTGAGGATCGAGGCCTGTCATTTCCAGGTCAATCCACAACACCTTGGCGTTTTTGCTCATAGAGGTATTATACAAGAAAAGATAAGGGCCGGGAATTTTCGCAGTCCCGGCCGGCGCGCCCATCAAAAAGGGGGTGACCGCAGCTACTAGTCGTTCTTCAGAAGATCCTGGTTGGCGGCATCGAATTGCTTCTGTGCATCAGCGGTGGACTCTCCTGCCGCTTTTGCCCTCTCCAGAGCCGCCTCAGCATCGATGACCGCCTGAATCTTAGGGTCGACACCCATGTCCTTCACAGCCTCTCGTTGATTGCGCTTAAGCTAAGTATACGCATGATATGTATATACAATCAAGCAGTTTTGCGTCAGGAGCGGACAAATTTTATTTATCAGGAGTAAATTTTAGACTAAGTGAATTGATACAATACCTCTTGTCAGTCGGGGTGTCAAAACCCTCGCCTTCAAAGACATGTCCCAAGTGACTCCCACAATTTACACAGGTAACTTCCACTCGTTTCATGTTCAGTGACTCGTCGGTGTGAAATTCAACACTTCCCGGTCGCGCATCATAAAAACTTGGCCAGCCACAATGAGCGTCGAATTTTGTTGCGCTATCGAATAACACCTGACCGCAGGCGGCGCAGGCATACACGCCATCAGCATAAAGCCCATCGTATTCACCACTAAAAGGCGCTTCGGTTGCCTTTTCGCGGAGTACTGCAAACTGTTCTGCGGTGAGGACCTGACGCCACGCTTCCTCACTTTTCTTCATAGGGTCAGGCCTTCTTCTTGTCGAGCTTATCAAAACCGAGAATATGAACAACCAGGTAAACAATCAAGGCAATCACGATGAAATTAATGATATCGTTGAGGAAAACTCCATAGTGCAAGATGGCATCCTCTCCGCCGGTTTTTCCCAGGTTGATCGTGAGGCCTTTTAATCCTTCGGCTGATCCCAGGATAAATCCAAGCGGCGGCATCACAATATTGTCAATCAGCGATTTGACCACCACCGTCACCGCCCCACCGAGCACCAGACCAACAGCTAGCCCGACAACACCCTGAGTGCGGACAAATTCCATAAATCCGCTCACGTACCGACTCCCGCCGTCCTTTAATGCAGCAGCTTTCGTAATAACCGTCTGCGGCTTGGATGGGGGCGCTACCTTCTCCGTTTTTTTCGTAGTTTTGGTTGAAACTTTTGCCATAAAAACTCCTCTTGCGACAAGTATACCACTAGGGGTTGGCTTTTTTGAACCGGTCAATCAGTGGCGAGACGATCCACACCCGCCTACCGCTGACGTGCAACCACCAGACTACCGCCGCGATTACCGCGCTGATCGACTCATACACTAGATCCATCATCGTATCAAATAAATCCGCCCCCTGCGAGAATGTCCCGAACAATTCATCGCTCGCAAATTCTGCCAACTCCCACGCAATCGTAACAGTCAACGCCACCGCCATAACAAAGACAGCACTAAACCAGTGTGGCATTTTGAACGGCTTCACCCTCTTTGCTAACAGCGTCAACCAAAGCATAATCCCAAACCCTACAAACAAACTCGAGAGGAAATGCAGCAGATTATCCCACCACCAGATATGATTATAGAAGTCGAGCACCTCGCCCGAAAACAACGAGGCAAAAATAAACCCAGCAAACGCGATCTGAAGAAATGCTGGTAATCTCACCTTCCATATGCGTTCGATAAGCAGCGGCAAAAAACACGCAAGAAGCGAAAAAACCGAGGCAGCGAAATGCTTCCAGTTGCCCTGTGAAAGGGTGACATATGCACCCCCAATCATAACAAGTTCAAATGGAAGCACCCCAAGGTGGCGACGCATTGTTCCATAATCTGTCATTACATTTTCTCCGGTGCCTGAATACCAAGGATGGTCAGGCCTTCTCTTAGTGTTTGTACGTAGCGCTCGACAAGTGCAACCCGCTCACCTTCGCGGTCGCTGCCAACCACCTGGTTATTTTCGTAAAATCGATTGAATTCCTGGGCGAGCTCATACAGATAGGTGCAGATGTGGTGCGGCAAGAGTTCGCGCTGCGCCACTTCAATGATCTCAGCATATTCCGTCATCTTCCGAACAAGGGCGCGTTCCGAAGGGTTGAATTCGGCGGATACCTGGGCCGAGACAGATGCCTTTTGCAAAATACTATTCGCACGGGCATGCGCATATTGCAAATACGACCCACTATTCCCATGCAGGCTCACCGCTTCATTAATATCAAAGACAACGTCAGAACCAATTTTCACTTTTAAGAATTGGTAGCGAAGAGCCCCAGCGATCAGCTCGTCCGACGGCTCACCGCCGCGCTCCTTGATTGCCTCACCAACTCGATCGAACAGCCAACCAATCTCGACGACATCTCCGGTCCGCGAGCTCATCTTGCCGGTCGTTAACTTGACCGTCCCATGCGGAATATTGACCGTGACATCACGAAGCTCGGGCAAGCATAGTTCGGCCGCCTTGATCACGCCTTTAAAATAATCTCGTTGCTCCTCGGCCGTCAGAATGTAGCTTTTGTCGGGGTGATAGTCGTCGTTTTTTCGCTGCATCAGCCCAAGATCGCGCGCACCGTATAGCCCACGACCCTTAGCGCTCACAAAGGCATTATCAAACGATCCATACTGACTACCTGGAAACACCAGCGCGCCGTCACTCTGAACAAATACTTTACCCACATGGGCCTGGACGGTTTTTACCCCTTGCGCGTCAGCTTCGCTTTCGACATAGCGTTTCTCGACCGGCTTGTTGCCAAGGCGTTTTGTCACGTGGGCGATCTCATCAAAACTCCAAGCTTTGCATGTCTCATATACTTCGCGATATAGCGGATCACCGAGTACAAACGACTCCTCGGCAAGCAGCGCAATTTCGGCTTTTGCCGTTTCGTCCCCTTTGTAGGCCGCTGCGCCCTCCGCGTACATTCGCGACATAAAGGTATTGCGCTCCTCTGGTGGAATCTGACTTAGCTTGCCCGGGTCACCATTGACATGGCGAAGCAGCGACCACATACTCTTGCCGACGTGGGCGCCCACATCGCCGTGGTAGCTAACTCGGTGCAGATCGGCCCCGTCGTTTTCCAGAAGGTTCGCAACGGTATCGGCCAAAATCGCGTTAAATGCATGTCCGATATGCATTGCTTTGAACGGATTTGGGTTGTTCGTTTCGATGACGACCTTTTGCCCCTGTCGTTTCTTTGTGGGCAACTTGTCGGTTAATTTATAGAGCTCCTCATCACCCAGGCGGATGTTGATAAAGCCCGGCCCGGCGACACTTACCTCTGAAAAGTTCCCCCCTTCACGCAGCATCGCGGCAATTTCCTCACCCACCATTCGAGGATTTTTGCCTAGCCGCCCAGCCAGCTGCAGCGCCACATTCGTGGCAAAATCACCAAACTGGGGCTCGGGCCGAGAAAAGACAACGTCTACCTCGACTTCGTAAAGATTGCGTATAATTTCTGAGATTCTCTTTTCCACTAGGGATATTATACCAGAGGCTAGGCCGCCGCTGCCCGAATAAGACCGCTAAATAGCGGATGTGATCTGGCTGGACGACTGCGAAATTCAGGGTGCGCCTGCGTGGCGATATAGTATTTTTTGTCTGGCGCCTCGACGTATTCTACCAATTTACCATCAGGAGAAGTGCCGCTAATGACAAGACCGCCCTTTTGAATTTGCTGGGTATATCTTTGGTTCACCTCATAACGATGACGATGACGTTCGATTATCCCCTCAGACCTATACACTTTTGCAGCTACAGAATCTGGTTGAAGCACCGCCGGATAATTTCCCAGTCGCAGCGTCCCACCGGTCGATTCCTTCCCCGCCTGTCCATTCATTAGATAAACAACCGGATGCTTCGTATCACTAAATTCTGCGCTGTGCGCACCGCTCAGGCCACCGCGCCGCGCCGAGGCGATCACCGCTACTTGCAGTCCTAAACAAATACCGAGATACGGTACGTCATGTGTAAATGCATAGTCGGCCGCGGCAATCTTGCCATCGATGCCGCGCTCACCAAATCCGCCTGGCACCAAGAGGGCATCAACCTTAGCGAACTCATCCTCCGATGCGTTTTCGGCATTGATCCACCTTATTTCCAGACCAACATGCTCTGCCCATGCTGCAGCCTTGAGCGCTTCGGTGACGGATAGATACGTATCATCATTGTCGACATACTTGGCAACCAGGCCAACCGTCACTGTCTTTTTGGGGTTGTCAGATTGTGCATCAACCAAACGTTGCCACATGCTGAGGTCCGGTTTTTTTCGGAGGCCTGAGAAATGGGAAAGTGCCTCGTGCAGGCCACTCTCAGCGATTGTAAGCGGAACACGATACACGGTATCAGCATTCGGCAATGTCAGGACATTCTCTTCTGGTACGCCGCCAAATTGGCTTACTTTCGCAGCGACGCTCTCAGGCGCAGGAAAATCAGTCCGCACAATCACGCTATCCGGCACAATTCCAAAACCACGCAAATCTGCCAGGGCGTTCTGCGCCGGCTTAGTCTTAAATTCTTTGCTCGTCCCTAGAAATGGCACATACACAACGTGAACAAAAAAACAGTTCTCGCGCCCTACGCGCTGAGCAAATTCGCGAATAGCCTCAACAAAACTCAGGGCTTCGTAATCGCCAACCGTCCCACCGATCTCGACAATGTGAATATCGCTTTTCTCACCCGCCTTGTAAATGGCCCGCTGAATTGCCTGGGTCAGATGCGGCACGAGCTGCACCGTCTTGCCGCCAAATTTACCCGCCCGCTCATCAGCAATCAGTTCCGAGAGAAGGCGACCAGAAAGTGTCGCCGATTGCTGGGTGAGTTCGATGTCCAAAAACCGCTCATAATGCCCCAGGTCCAGGTCCGTCTCAGCACCGTCCTTGGTCACAAAACACTCGCCATGTTCCTTGGGATTCAAAAGGCCCGCATCTACATTCAGATACGGGTCACACTTTTGAATCGAAACGACAGCACCCTTGGCCTTTAGTACAGCACCGATACTGGCCGCGGTGATGCCTTTTCCTACCCCCGAGAGCACACCCCCAGTTACAAATATATATTTTTGCTTTTCCCCCATGGTTTTTCTCGTCTCCATGGGATTTCATTGTAGCACATTTTTTTGGTCGAGCGCTATATATGGTGTTGCATGTTGTCTATTCTACGCTACATATGTCCTGTGTACATCATGTCTATTTAACACTATCCAAAAGATAACGACCAGCGCATACTGGATAATATGAGTAAATCCATGCTAGCAACTGCCCAAACCCATATCCGTCGAGCCGCCCAAAGTCTTGGACACGACGAAAAAACCATCGAGGCCCTTCTAGAGGCCGAGGCCGAACATATTTTTGAGATTGAAGTTGCTGGTAAAGCCTATCCCGCCTACCGCGTACAGCACAGCAGCAAGCTTGGTCCGTTCAAAGGCGGAATCCGTTTCCACCCAGGGGTGAGTATTGATGAAGTGCGGGCCCTTGCAACACTTATGAGTTTTAAAACCGCTGCAGTTGGCCTGCCACTCGGTGGCGGCAAAGGTGGTGTTGCTGTTGATCCACGCGAACTCTCGCCCGCTGAGGTCGAGGAGCTTGCCCGCCGCTATGCTCGCCATCTTGCACCGCACATTGGCTCGGACAAGGACATCCCTGCCCCCGACGTTAACACAAATGCCCAGATCATCGACTGGATGGTGGATGAATTTGAAAAAACCGTCGGCAAGGATGACAAGGGGAGCTTTACCGGCAAATCCATGACCAACGGCGGTTCTGAAGGACGCGCAGCCGCAACCGGTCGCGGTGGTGTCATCACTCTTGTTGAATATCTCAAGTCCCAAGGACTGATCGACAAACCTCTTACTGTCGCCCTTCAAGGGTTCGGCAATGTTGGGTATTTCTTTGCAGAAGTCCTAAAAGCGTATCCAAACATCAAACTTATTGCCGTCAGTAACAGCAAGAATACCTGGGTAAACCCCGAAGGCATTGATGTCGAGAAAGCCGAAATGACAACTGGTGGCACTCCGCGACCCGAAGAGCTTGCCGATCTAGCCGAGATCGAACCACGTCCAAGTGATGACATTATCAGTGTTAAGGCAGACATCCTTGTACTTGCCGCCCTGGAGGATGCCGTCGTCGAAGCCAACGTTGACAAGGTCCAGGCCTCGATCATTGTCGAGCTAGCCAACGGCCCAACCAGTAGCGCCGCCGAGGAGCGACTCGATGTCAAAGGTATTGTTGTGCTGCCCGACATCCTCGCAAACGCTGGTGGCGTCATCGTCTCTTGTCTGGAATGGCAGCAAAACCTCGCAGGCGAACACTGGACTGAGGAGGACGTCAACGCGAAGCTTGAAGACTTGCTGCAAAAAGCTACCAAGGAAATAATCGCTCGTTCAAAAACAAAAGGCATCAGCCTACGCCAGGCAGCCTTCGAGCTTGCAATAGAACGACTCTTGTAGCGAGTCCGGGCGAGCGAGGTCTTTTACGGTACCCCGTTCGCCCCGATACATCGAGGCCGGACTGCATCACAATCTCCACAGAAAACAACCCTCCAAAAGTTCGAGACGGACAGTCATTTTTATACCCTAGCAAAGATTCAATTACTACGTCGTAAGTATTTTAGGCCACCTCGGATCACCCCATACTTTGGGGCAAATAGAAATGTCAAAAGAAACAGGACTCCCAATACCAGCACCATCGCTCCACCCGTCGACACGTCAAAATAATAACTACTGTACGCTCCGACGATACAGGCAATCACACTTGCACCCGCCGCAATCATAAGCATTCGATCGAATCGATCCGTCCACAGATGCGCGATCGCGCCCGGCGTGATGAGCATCGCAATTACCAAGATAATACCGACTGTTTGCACCGACGCAATCACTGTCAGTGCGAGGAGCACCAGCAGAAGATAGTGATAAAACTGCACTTTCAGCCGAATCGCACCCATATGCGCTGGGTCAAACGCGTAAAGCAGGAGGCTACGACGAAGGACCAATAGCACAGCGATAACACTTACCGCGATGATCCCCACCTGCCACGCATCGGTGTTAGAGATCCCTAGTACGTATCCAAACAGAATGTGCATGAGATCGATATTACTCGGCACTTTCGACACCAGCACCAGCCCAAGCGCAAACAGCGTCGTAAAGACAATCCCGATCACGGCATCATCTTTCAGACGAACCTTTTGCTTGATGTATCCAATCCCCAGCACACTTCCCAGTCCGAACACAAACGCACCGATGCTAAACGGAATCCCTATGACATACGCTAGGACCACACCCGGCAGGACTGAGTGCGACACCGCATCGCCCATCAGCGACCAGCGCTTTAATATCAGCAGACAGGACAGCAGCGCACAGACCACGCCTACCACCGAACTAACTATGATCGCCTTGAGCATAAAATCGTATTGAAGAGGTAAAATTAACGCATCCATGGCACGCTCCCCTTCTTTCCGAACACACTATCGTACGTCTTGGCGATATTCTCGGCTGTGAACACTTTTTTTGTTGGCCCGGCGGCGATGACGGTTTTCTTGAGTAAAATGATGTGATCGCAGTACGATCCAATCGTATTGAGATCGTGAGCGGCGATCAGTGTCGTCACATCCTGTTTTTGCAGTTCGCGGAGAAGCTCGACTAGTGAGGCTTCAGTCTTTGCATCGACACCAGCAAATGGTTCGTCTAAGAGTAAAATTGATGCACCCTGCGCCAATGCACGGGCGACAAATGCGCGTTTACGTTGTCCGCCAGAAAGCTGTCCGATCTGACGATCAGCAAAATCCGTGAGGTGAACACGCTCCAATGCATGCGTCACCGCTTCCTCGTCCTTTGTCCTTGGAATCCGAAGAAAATTCATTTGCCCATATCTGCCCATCATCACGACGTCCCGAACGGACACTGGAAAATTCCAATCAATCATCTCGGTTTGCGGGACGTATGCCACGATTCCCTTTTTTTGCGCGACTTTCACAGTGTGTCCAGCCAGTCGCACTCTGCCCTTCCCAAGCGAAACCGCCCCCATGATCGACTTAAAAAGTGTCGATTTCCCTGCACCATTCATACCCACCAGGCCACAAATTGCGCCCTCGGGCACGATCGCTGTCACGTCCTCGAGAACTAATTTCTCGTGATAGCGCACCGACACGCCTTGGATATCGATCGCGTTCATCACTCGCCTTTTAGTCCACGCACCAATGTATTGGCATTATATTCTAGCAGCTTCAGATAGGTTGGTGTCGGCCCGTCCTTACCAGAGAGCGAATCGACATAGAATATTCCACCAAATCGCGCGCCCGTTTCCTGAGCGACCTGACGCTGTGCCTGCGAACTTACCGTACTTTCGCAGAAAACTGCGGGTACATTATTCGCTTTTACCGACTCAACGACGCTGCGAATTTGCTGTGGCGTCCCTTGGGCATCAGCATTGATTGGCCACAGGTAAAGCTCTCTCAGACCATAATCACGGATGAGGTAACTAAACGCCCCTTCACAGCTAGTTAAGTAACGGCTTGACTCAACGAGTGATCCCAATTCGGTCTTTAATGCTTCATCAACCTGACTAATTTTTTTCTTGTACGCCTCTGCATTCTTAGCAAAATAACTGGCATTTGGCTGGTCGATATTCGAAAGTGCCTTCGTTATATTATCAACGTAGATAAGCGCGTTCGCCGGTGACATCCAAGCGTGGGGATTTGGCTTGTCTTTGTAGGGACCCTCGGCAATTGGCATTGGTGCCACTCCCTCCGTCAGTGTCACATGGGGCACATCGGGCACATTCTGATAGAGCTTCTCGGCCCACTTTTCGAGATTGAGACCATTATCTAATACGAGATCAGCTTTTTGTAGACGCACCATGTCGCCCGGGGTTGGTTCGTAGCCGTGAATTTCAGCGCCGGGTTTGGTAATAGAATCAACGTCTATCCGATCGCCGGCAATATTTTTAGCCATGTCGGACAGAACCGTAAAGGTCGTGAGGACCTGTTTTTTGGTGTGATCACCGGATTTATTTCGGGCTTGAATCACGGCATACACAAACGCACTAATCAACCCCACAGCAATCACGATAATAATGGTGCGCCAAAAAGTTGTTCGTTTCATAGTCGTCTTTCTGCCCACCAACATTAATTCGCTGTTCTAGGGATAAATTGCGGTGGTAATGGGGCGCCAAAACGTGCTTCTGGTACATCGATCACGCCACGAAAGTTCGGTGCAAATTCATATTTCTTGTTGTATAGGACATCAATATTCACAAACTGCGCATCATCCCACTTCAGCCCCAATTTTTCAGCTGCCGCTTTGATAATTGCCTCCGTTTCACCTTCGATTTCGATATACGGTTCCAGCCACGGCCATTCATCGATCACCACTTCGGCCTCGCCCAATTTCCATGTCTCGCGCTTCGACTCCTGGAACGTCATGTAGCGCCAGCCAGCTTCGGAAAAGATGGTCAGCGTATCGTCAAAGTCACTCACCTCCACCTCAATTTCCTTCACACCGTCGATGCCTGGGTTATACGGATCTTTACGACGCTTGAACGTCAGTGTTACTTTGTCACCTTCATCACGAATGCGCAGAAAGGAATGTTCTTTGGCATGATGAGGTTCCTCAATCAAAGCCCGGCGCATCAGGCGCATAGGCTGTTCACACATTGCTCCCGCCGCTTTTAGCGCCGCACGGATTTCATCGATGTCGATATCCGCAAATTTAGCTTCGATCTCGGTTTTCATGCTAATCTTTCTTGCTGTTGCCAGCGTTTACTTCGTAGCTGGTGTTGGTCGCCTCAAAGAAGTTGACGAGCTCGAGCGTGTCGTTGGCAGCCGCCATCCACTTGGCCGGGTTAGATACTTTGTAATGCGCTTCAAATCCGAGCTCTTCCAGGCGACGGTCGGTCAGGTATTTCACGTATTGGTTCACGTAGTCAGCGTTCAGACCAAGGATACCCTTTGGCAGCATCACCTTGTTGTATTCCTCTTCCATCTCGACCGCATCCAGAATGGTCTGCTTGATTTCGTTCGCAAACTCCTCAGTCTGAAGATCTTCGTTTTCCTCAAGCGTCGTCAGGATCAGGTTGATACCAAACTTGAGGTGCAAGCTCTCGTCACGAACCACCCAGTCGATCAGGCTACCAAAGTTACGTAGCAAATTGCGCTGGCGGAATGAAAGCGCCACCATGAAACCACTGTAAAACCAGATACCCTCAAGGATGATATTGTACGCGATAAGGTTACGGATAAAGTCCTTCTTCCCCTCAGTCGTCGTGATATCAAGGTGCTTCTCGGTCATTCGCTTGATGGCCTGTGTTTCGAACTCTTCCTTGCGCGCCATGACGGGTTCGTCAACATGGGCAGCATAGGCCTTCTCGCGGTCAATTGGGAATGTTTCGAGCACATATTCAAAACTCATGCAGTGGTTGGCTTCCTCCCACATCTGTTTCGCCAAGTATAAGTGACACTCGGCCGCATTCACATACGGATACACTCCAAAGGCTAGCGCCTTGTTCACCAACAGCTCGTTCGGATTAAAGTAGCTCATCAGGAATTCAAGCGCGTGGCGCTCTTCGTCTGTCATCTTCTTCCAATCGGCGAGGTCCTGACCTAGCTGGATTTCGTTTGGAAACCAGGTGTTCGCGACCGCCTGATTATAGAGATCATACGCCCACTGGTAGTGAATTGGTTTAAGAAGTAATCCGTCCTGGATACCTGTTCCGAGAATGCCTGCCATGATAGTGTTTCAATCCTTTCCTTATTAACGCCCTTAGAAGTTGCATCCTCTATTGGCACCCTTCGCACATTGTGAGGTCGGCTGGGTCGACTGGCGCAGCAACCGTCCCGTTCTGCGCCGCGTCCTCGTCAGCCTGCGCCTGTGCATTTAACATCGCTTTTTCAATCGCCTCGAGCTTTTCCTCAAGTGTCATGTCGTCGTTGATGATTGTACTTGCGTTCATACCCATAGTGGTGCCCTCCCTTTTTATACCGTTTGCTTTTTAGCGAATCCAAATCCACTCTTGCGCGGACCGCTTCCGAGTGATTCAGCTTTGTTGACTTTTACCGTGCTTTGCTCGGCCTGGTGACGCGGCTTCACGTGTAGATAGTACGTCGTCTTGAGCCCCTTCTTCCAGGCGGTACTGTAAATCTTTTCGTACTCATCA
Organism: uncultured bacterium; assembly: GCA_966186595.1. Taxonomy (GTDB): domain Bacteria; phylum Patescibacteriota; class Saccharimonadia; order Saccharimonadales; family Saccharimonadaceae; genus JALRBM01. Next base: position 32,415 of record CBIFWO010000003.1, on the reverse strand, counting down.
ATGTCGCGAGTTTCCAGATACATATTGCGGCTGATCGCTTGGTCAACCCACTTCTGCGCCCGGGCCGCTACCTCGATAAAGGAGTATGGGCTGAGCTGGAAGCTGGTTTTGTACACGTCGCGAATATGCTTTGGAATCGCTTCGATCGTCTGGATGTCGCCCTGAAGACGTAATACATCCTCTTTCACATCGTCCCAAATGCCGAGTTCCTTGAGGTCATTTACAAGGTTAACATTTACTTCCAAGAACTTTCCATTCAGCGTCGCACGAGAGAAGATCTGCGCAAACTGCGGATCGAGACCCGGAGTCGTACCGGCAACGTGTGCAATGTTGGCAGTTGGAGCGATTGCCATCAAGGTTGCATTGCGCATCCCCTTCTTTACCTTTGCGCGGAGCGTTTCCCAATCCATGCGCTTCTTGCGGGTGACATCCACCTTTACATGACGGTCTGCGGCCAGATCGTCTAGTGTATCGATAGGTAACTTGCCTTTACTCCATGCGCTGCCCTTGAACATTGGGTAACTGCCGAGCTCCTTAGCCATATCAGCACTCGCGTCAATCGCGTGGTAGCTGACGAATTCAACCAGTTGGTCGATGAGATCGTAGGCTTCTTCTGACTCGTAGCTATGTCCAAGCTTTTCGATGACATCGGTAAAGCCCATGACACCCAGACCGAGTGCGCGGTTTTGCAGATTGGAATTCATCGCTTCAGGAATTGGCGTGTTGGTAATATCGCAGAGGTTGTCGAGCTGGCGGATCGCACTTCGGCTACTGGCAGCTAGACGGTCCCAGTCCCACGTCTTGTCTTCATTCAGATGTGCTGACAGGTTAATACTCACCAGGTTGCAGACGGATGTGTTGTCTTTGTCCTGTGGCAATGTGATCTCCGTACAGAGGTTGCTGTGGTGAATCGTCCCCGTATTGTTGTTGAGGGCACGAACATTGATCGTGTCCTTCCAGGTTAGCCATGGGTGGCTGGTCGCCTGCAAAATCGTCAGAATCTGGCGCCACTGTTCACGGGCACGAATCTTTGAAAAGTCGCGCAACTCACCCCTATCAGCCATCTTGACGTATTCGGCGTAACGCTTGCTAAATTCCTCGCCGTAAAGCTCGGTCAGATCAGGCGTGTCAGCTGGATCGAACATGTACCAATCTTTGTCCTTTTCGACGCGCTTCATGAATTCGTCGCTCATGTAGACCGCTGTGTTGGCAATTCGCGTTCGGAGGTAAGGGTCACCACTGTTCTGTTTGAGGTCCAAAAACTGTGGAAAATTCAGGTGCCAGTTTTCCATGTAGATCGCCGCCGCACCAGCCTTCTTGCCCTTGCGACTGACGGCAAAGAGTGCCGTGTCGATCATCTTGATAAACGGAATGGGACCGGTCGATTCGGTGTTGGTCGTTTTGACCGGACTTCCAGCTGCACGCAGCTTGGTAATACCAATACCAATACCGCCCGTTCCTTTTGCAATCCACATCGTGTCGCGAACACCCTTGGCAATTGCCTCCATGTCGTCGTCGATGTTAAAGAGGAAGCAGTTGGAAAGCTGCGGAAACGCACCGCCGGCATTGATGCGGGTCGAGCCGCCAGGGACGTAATCCAGTCGACTCATGTGATCGTAAAAGTCGAGTGCAGCAGCAGTTGGATCTTTCTCATTAAAGCTTAGCCCCATGGCAATACGCATATGGGTGAATTGCGGCGTCTCAATCGGCGCGCCACTTTGCTTGCGAAGTGCATAGCGGTTTTTGTTTGTAACTACACCCAAATATTTGCTTAATTGGTCACGCTGTGGATCAAGCGCCTTCGCCAGTTTTTTGATGTTGAATACTTTTGTATTCATGCGAGTATCAAGGAGACCATCGGCGATGCCCTGCTTGAGATATTCCGGGAACTTCTCTTCGTGCAGCTTCTTTAGCTCCACGTCAGTTTCGTAATCACCCAGAATATTCTTGTAGATGTTCTTCAGTAGCAAGCGCGAAGCGATCTTGTCAAAATCAGGGTCATCTTTTACATTCTGAAGCGCCGTGTGAATTACCGCCTCGTCCAGCTGCTCGGTGGTAATACCATCGAATAATGTCAGTTGCAGCTCGGTCGCAACCTGCACGACTTTGCTAATTTGATCCGGCAAGCCCTCACTTGCCTTCACGAGCGCCAAGTTGATCTTGTTGGCGTCAAATGGTTCGCGGGTGCCGTCGCGTTTGACCACGTGAATTTCGCTCATTTTATCCCCTATGCTACGAATTTTGTTTTCTACCCTCACATTCCCCTGGCTCTCATTTCAGAGGCGCAAGAAAAGTACCGTGTGTAGCGGCAACAGTCCCCTCCTTGCATAATGTGTATTTTTATTGAACTACTACATATGTAGTGTCTAAATACGATAATAGACCCTATATGTATGGTTTTCAAGCATTTTGAACAGGTTTTTATTACTACACAGTCTACAACACTTTATAGTGTGGTGTTTGTTATTTACAACGCTATATATGGTGCCTTATGTTCACATTAGCTTGATCTGGTCTTCATGAATTCCAGTGTCGCCTCGAGTGCCTTTTGCCCATCCTGATTATCCAGATTGAACTGGTATTCGTGCGGCAGCTTTGGCTTGTGATCCATCGGATAGAACAGGCGTGACACTGGTACACCTAGATATTCCAACTCATCTGCAAATGGCCTCGACTGCGCATCAGTTAGCGGATCAGCATTCCCACCAGTAATATAGACAGGCGGATAATCCTTGGTTACATGATAATATGGCGACATCTGACGAATGACCGGATCTGAAAAATCGCTCGTACCCGAATACGACCACACCGCCACGTCATCGCCCCAACCCACAATCTTTGGCAGTGTGGGGTCGGGATGGGCCAGGCCTTCCATCTTATAAATACCGCAGTTGAGAACTAGGCCCTTTAATTGGCTTGGAGCGAGTGCCATCTCAATCCCCACTTCCCTGGCGTATTCTTCATTCGTGATCAACGCCGCCATTTGTGCCGAAAATTGCGAACCCGCTGAATCCCCCGCCAGCATAATCTTATTCGCATCAACGTGGAATTTTTTGGCATTATCCAATATATATTTATGCGCATCGTTCAACTGGTGGATTTGTGCGGGGTAGGATTTTGCCGGTGCCAGTGTGTAGTCTAGCGAAACGACCGTATAACCCTTGCTAGCGATCAAACGATAGTAGGGCTCGGCGTTATCCTTATCCCCGGATATCCATGCACCACCATGCGTCCAGATCAGCGTCGCCAGTGGAGCACTCGTATGCTCGGGGTAGTAGACATCTAGACGCGTATCGGGACCAGCCGAATATTGTCGATCGGCTACTTTCGTCACGCCCGCCGGCGTATGCCTTTCCAGCGCCTGCTTTACTTTTACATTGTCGTCTTCAAAAACCTTGCGAATAATTAGCGCGCCTGGCCATGGACTGACCCGAAACGCCAATAATACGATGAGAATTATTCCGACGATACTGCCCGCCGACCACAAAAAGCCCCTCCGTCGATAGAAAGGCTTCATTTTCACTTTTTGAGAAACTTTTTTGTTCACCACCCGTTTGTTTGTCATAGTTCAAGTCTAGGTGGAATAATAAAAAAATTCAATTGTGCTTGGGGATATCCAGGTGGCGTGCATGTTACTGCAGCGCCACCTGCCCCACCCGCGAGATGACCTAGGTCGCAGCCAATCAGAGTTGGCCAGGCGGCTCGTCCGGAACATCCCGCACCATCGTGTGGATGATCTCCTGAACGAGCTGGCGACCACCCTCCATCTTCTGGAGACTGACGCTCGTGACGAGCCCCCAGCCATCTTGCGCCAGCCGGGTTAGCGCGCTAGGGGGCCGACCCCGGTAGCGACGTGTGCTCATCATCAGATGAGACGAAGCTGCAACGAACATTTCGCAGCTCCCAATCTCGATCGGGTGTGTAGTAGGACGACACCCTCAATTCGCCGTACTGTCGCATGACGGTCCTCCCTTACGGTAACGATCTTCTCGTGTAGGAATATAATAACAGATTATTTGGAAAATACAAGTATGTCTACGACGTAGTCATACCCGCATAGCTTGCGAGTATCTGGAATAACTTCTTGGCGGAGAGACAGGGATTCGAACCCTGGGTACCATCGCTGGCACACACGCGTTCCAGGCGTGCCAATTCAACCACTCTTGCACCTCTCCGTTTCCACTTAATACTACCTGACTTGCTTGCCCCTTTCAATCAGTTGTATTAATTACGGCCCTCTCTGGTTGCTTTTGACAAAGTGGCCTATCTATAATGGTAATAATGATCGAAACAGAAACAGTTCCACCAGTTATTCAGCTCCGCGGCCTGAAAAAGCGTTACGGCATGGGCGACGCCGAGCAGTATGCACTGGACGGAATTGACCTTACCATCGAAAAAGGTGAGTTTATCGCCATCATGGGCCCCAGCGGATGTGGTAAGACGACACTCCTCAACATTCTTGGCCTGCTCGACACCTCGAACGATGGTGAGTACCAGTTGGATGGGACGCCGGTAGAGGATCTTTCGGATGTGCGCCACGCCCGAATTCGCAGTCAACAGATCGGTATGGTATTTCAAAGCTTCAACCTGGTTGATCGTCTGAATGTCATTGAGAACGTTGCCCTACCCCTGACGTACAAGGGAATTACACGCACCAAGCGATTGAAAATGGCGAGTGAAATGCTGGGGAATTTCCATCTGTCGGAGCGAGAATACTATATGCCCTGGCAACTTTCGGGCGGACAAATGCAGCGTGTTGCGATCGCGCGGGCGCTCGTCAACAATCCTTCGATCGTTCTGGCGGACGAACCAACTGGCAACCTGGATAGTCGATCTAGCCATGTCATCATGCGCGAACTGTCCGACATTCATCAGCGCGGTAACACGATCATTATGGTGACGCATAACCCAGCGCTGACGACCTACGCCAGCCGCGTCATTCATATGCTCGATGGACAGATTGCAAGTGATACCAAGACGCCGCTCAATCTTGAAAAGTCACTGGCCGAGAAAATTCCTCTGAGCGCACGAAACGCCAAACCAAAGGAAGCCGATAAGAAAACATCTGCCAAAAAAGCGCCAAAAAAGCGAACGCCCACGAAGAGTAAAAAAGCGAAGGGCAGGAAGAAATGACCCGCCCCCTTCTCTTCGAACATATCCATACCGCCCGCCATTCGCTTAGGAATACTCGCATGCGAACGCTCCTCACCGTCATCGGCGTGGCGATTGGCGTAGCTAGCATCACCACTATCTTGTCGCTGAGCAGTGGTATTACTAATATTATTTCGCGCCAAGTCGATTCACTCGAGGGCAACATCGCGGTTCTGCGCCCCGGCAGTACGAGCAGCGCCGGGCTCATACAGACAATCTCGCCCCAGTCGTACATTGCCAGCACTATCACCGAGCAGGATTTAATTGATCTGGAGCAACTAGATGACGTAAGAGACGCGGCACCAATTATGATCGTCAACAGTAGCATCCGCGCGAATGACACCGTAGCCAAGGAGAGCACTATCGTTGCTTCGACACCATCGCTCGTGGATATCGCCAAACTACCAATCCGCGACGGCCAATTTATCGATAGTGTTACCAATCGCGATACGGCGGTACTTGGCAGCCAGCTGTCAATTGACCTCTTTGGAACTGATCAATCCATCGGACGAACCTTTACTGTACGCGGTCAAAAATTCACCGTCATCGGCATCCTAAAACGCATCAACAATCCGATCAATTTCAATAACGTCGACTTTGACCATGCCGCTATCATCAGTCTGGAAAGCGGCAAGAGCTTCCATCAAGGAATTGCCCAAATCCAACAAATCAATATCCGCGCTGAAAGTACAGGACATCTCCCGACTATGATCAATTCTGTCGAAAAAACTTTGCAAACAAACCACCTGGGCGAAAAGGACTTCACCATCCTGTCCGGTAAAGATGTGGCGCGTCCCAGCAGCCAATTGTTCCAGGCAATTACGGTTGTCATGACGACTATCGCCGCAATTTCGCTTGTCGTAGGTGGAATCGGTATCATGAATATCATGCTGGTAGGTGTCGCGGAACGCACGCGCGAAATTGGCCTGCGAAAAGCCGTCGGTGCCAGCAACCGCAACATCGTCTGGCAATTCATGACCGAAGCTCTCATTATCAGTATTATCGGAGGTGTGCTTGGGTATCTCGGTGGCTATCTTTTAGCTTTTGCCATCAGCACCCTACTACCGTTCGATCCGGCAATCACCTGGGAAATCGCTGCGATCTCGTTCGGTACATCGCTTGCTGTCGGCATCCTCTTTGGCCTTTACCCCGCAGCTCGAGCAGCCAAGAAAGACCCTATCGAATCGCTTCGATTGTATCGTTAGACGACTATTTACACACATCATACGTAGGTCTATAATGATCTCATTATGAAATCATTACAATCAACCTCGGCCGTCTTGATGGTTCGCCCGACAAGCTTTGGCTTTAACGAGCAGACTGCAGTTACCAATACATTTCAAAATCACACCGAGCTCAGTTCGAAGGAAGTTCACGAGCGAGCTGACCAAGAATTCGGTTCTATGGTTGAAAAGCTGCGTCAAAACGGCGTGCACGTCACTGTTTTTGAAGACACCGACACACTCCGAAAACCCGACGCCGTTTTCCCAAACAACTGGTTTAGTACTTGGTCTAATGGCTACATGTATCTTTACCCGATGGCGACCCAAAGTCGTCGCATCGAGCGAAGTTACGCGGCAGTTGAAAACCTATCCAAAGATTTTAAGATCGCACAAATCACCGATATGAGCCCGACCGAAGAGTATGGCCTGGCCCTCGAAAGCACGGGAGTAATGATCTTTGACCACGAAAATAAGATCGTCTACGGATGTATTTCGCCACGTTGCGATACTGGCCTCTTTACAAATCATGCCGTGGAACTGGGCTACAAACCGATACTATTCCATGCCTATGGCCAGGACGGCACCCCTGTCTATCACACCAACGTTCTTATGGGTATTCAAAGTACGACGGCCGTTCTTTGTGCAGAAGCAATTACCGACGACACCGAACGACAACTCGTCCTCGATACCCTGAAAAACACCAGCCATGAAGTTATCGAGATTTCACAAGCACAAATGTCAGCGTTTTGCGGCAACGTATTAGAACTTCAAAATGATGATGGCGAATTATTCGTTGCCATGAGCCAAACAGCTCACGACAACTTTACTGCCGAACAACGATCGGCACTTGGTAAAGACAAAACCTTACTACCATTCGCCATTCCCACCATCGAAACAATTGGCGGCGGAAGCGTTCGCTGCATGCTCGGTGAGAACTTCCTGCCAAAAAAGAGTTAATCATTTCAAATCGTCTCACTGGTTAGATATACTTACATGATGCGTACGATAGAATTTATTGGGATGCCGCGGGCTGGCAAAACAACACAGTTACACATTCTAAAGGATAGCCTACTAGAGCAGGGTTATAAGGTTGCTATTCTAGATGATCGAAACCGACCGGGTGTAGAGCACATCCCCGTAGAAGAAAGTCTTGCTTTCATTATGATGCGAGCCACGACTGCGCTATCCTATTACTTTAAATGCCTACACGATCAAGTTGACTTTCTCCTCCTTGACAGAGGGATCAACGACACCCTAGCATGGGCGGGTGTCTACCAAGCACAGAAAAGGATTACCCCTGAGGAAAGTCTTGCTGTCCATAACTCCCTATCCCGCTATTTCTCTTTGACAGATACAGTGCTTTTCTTCGATCAACCAACAGAGATATCGATAGCGCGTCACGCCGCAACTGGCATTCATGATCCGATTGACGACATCGTCATGACTCCTTCGTACCTGAACCAACTTCACCAAAGCTACCGCGACATCATGAAATACTTTGATAATGTCACCACTATTAACGGACTTGATTCAATTGATCATACCTCACAAAAGATTGCAGAATTAATCAGAGATTAATTTTAGTCCCGAATATCCCTAAATGCCTTCATGGCGATGAGGCGACGCAAAGGAGGTTTGGTCATTCGCCAATTCTCTTTTTAGCTTCTCCACCAACTCAACCGGCGTCGGATCTACGCCATTGAGAATCGCGACGTAAGTGCTGACAAAGTCTGCCAGGATACATCCCCACAAACATTGAGCAATGGGCGACTCACCTTCTATCTTGATCGTATTGGCTTTTGGTCGCATGCCGCTGAGCAGCCGATCGCTAATCTCCATACGTTTTAGTACGCGAGGGGGCTCGAAACTACTGGTCAGGTCAAAGATAATGAACGGTTTCTCGACGGGGTGCGATGTCCAGCCAATAAATTCATTGTGATTAAATTCGGGATACTCGTTCCAAAACGCCACGTTTTTGGCATTTTCATTCCAACTGATTTTCCACTTGTACGCAATCGGTGCCATGAGTGGACCGGCGTAAAACACCGGCGTCTTGCCCACCGCGAGGAGGGCCAGCTGCTTGGCGTAGTTCTTGTCTACCGTCACATCACTCGTCCAATTCTTGGTCTGCTCCTCTAGCCAGTCTGCCTGCTCGGCAATTTGCGCAAAACGTTCGTGGCGCATTACCCCAAAATGCACTAGTAACGCTGCGAGTGCCCGTAGATTGGTAATCATCGCCATGCGCGGCTGCAAACCTGCGGGAATCTCGACATAGGCTATCGAATTCGCCTTAGCATCATCCAGTAGCTTGCCACCAGAAGCAATCGTGCCGACTTGGGCATTCTTCGTTTTCGCTTGAGCCAGCGCGTTCAATGTCTCCTCCGTATTACCCGAGTGGCTACTGGCAATGACAAGTGTGTTAAAGTCCACATACTCTGGCAAATCATAGGTTCGAACCACCTCGAACGGCACGGTAAATTCATCGCTGAACACTGATTTTATGAGAAGTGCCGCGAGTGCTGATCCACCCATCCCTGCCACAACAATACGCGTGATCTCGCGGCCGTCATGTTCCGGATTGTCGACCCTTACCGGAAATTTCGCCTGTTCAAATTGCATGGCAGCAACGCCCAAAGCATTCAGCGGATCGCGCTGCTTTAAAACATTATCATCGTCTAACATCATAGCCCTCCCCGCTAATGGAATAAATGAGCTTCGCTTTACTCATGTACTCTTATTATGATACAGTATTTAGTAACGAAGCATAAGTACTAATATCAGAGGTGGGTATGGACATTCAACCAACGAATCAGCAACCAATTAGCGATGACCAAGAACTGGCCAAGGTGCTCGCCGGCGTGAATCAACAAGCAGACGAGGCTGCAGCAACTCCTGTCGCCGATGATTCTGCCACGACCGAGGCAGATGAAACTGTCGAGGCTGCGGCAACACTTCCAGATCCAGTGCCTGTAGCGGAACCGGAGCTTCCTGTCGTTCCCCCCGCTCCGACGGCCGCACCAATCGCGTCACCCGTCAGCGGCGATCTTGAAACAATTAAACAAAGTGCTCTGAACGAACTTCGTCCACTCGTCGATAAGCTGGACGTTTCACCTGAGGAAAAATTTGACACTTACCTTCTGCTTCTTCGTTCAACAGATGATCAAGCCTTGATTGCTCCGGCGCACGATGCAGCAAAAAACATTGCCGATGAAGCACGCCGAGCACAAGCACTCCTAGACATCATCAAAGAAATCGACTATCTCTCTGGTGGTCAGCAGCAGTCTGCCTAATTTAATTAAAACTCAACCCCGCATCTGCAGATGCGGGGCGCCAGTGTATCTGACTTCGCTGGACGAATCCTGCGCATAAGATGAGTGGAACGATCAGTCGAGTTCGCCGTAGCGCTGCTTGTAGCGCGCCAGTTCGGCTTCGGCCACCGCGAGCTTCGCGGTCAACTCCGCGATCTTCTCGACGTTGGGGTCGATCTCGCCCCGCCGCTTCGAGCGGCCCTTCCAAGGCTTCTCTTCTGTCAGCTTCTGGAGTGCATCGGCTTCGACGCCCCCGTCGTAACTGATGTCCCAGTACCACAGGTTGGAAGCGTGTTCGCTCTCCTCCGCCGCCTTGGCCAACCCGAGCTGGCGGAGGTAGTAGCGAACTTCCTGTGCCTCGTCACCCCGGATGCCGACAGCCGACAGCGCCGACTTGCCGCTGATCGCTCCATTCCGCCCATCAGTTGAGCGAAATTCGGAGTTCTGGCTGGCATCGCGCAGTTGGTCGAGGGCTGACTGGCAGCGAGCCAACAGAGTCTCATCGACGTCCATATTCTCCCCTTACGGTCTAGTCGGACGTATGGAGTAATTATAACATATTTTTTAATATAATGCAATGGTGCATATTCCTCAAGTTGACATGCAGTCACAGCCCTTAACATGAAAAACAGACCCTATGATACGGGTCTGTTTTTCATGTTGGAATAGTCTTAGTTCGAAAAACTACATCATCCCCATGCCAGGCATACCACCGGCAGGTGCTGCTTCTTCCTTTTCCGGAATTTCAACCACAAGTGCGCCCATTGTTGCAGCTGTTGATGCGATTGAAACCGCGTTTCGCACTGCTTCTTTCGTCACCTTAACAGGATCGATCACCCCGGTTTTCTTGACATCAACGAGGCCTTTTTCAGGAGACATCACGTTGACTCCAAAACCAGGCTTGCCGGCTTCCACCTGGGCAAGAAGTGCCTCACTGTTCAGACCAGCATTTGCGGTAATCTGGAGGAACGGCTGCTTCAGCGCATTCTTTAGAATCTGACGACCAGCGCTAATACTGTCCGCACCTTCCGCCTTGACACTTGCCGCAAGATTCACCAGCGTCACACCGCCACCAGCAACAATCCCTTCAGCCAGTGCGGCCTTGGTTGCAGCCACCGCGTCGTCCACACGAAACTTCATTTCATCAATCGCAGTCTCAGTCGCGCCACCTACCTTGATGACAGCAACTTTACCAGAAAGAGCAGCCGCTCGCTTTTCGTACTGCTCCTTGTCATATTCGCTCGTTGCGTTTTCAGCCTGAGCGACAATCTGTGCAATGCGAGATTTCACGGCAGTTGCCTTGCCGGCGCCCTCGACAATCGTGGTCTCATCCTTACCAACGATCACCTTGCGGGCAGCACCCAGGACATCCAGTTCAACGTTTTCAAAGGTCAGACCTTGGTCTTCGCTAATGACAGTTGCACCAGTCAGCGTCGCTATATCCTGTAAAATTTCCTTGCGGCGGTCACCAAACGCAGGCGCCTTGACTGCAACGGTGTTGAATACACCCTTTAGCTTATTCAAAACAAGGATGCTCAGCGCTTCGCCCTCAACTTCGTCTGCAATAAGTACGACATCCTTCTTGCCGGCCTGAGCAAGTTTTTCCAGGATCGGCAGGAACTCAGCAACGTTGCTGATCTTCTTGTCAGTAATCAAGATAGCTGGTTTTTCATAGACAGCTTCCTGGCGAGCTGTATCGGTCACAAAGAATTGACTGACGAATCCGCGATCCAAACTAAATCCTTCTACTACTTCGGCTTCTAGCTCGAGTCCCTGACTGGCCTCGACGGTCACAACACCGTCCTTGCCCACTTTTTCGATAACATTGGCGATCAATTTACCGATTTCCCCGTCACCCGCACTGATTGTTGCCACTTCGGCGACGCGGTCGGTTTTGCCTTCGATACTTTCAGCCAGGCCATCCAGTTGCTTGACCACCTCGGCACCAGCCGCTTCGATTCCCTTTCGCAGTTCCTGCGGATTGTGACCAGCCGCGATCAGGCGGTTTGCCTCTTTCAAGATGTTATAGGTAAGGACAGTCACCGTAGTCGTACCGTCACCCGCTACCTTATTGAGCTTGCTTGCGGCTTGCTTGATCAGCTCGGCACCAACTTTATACCCAAGAGTTTCATCGTCATTTTCAGGCAGATCGACACTCTCAGCCACCGTTACTCCATCATGCGTAACCGTTGGGCCGCCATACCCCTTCGCGATTACCACATTGCGACCCTTGGGACCGTAGGTTACTTTAACTGCATCATACAGCGCCTTCGCCCCGCCCATCACGCGGTTTCGCGCGTCATCATCGTAAAAAACTTTCTTTGCCATATATTTCTCCTAGACCGTTGCCAACACGTCTTCTTCTTTAACAATCAAATACTCAGTTCCGTCAATCTTCAGTTCTGTCGTCGAGTACTCTTTGTACACGATTTTATCGCCAACCTTTAGTGTTTTCACATCAGGTCCAACAGCCTCGACCCTTGCAAGCACAGGCTTCTCTTTTGCGTTGTCTGGTAAGTAGAGTCCACTCGCAGTCTTGGTCGCAGCTTCTTCCTTCACTGCTACGATACGATCTGCCAGAGGTTTAATCGGTGCGCTCATGCTTTTGCTCCTCCGTTTTTTATTCGCAAAACCATTGTAGACAAAAAAATTAGCACTTGCAAGGCATGAGTGCTAATTTCTTAACTCATAGAGATATTCGAGAGAGATTTCCCTTCGTTGCCGCAGGTACAAAATTCCCCGCCCTAACTGAAGCACAAATTTCTTTTAGACCACTCTCTCGATCAATCAACTTGCCACCTTCCTGATAGAAGCCAATCGTGATCACCTTTTCCATCTCATCAAACCCGATTAACACCGCACCAGCCAGCCCGCCAGTCACAATATACGACGTCACTATATTCTTATCACTTGTCCCGGCATCGATCACATTCCGCCCCTGCAGGCGTAGACCTTCAATAACTGCTTCGGCCAACTTCTTGTATTCAGGAGTTGTCGCTACAACAATATCGCCATCTTCCGGCAACCAATCAGCCAGAGCCTTGCCCGCATTCCACGCACAATCAATTGTGAGGCCCGTTTCTTCGGTGCCGCGAATATCATAGGCGCTGATTAGTTCCTCACTCATACCACGATTGTAGCACTATATTGCTACAATAAATCTATGATTACATTCGTTACGCCCGACACAGAATCTAACTGGAATGACCGTATTCTCGCCAATCCGGACGGCGGCAATGTCTTTCAAGGGTCCGAATTTGCCGAGCAAAAAAGGTTGGGTGGATGGGAGCCGCGTTTTGTCGAGGCCGAAAACCTCGCCATCACTGTCTTGGAGAAATCCATCGTCGGTCTCGGCAAACTATGGTACATTCCAAAAGGCCCGGGAGTTACCTCAGTCCGACAGCTCGATAGCCTTCTTCCTCCCCTCAGGAAATTCGCTGAGGAAAATGGTGTTTTTGCGGTAAAAATCGAGCCAGAACTGATCAAAAAAGATGAGACGCTGGCAGATCTTATGAAGTTAGGCCTGATCAAAGTCCGCCCGATTCAACCAAATTCCTCGACTGTCCTTCTTGACCTATCGCCCGATCTCGACACCATCATGAGTAATCTTAATCAAAAGGGTCGCCACGCCATTCGTCGAGCCGAGCGCGACGGAGTTACAGTAAAACGTGTGGATTCAAGTGATGAAAACTGCAGAATAATGTACGACCTCCTCGCTGAAACAGCCGCCGAATCATTCCGAATCCGAAGCTTTGACTACTACAAGACATTCTGGCAGCGCTATGCCCAGGCAAACCTCGGACAGCTTTTCTTTGCCTACGTCGATAAACAGATCGTCGCGGGTGCCTATGCGATCACCTTTGGCAAAAAAGGCACCTACAAAGACGGCGCATCCGTTCGCGAACGAACCGTCTACGGGGCCAGCCACCTCTTGCAGTGGCATGTTATCAAGTGGGTAAAGGAAAAAGGTGTTACTTCCCATGACCTTTGTGGCGCACCTCCTTCAGATCAGATCAACAACCCCGATCATCCCCACTACGGCATCGGCAGGTTTAAGACTAGCTTTAACAAAGAAGTCACTGATTATGTCGGTGCGTACGATATTGTTGTCAGACCTTTTGCCTATAAAGTATGGCGAATGCTGGGCGAACGAATCGTTACCCGTTTGCATTACTATTTTAAACACGAAAATTATTATTAAGTAACCACTGGTCAACAGGAGCATCAAGTGCTACAGTAGATACGTTCGTGCTAGCTCGCAACGGAAGAGAAGGGCGTCCAATGCCTTTATGGGGCAGTGGCAGCAATGAGGTTGAGATCAGTGCAGGAGCCGCCTACACGTGCAGATGCTCACACACCCTCTGCATCTGCCAAGACAGTTTCATCATCCCCGCCGGGCAACCGGTACCGAGTACACCGAAGTGCTCCCGATGTGTAGCAGGAAGGCATTTATACCTGTAGGTCCATCGGCCACACGGTGAGTGCTGCCCTGGGTGAGGCTCGAACCGGGGGCCAGGACTAGTTTAAAGATAGTGCCGGTCCTGGCCCCTACTAGCCTAGATTCTTTCCCCTTTGTCTGCTATGATTCAAGACGTTCGAAGACCCTGACGACAGAGGAGGCAAGGCCTAGTGACCTGGTTTGGTAAAAATAATGGTGAGGAACTGGAGATCAGCAATGGAGGGTCGTACACCTGCTACTGCATGGTGAATGACTGCCCCTGCACCAGGGACTTCAGGATTCCAGCCGGGCAGGTAGTTCCAGAATTTCCGATTTGTCCACAATGTGCCAGCGGTAATCACCCTGGCTCGTAGGTAGTCTCCTTGGTCGCTTCACAACCGGATGCGGACCGGCGAAGATCAACGACCATACATGGTGACTCGAATGTACAGGCCGTGGCCGGTCGGTAAGTAGTCCCGGTCACGGCTTTCGTCCTTTATGAACCTTGATCTCTGCTCAGTTGAGGAGTATGATAACGAGCACATTCGAATATGTTCGGCTAATGAGAGGAGCTGCTTTCAGGTGGACAGTGACCAAAAGGCAACCTGTGACTGCAGAATGCCGAACTGCATCTGTCGCCAGACGTTCAACATTCCCGCTGGCCAACCGGTTCCAGAGAAGCCGGTATGCCCGAACTGCATCTCGGGCGATCACCAGCTCGCTTTCTAAGCGCTCCGGCATTAGAACAGCGAATGATCGAATTGCGAGCCGCAACCAGTCGATAGCACATATCCTGGTTGCGGCTTATCGCATTTTAAGACTTCTTGGTATCTAGAATCTCGCGGACCACTTCGCCGTCATTCCAAGGCAATTTTTCCCCGTTCACGATCCGAAACTGCTCGTGCCCCATACCAGTAATCAAAATTGTATCGTTCTTTTTTGCAATAGAAAGGGCTTTTTCAATGGCTTCGCGGCGATCTGGGATTTCGGTTAATTTCCCGTCGGCGCCAGCTTTTTCAATCCCCTCTCGCACTTGTGCACGTATGCCTTCTGGATCTTCGTTGTAGCTCTCTTCGTCGGTCAAAATAATTCGATCTGCGTATTTGGCGGCAATTTCGCCCATGATTGGACGCTTGCTTTTGTCACGATCGCCCGTCGCCCCAAATACCAGGATGACGCGATTTTTCGTGACAGCCTTTGCCGCTTCGAGTAGCTGCTGCAAGGCGTCGGGCGTGTGTGCATAATCAACGATTACATCATAGCCCATTCCCTCAACGACTCGTTCAAAACGACCAGGGATTCCTTCGAGATTTGCCACACCCTCAACAATGTCGGTTAATTTCATCCCCAGAAGGTATGCTGTCGCCGCGGCCGCCGTCATGTTATAGACATTGAACCTGCCAGGAAGGGCTGTCGCCAGATGAAGCTTGGTCTGATGATCGATCACGACTGTAGCTTCACTTCCCTTTTTATAGAGTTTGACGTAGTCGATCTTCGCCTCGGCTTCCTCGTGCGTTCCGTAGGTGATTTTTTGTGCACCAGCATAAAATTGATTGAAATAATCAAACCATTCATCGTCACGGTTCAACACAATAAATTTTGGCTCACCCTGGAAAAGCTTCGCTTTGGCAGCCGCATATTCGTCCATTGTCTTATGATAATCTAGATGATCCTGCGTAAGGTTGGTCATAATTGCCACCTCAATCGGCACACCGTCTAGTTTGTGCTGCTGGAGAGCATGACTCGTTATCTCGAGGACCACATAATCAGCGCCCGCCTGTTTAGCATCCCGAAAGAATTGCTGCATTCGCTCGGTTGATGCCACGGTCGCATTTAGATCATTCAATTTCGTCTGACCTGCCACTTCGATCAAAGCGGTACTAAACATCGCCGTCTTGTATCCGGCTTCCTTCAGAATTTCATTAATGTAATTGACCGTTGTCGTCTTGCCATTCGTACCCGTAACGGCAATCACCTTCAGCCCTTTTGCAGGATTGCCATATTTGGCGCTTATCAATCGAACGCGACTACGACGGTAGGCCTCCTCCAGCCCACGCACTGCACCTTGTGGCAAGATACGTCGCGCCCCTTTTACCAACTCCTCTTTCATGTTTCTATTCTACCACTATTCCGTTGTACTTTTTGGTGCATTGACGATTAATAACTTATGTTGTATGGTACGATCAGCTCTTTCTGAGCGTGAAGAAACCGATGTAAGATGAGGTGAGCTCCTTGACCGCGCCAATTATTGCAGAGACCGTCAACCTCGACGACCTGCCCACGGTGACGCTGCCCGATGCCAATCCCGACCTCATGCAGGCGGCAAGGGATTGTCGTATGGGCACCCCATACCTCTATGAGATGGAGTCCGGAGGCCATGCACACCTGACTGCAGTTAGGTAGTGCCATGCCAACCACCATCGAGGCACCGGTAGCTATTGCCGGCACGCTGTGGCGCGTCGTCTCAGCAAGCGGATTCTCCAGAGGCAACCCCTCTGTGAGAGCTCTGCACGTCAGACGCGCGCTTGACCCGGAATGGCTACGGAGCCTTCCAGTGCCGATTGGGGAACGCCGGGCCGCCGATCAAAAGGTGTCCTTGTTGAGCCCTGACGGGATCGAGCGATGGCTCGACGACGCCGATGTCGAGGCTGCTTATGCATCCCGGTCTCGTACCCGTGTGTACGAGGATCTGGGCAAGCTCGGTGGCGGATGGATCGAGGACGTAGAACTTCTCTTGGCAACCGCCACGGGATTCTCCGTCGGATGTTCGGCCTATCAGTCACTAGCAGGCGATGCGTCCTTCGGGGCGCACGTTGATCGTTGGATCGGAGTGATCCTTCAGATCAAGGGCTCAAAGCGCTTCCTGATTCGCAATGGGAGGACGGGCCCGAGGCAGCAGCTCATCATCGAGGCGGGTGATGTTCTCATCATGCCACCCACTGTTGAACATGAAGTGAGCACTCCCGAGTCCTCACTTCACGTCAACTTCGAGATCTTCACCCATCTACCCCTCACCCGGTGAGCTAGGTGTTTTCTTCCCCTCCGGAGAGCTTCCCCCGGTCGATCGTTGACCGGGGGAGCTTCATGTCTCATAGTGCCTTTGGTATTTATCTGCTCAATGTACATTGACTATGCGTATAATATATCATACTGTACAATTAGCTCTTTCTGAGCATGAAGTTCCACTAACCGAGAAGGTGAGCTCCAATTGTCTGCTCCAACCACTGCAGTCACCGTCGACTTCGACGAGCTGCCCGAGGCGACACTGCCCGATCTCGATCCAGCCGCAATTGCGGCAGCGATCTGCCGTCCCGTCGCCGAGCCGTACATCTACAGGATTAGGGGTGGCGCACACAAGCACGTCGTCGGCGACCCGTTCGACCCGTCGCTCTCGTGACGGTAGTGACGGACGCCCTCGCCGTCGCCGATGCCCTCTGGCACGTGTTAACGGCGGGAGGGTTCACCAAGGAGAACCCCTCTGTCCGGCTCCTCCACGTGAAGAGGGTATTCGACCCGGCATGGCTACAGAGCCTGCCCCTTGCCGTAGGCGAGAACAGGGCCGCGAGTCAGGAGGTCTCTCTGCTGGATCCCCACGGGATCGAGCGATGGCTCCATGACGCCGACGTCGAGGCCGCCTACTCCGCCCAACCGCGTACACGCGCGTACGAGAACCTGGGCAAGTTCGGCGGCGGATGGGTGAGGGACGTTGTGATCGCCCTCTCTGCGGCTACGGGGTTCTGCGTCAGCAGTTCCTCCTATGAGTCGAGAAAGGGAGATGCGTCATTCGACGCCCATGTCGACGGATGGATTGGGCTGATCCCCCAAGTGAAGGGCTCGAAGCTCTGGCTGGTACGAGATGACCATGGGCGGGGACCCCTCCAGGAACTCGTGACTGAGGCCGGAGACGTCCTGCTCATGCCGCCAGATGTCCAGCATGAAGTGAGAACTCCCGAGTCCTCACTTCATCTCAACTTCGAGATTTTCACGGATCGGCCCCTGCTCCGCACGGGATAATCGGGTCGACTTCACTCATGGAGAGCTTCCCCCGGTCGATCGATGGCCGGGGGGAGTTTCATGTCTCGGGGTACAATTCTTGTATTTATCTGCCTCGATATACATTGACTATGTGTATTAATGTGTTGTATCGTGCAATTAGCTCATTCCGAGTGTGAAGCAACAAAGGAGAAGGTGAGTTCCTTGACCGCGCCAGCCATCGCAGCCTCCGTTGAATTCGACGAGCTGCCCGACGCACCACTGCCCGAGTTCGACTGGCATGCCGTGGAAGCTGCGCTCGGCAGCCGGGTGGCCAGGGGGTACAGCTACGACATCAGGGCGGGGATGCCCCATGTGCACCACAGCTGACATGTCCGACGAGGCAAGCCTTGTAGCCAGACGGCTCTGGCGCGTCCTCGTCGCGAGTGGGTTTTCCAGAGCTAACCCCTCTGTCAGCCTGCTCCACGTGAAGGGCGCTTTCGACCCGGCGTGGCTCCAATCGCTGCCCATGGCAATCGGTGAGGATCGGGCGTCGACCCAGAAAGTGTCCTTACTGAGCCCCGAGGGCATCGAGCGACAACTGGCTACCACTGACGTGGAGGCCGCCTACTCCGCCCAACCGCGTACTCAGGTATGCGAAAATGTGGGCGAGCACGGCGGAGGATGGGTCAGGGCTGTCGAGATCATGCTCGCGGGGGCAACAGAGTTCCCGGTCGCCTGTTCCGCCTACCAGTCGCGGGCAGGTGATGCATCATTCGCTCCGCACACCGATCGGTGGGTAGGCGTCATCACTCAGATCGAAGGATCCAAGCGCCTACTCATCCGCGAGGACGGAGGGACTGAACCACGGCGAGAACTCGTGCTCGAAGCTGGCGACATCCTGATCATGCCACCAGATGTCGAACATGAAGCAAGCACTCCCGAGTACTCGCTTCATCTCAACTTCGAGATTTTCACCGATGAAGTCCTGGACCTCGTCAGTTGAGCGTTCGCTTCACCCCTGAAGAGCTTCCCCCGGTCGATTGTTGACCGGGGGAGCTTCATGTCTCATGGTACAATTCTAGATATATGGAACTGATTCCTCAGAGTAAGATCACCGGCGTTTCGCGCGCCATCACCCTCATCCAAGAGGGAAAAGTAGGCATCATGCCGACCGATACTGTTTATGGCCTGGTGGCATCTGCGCATGATCAGCAGGCGGTAGAGCGACTATACACTCTAAAATCACGCGAGAAGAAGCCTGGTACACTCATTGCCGCTTCGACTGATCAGCTGCGGGAACTAGGCGTTCCTGATAGCCTTCTTGCTTTGACCGTCAATCTCTGGCCAAATCCGCTTAGCATCATCTTGCCTGTTGGAGAGGACTTTGCCTACCTTCACCAAGGTGTTGGCACGATAGCTATACGTGTTGTCGATGACGCAACAACTAGTCGAATCTTGCAGCAGACTGGCCCGCTTCTCACCTCAAGCGCTAATCAACCCGGAGAGCCGGGATCGATTACGATCAATCAGGCTTGGAATTATTTCAAAGATTCAGTTGATTTTTACGTTGATGATGGCGATCGTTCTGGTCGCTCCCCCTCAACAATTATTCGTCTGCTCGACGATGGTGAGGTTGAGGTTATCCGAGAAGGCGCAGTAAAAATTTAGTCCAAAAACGGAAATTGCCCCCGGTGCACAACACGAAGAGACCCACAACGATTCCGACCATCAGGCCAGATTGTAACATCGTAAACCATAGATATACCCCGCCTCCCACGGAGCATATCGTCTCGACGCAGTAAGCGGGGTTGAAGTGCTAGACGCAGGTCCAGTCACGCACACAGGGCGGCAGCTGCGCGACGAATGCGTCGTACCGCTTCGCGTTGAGCTGGAAGTGCTGCCAGTCGAAGAACCCCTTCCGGAAGAAGTCCGTTGGCGGATCGGCGTCCGGGTTGCCCCAGTTGCCACCCCACTCCCAGTTCAACGATGCCCAGTACTTGCGAACTGCGCCATCCATGGTGAGAGTGCCGGGCTTGGTCGGGTCGTGCACGGCGCCCGCCGGCTGCACGGGCACGTTCGGGTTGTAGCCAGTGATGTCGAACGGATTCTGCACCGGGTTCCAGTCGAACGCGGCAGCCCGTCCGTGCTCCGACCCCGATTCGGGCCGGTAGTTGGACGAGTTGTTCGCCGCCATCGACTCAGCGTCGCTGTACCCGAACGCACTCTGCGGAATCACCGAGTGGATCGGGAATCCCAGCTGGAACATCTTCAGGGTCGTCTTCAGCGTATCCCGAACGAGCAGTCGGTGGACCACGATCTGACCCACGTGAACACGCCCATCGGGTTGGCCGCTGTTGCTCAGACCCCAGTAGGCCACCGGAACAACGCGAAGGTGCGGCTTCATCGCTGCGTGCACCGCGCGACCCTCTTCCGGGACGACGCTGTCACCGATGGCCTGTTGGTAGGTCATCGCACTGTCGACGACGACCCGACCCAAGTTGTTGATGCCCAAGTCTCGAAGCATCAGCTTCTGATCATCGAGAGGCATCACTCCACTCGCGTTTGCCACTGGCACCCCCAACCCCAAAGCAACGAACACCGTCACCAAAACAGCAACGACAGTTCTTCTCAACATAGTCACGAGAGATACCTTTCGGCTCGGAATTGTCTCGCACGCCAGATTATATCATCTTTACCCTTTATAAAAGATGAAAACGCATTATACTTGTAACAGATGAGAATTCTGGGAATCGAGAGTAGTTGCGATGAAACTGCTGCCGCCGTTGTTGAAGACGGCCGGCGGCTGCTAAGCAATGTCGTCAATTCTCAGATTGATATCCATGCTGCCTATGGGGGTGTCGTTCCAGAGGTCGCTGCACGAAGTCATATCGAAGTAATCAACCCCGTCATCAAGCAGGCACTCTCTGATGGCGGCCTCACCTGGGATGATATCGATGCCATTGCCGTGACTTACGCGCCAGGTCTGATTGGGTCTCTCCTGGTGGGAACACTCGCCGCTCGTACCTTGGCGCTACTCAAAAACAAGCCGCTCTACCCCATTCATCATGTCGAGGCACATGTGTATGCGAATTTTATCGTCGAACAGGCAAGCCACCTCTCACTATCGCTGCCGACCAAACAGCCCGATTTTCCCATGCTCGCCCTTATCGTTAGCGGTGGCCACTCGCAGCTAGTCCTGTTTCATGATCATGGTAATTACGAACTTCTCGGCCAAACTCAGGATGATGCCGTCGGAGAAGCGTTCGATAAGGTTGCAAAAATCATTGGCCTTCCCTACCCTGGCGGCCCGTCGATCAGCAAAGCCGCACTTGATGGTGATCCCCGTCGCTACACACTGCCCAAAGCAAGGCTCGAGAACCCATACAATTTTTCATTCTCAGGGCTCAAGACAGCCGTCCTGCGGACCGTCCAGCACGAAGTTGGGGTTGATTACACTTTTCCTTCACACGAGCTTCCTGCGCGCTTAAATGACGTCCAGCGCGCTGATTTTGCTGCCAGTTTTCAGCGTGTCGCCGTTGAGACCCTCGTTGATAAAGCCGAGAGAGCTTTCCGGGATTACTCGCCCAAATCCGTTGTCATCGCCGGAGGCGTCGCCGCTAATCAAGCCCTCCGCGACGAACTCTCCGCCCGCCTTCCCCTCTCTATCGAATATGCCCCGATGCAGCTCTGTACCGATAATGCCGCTATGATTGCCACCCTCGGTTACTATTACGCCCAGCTGAAATCACCTGTCGATCCGACAGATCTCGAAGTCATTCCTAGCCTCTCCATGACTAAGACAGCATGGAATCTTTAGTTGTAATAAAATCAACGATTCTTTAGTTTCCGAAAAATATTTTTCACCATCGGTAATCCATAATTCCACAGAACATACAGGGGTGAAAGCGGCTTGTCGTATGTCCCCACTAGCATATCTTCGTGGTCAGCAAAGCTCTGCTTAAATGTGCTCACCCCATCGTTTAACAGCCCGTTGAAATCATATCTGGCTATTCCCCACTTTTTCATCGTCTGAATCGCGTGCCACTTTAACGCATAGTTCGCCCGTAGATCTTGACCCCGCTCATTCATCCCACCATACAATTCAAATGCCGTCTCTTGACTGATGGCAAGCCACAAAAACGCAACCGGCTCTCCATTTGAAAAGGCCGCGAACACCGGTGAATACTCGCCCATTTTGTCATAAATATCGTAGTAATAGTCATCATCATGCAGAGCAAAATGCGCCCGTGCTGCCGTCTCTTTGTAGATCGCCAAACATGCCGCCAGCTCTTCTCTGCCCTTGACCTTACGAATCTCGATCGCCTCATTACCCGACTTGCGAATGTACTGACGGGTTTTTTTGCTCATAGCCGCCTGCAGTTCATCCTCACTTTTCGACAGATCAAGTATCAACGTTCGAGGAATCAAAATTGTATTGGCCGAATGCTTCCACCCCTCTATATCTGGCATCTCTGTCCAGTCAGGCTCGACAGTGATTGCCACCGCTTCGTGCTTCTCTTTGGCATGAGCGGCTAACTCCTTTAGCACCTCTGCCCTATCAGAAGCTCCCGCAACCGGACCGCGTGGAATATAAACTAAACATCGAAATGGCATCGGAAGAGGTCTGATGAGTAGCTGGGCCGCCCCAATCACCTTCCCGCCATCCTTCACGAACACACGCTCCACTCGCCAATTATGGGCGGCTTTCACCTCGCCCCACCCCCACAGTTGCAGGGGGTGACCACTCCTGGTTAGTACTTCCTCGTCCCATATCCGTTGATCGCCAATCACCTCTATCATATAGACACATTATACACTGCCTGACATGTGCTATAATAAGAGGTGAAAATAAACACGTGCGAGAACATCCTGGAGGTATTGCAACGTTTCGCATGAAAACGTCGGCTTATCTTCGGTGTGCTTTTCACGTGTAACTTTAGTACTAGAGACGACGAATGAAGTTAGCCAAAGCATACGACCCCAATCAATACGAGCCGAATATTTACGCCATGTGGGAAACCAGTGGTGTGTTTGCACCAAAAGGGGAAGGTGAACCGTATAGCATAGTCATGCCGCCACCAAATGCTAACGGCAATCTTCACATCGGTCACGCTTTAATGGCAGACCTCGAAGATATTCTCGTCCGCTACCACCGTATGAAGGGAAGGGACGTAGCCTACATTCCGGGGGCGGATCATGCCGGCTTTGAAACGTGGGTTGTTTATGAAAGAGAATTGACAAAAAAAGGTCAGAGTCGATTTGATTTCAGTAGGGAGCAGCTCTACAGCCAGGTCTGGAACTTCGTTGATCAACAACGGGGAAATATGGAACTACAGCTACGCGCCCTTGGGGTGAGTGCGAATTGGGACGACCTAGTATTCACCCTTGATGAAAAGGTAATAAAAACGGTCTATAGCACCTTTAAAAAGCTGTGGGATGACGGATTAATCTACCGCGCTGAACGCATCGTTAATTTTTGTACCGTTCACCAGACAAGTTTTGCTGATATAGAGGTAGAGCACAAGGAAGAAAAGAGTAAGCTTTGGAAAATAGCCTTTCCACTTATGGAAAAAGAAGGCGAGCTCATTATCGCCACTACTCGACCAGAGACAAAGCTTGGCCAAAGCGCCCTCATGGTCCACCCGGATGACGAACGCTACAAAGCCTACATCGGCATGCACGTTTTCCAGCCTCTCGTACCTGGGATTGAGATTCCTGTGATTGCCGATGAACACGTTGATCCTACCTACGGCACTGGTGTCGTTACCGTCACGCCCGCACATGATCCAAATGATTTCGAAGTGGCTCGAAGACATAATCTTCCACTTATAGAACTGATTGGGATTGACGGGAGAATGACTGAAAATGTGCCTGAATCTTTCCGCGGCCTCACCGTAGCAGAAGCAAGGGAAAAGATTATTCCCGCGCTTCAGGCCGTGGAAGCCTTACGCGGGGAAGAGAACATCGTTCATAGTGTAGGCCATTGCTACAAATGCGGTAGTGTCATTGAACCTCTCGTCCGAGATCAGTGGTTCTTGAAGGTAACACCGATGGTCGAAAAAGCAAAAGCGGCTATCGATAGTGGACTCATTCAGTTTTTCCCAAAGAGCAAACAGCATGCTCTTGTCCAGTACTATGACAATCTTCGCGATTGGAACCTTAGCCGACAAATACCGTGGGGAATTCCTATTCCAGCATTCCAAAATGAGAATGACCCTGATGATTGGATCTACGACGAAAGGGTTGATGAAAAAACTATTGTTGTTAATGGAACAACATATAAACGCGAGGAAGACACATTCGATACCTGGTTCTCAAGTGGTCAATGGCCATTCATCACTACCGATTATCTCTCAGGGGGCAAGCTTTCTCGTTTCTATCCAAATAGCGTCATGGAAACCGGTCATGACATTCTTTATCCTTGGGTGTCACGCATGATTATGCTCGGCCTGTATGTCACTGAAGATGTGCCGTTCAAGGAGGTGTACCTGCACGGTCTTGTTCTCGACGAACACGGTCAAAAGATGAGCAAATCAAAGGGGAACGTCATCAACCCGATGGAAATTATCTCAGAATACGGATCGGATGCACTTCGTCTGGGTATTGTTGCTAGCCGTAGCGCCGGGCAAAATCAGGCATTCTCGACCAGTAAAGTGGTTGCCGGGCGTAACTTTTGTAACAAGCTTTGGAATATTGCACGCTTTATCGAAGGGAAACTGGGGGAAAATTATAAACCGGCCGCACCTGTACCACAGAGCCTTGTCGATCATTGGATCGTTCGCGAGTTGAACGACGCCGCTAGAACTTTGGATCAACAGCTATCGAACTACCGCTTTGCTGAAGCAGCCGAAACGGTTTATCACGCCATTTGGGACAACGTCGCCGATTGGTTTGTCGAGGCCAGCAAAACGCAGGACAATCCGGACATGCTCGCGTGGGTGCTCGATACCAGCCTCAAGATCGCACATCCATTCACACCATTTGTCACTGAGACGATCTGGCAATCGCTAGGATGGCACAACGACATCCTAGCCGGAGCGAAATGGCCCGAGGTACTTGCCTACGACGATATCGCCGCAGCAGAATTTGAACAGCTTCAGACACTCGTTGCCGAGGCTCGATATGTCATCTCTGAACTTCCTGGTAATGAAAGATACACGCTGCTCTATCAAAATGATTCACTAGTCGCCGACAATGCAAACCTCATCAAGCACCTCGGGCGCCTGAGGGGAGCTGAGGCTATTGATCAAGCCCGCGGCCTTCGCATCGCAGCAGCCAACAGGGAAGCTTGGTTGGATGTGAGTGATGAAACACTTTACGAACACCAGACCAATTTGGAAGTTCGCCTTGCCGAAACCAAACAGTTTATTAAAACACTCGAGGGGCGCCTATCTAACGAGAATTACCTCAACAAAGCCCCAGCCCATCTCGTTGAAGAGTCGAGAAAAGATCTTGATGACAAAAAAACACTGCTCCTGCGCCTCGAAAACGAACTAGAAGTCCTTCGCTAATCTGTTACTATAGGATTCGTGGGATTTCATCCTCTGCCGACCCCACACGGCACTAAACACGATGGAGAAGCTGGTGAGACACCGAGCGCAGCGCAGTGCTGCAACGGTCCTGGCAGTACTCGTACTGCTGATCGGACTGGCACCTAGTGCCGGAGCACACGCTCCGGGACTGGATGGCGACCAGATCGGCAGCAGCATGAGCGAAAAGCTCGCGCAGAATGAGCCAAGGCTCGCCGCGAGTGCCGCGGTAACACCTCCGACGATCACGCCGGAGTGTCCGCCGACGATCCGCTGCATCGTTGTCCCGGCGGCCTTTACGGCCATCGGCGACGATGTCACGAACTACGGCAACTACGACGTGACCGATCGTCCGCGTGACATGAAGATCACCTCGATCAACATTCACGACGGTGAGGGCACCTGCCAGGAGATCCTGGATGCCTTCAAGAATCCGCTGCACTACGCCGCCACGCACTACGTCGTCTGCAAGGACGGCACGGTGTACCAGATGGTCCGCACCCAGGACATGCCGTGGCACGCGGGCAACTGGTACTTCAACATGCACCAGATCGGCATCGAGCACGAGGGTCACTCCGCCACCGGCGGAACCGACTACACGACGGCGCTCTACCGGTCGAGTTCGGAGCTGGTCAAGTACCTGACGGGTCGCTTCGGGATTTCATGTGACCGGGATCACATCCTCGGACACGACAACATCCCAGCCGTCAAGGCTTCGCAGATCGCCGGCATGCACACCGATCCAGGTCCGTACTGGAACTGGCAGCTGTACATGGCGATGACCTGCGGGCCAGCGGTTCCGAGCGGTGGCCTGAACAGCAACTTCGTGACGGTCGCCCCGATCTGGTGGCTCAACAAGCAGTCAGTGACGGGATGCTCGGTCGGTAACAACGGCTGCGCACCAGAAGGCCCTCACTCGGCGAACTTCGTCTACCTGAGGTCCGAGCCGCGTTCCGATGCTCCGTACTTCACGGACCCAGTTCTGGGCCAGGGAAGCACGGAGATCACGAACAACGCCGCCCGGCTCTTCTACGGGCAGACGTTCGCCGTCGCCGACAAGAAGTTCGACACCAGTGGCATGTGGTACAAGGTCTGGGTGAATGGTTCTACTGGCTGGCTCCTCAGCCCATGGAATGCCCCGGCCGCACTGCCCGCCACGGGCAAGTACATCGCCCCGAAGGCGGGTCAGACCAGCATCCCGGTCTACGGCCGTCCCGTGCCCGAGCAGTCGGCCTACCCGACCGATCTGCTCAGCACTCCGCCGGCGTCCTTCTGGATTCCGACGCTCGCGCCGCAGGCTCCGCTGCCGTACAACGTTCTGGCCGGCCAGCGCTACAGGGTGATCGACGCTGGACCCGTGAACGATCACTTCTACGCCTGGGCGATCGACTCGTCCTACCCCTACGACCACCAGGTCTTCCCGGGCAAGACGAGGTTCATCGAGATCCAGTACGGCAACCGCATCGGCTTCGTGAAGGCCGATGATGTCGTGATCCGGTAAGAGGAGGGAAGATCCCACCTGGTGCAGTCCGCGCGGCTGCACCAGGTTTCCCTAGACTAAGGGTAAATTGTAGTTATCAAACGCATGATGACCGCGCATAACGCGTTTTTGAAGCAGATGTTTCTTATCTTCGAAAGTACGAGGTTGAATACCGGGGCTACGACTATTGAGATGAACGATCGCCTGCGAAGCCGAGGCACGTTCGATGTGCGTATGGTCAGTACCACCAAGATTAGCTGTCTTGGTGGTATCAACATTCGCCATCGCAGCGGGCATCGTTAAGGTAGTGGCCGCCTGATCAAGATGCATGTCATGAATAAGGACACCCGTAGCAGTGCTAAGACTCATGAGAATGGCGAGGGGATTGATAAAAACTGCAAGCATATGTTTGTTTTATTTGTTTATAAAAATAATATAGCATATGCTTATCATAATGTCAATTAGGTGTCCTGGTTCGCAGACGCGGACCGGAGCCGTAGTAGCCCCGGCCCGCGCCGCCTGATCACGTGGAAGTGAGTTGGTACTTCTCGTCGATCGCTTGGCTCCTCGGTTCGAAGAAGCGATCTTCGGCCAGGTTCGAGATCTGGTAGGCGGCGTAGATCGCTCCCGCAACGATCCCGATGCAAGCAACCGAGGCAATCAGACTGCTGGCAACTTCATCCAGCCGGCTCTGAGAGAGCAGAACCACCAAGGCAGTCGCCAGCGGCAACCCTACGAGGAGGAACAGCCAGAGGAAAGCAACCTCCAGCTTCCTTCTTCCCACCAGGCTGGTTTGCCAGATGAGGGCCTGCCTCTCGATCTCCCAACACTCTAAGGGCATCTCCTGTGCCTCACTTTCTCGTCGTTCTAGGCATTCAGTATTAAATCATTTTTTGTATATAAATGCAAACTAGTCGTGGTGGTAGGGTTTACCGCTTGCGATCTCTTGTGCTCTGTACAATTGCTCGACTAAAACCAGTCGCACCAGTTGGTGCGGAAAGACAAGTCTCGATAATGACCAGATGAAATTAGCTCGTTCATGGACCTTGCTATCCACACCATAGGCACCGCCGATGATAATAACTACCTTTTTTGAATAGTCGATAGGCACACGTAACCGATTAGCAAGAGAAGGGGAATCAACAATCTCTCCTCGCTCATCTAAAAGCACCGCATAGTCGTCATCTTTCAGTCGAGATAGGATGCGTTCAGACTCCTCCTGTCGCGCTCGCTCACCCTCCAAAGAAGAATGGGGAAGCACCGTCCACTCAACATTAAACGGTTGCTTGAGGCGTTTTTGGTATCGCTCGATCCCCTCTGCAACCCACGATTCGTGCTTTTTACCAACGGCGAGAATGCGAATCATGAAAAACGAAGTTTCTCTGCTATAGGAGCCAGCACATCCCCGGGCATAATTTCAGGCTCGCCGTCAGCTTTTAGTGATTCACCTCTATCAAATGGGATGAGGTGAACGTGTGCATGGGGCACATCAATACCCTTGATCACGACGCCAATTCGTTCTTTACTGGTGACTTCACGAAGACGAGCTGCAACCTTCTTCACTGTGCGCCACATCGCATCATAGTCTTCATCCGGTAAGTCGATATATTGATCAACCTGCACTTTTGGCACAACCAGCGTGTGGCCTTCACGAACTGGTTGAATTGTTAGAAACGCGATCGTCTTATCGTCTTCGTAGATTTTATAAGCGGGGATTTCGCCTTTAATAATCTTGGTAAAAATCGAGTCTTCCATACTACCAAGTATAGCGCTACCTCTAGAGCTTTGCTACAATAGGCAAGCAAACGGAGAGATGCAGGAGTGGTTGAACTGGCCGCTCTCGAAAAGCGGTATAGGGTCAAACCTATCGAGGGTTCGAATCCCTCTCTCTCCGCCAAGAAAAATGATGAGTGTTCTGACTCATCATTTTTCTTGCCAGGTTATTATCATTTCCGCCTAATAATTATTCATGAATAACATATAAATTGCAGTGTAGACAATCGCAGCGAGGATAACGTACAGCACCACCCACTGCCAGATGGGGCGCTTCCCATAACCACCAGCCCGTTCTGGTGTCCGAGGGTTATCTGAAGTTTGTTTTTTTGGAGCATCCGGCTTCATCATTTCTCCTTTTTTAGATTGCATTTTCATTATACGCTTATGGTTAAATAGGGGCATGGATATCAAAAGCAAGAAGGTAATTATCGCAGTATCGATCGCTCTGTCATTTATTATTGTTATTGCCACAACGATTTTTATTCTCAAAGCTTTGATCAAGACCTCTCAAATCCCAGTCACCGACAAAACTCCCATCGTGACACTCAAACAACCCGTCGTTACCACCGAGGAAGTTGCCAGCGGCCTCCTAGCTCCGACGGGCATTATCGCGACTAGCATCCCCAATGACAAACGACTTTTCATCACCGAGCGCTCCGGCGTCATTCGCAGCATTATACCGGGTGAGAAGAACCCGCCACAAACATTTCTCGACATTCAGTCCAAAGTCCGTGCTGAAGGGGAAATGGGCCTCCTCGGTCTTGCATTTCACCCAAACTACAAACAAAACGGCTATCTTTTTGTTAATTATGTCGATAAAAATCAAAACACCGTTATCGCTCGTTTTACGGCAAATTCCGACAGAACAATCGGCGATGCAAACAGTGAAAAAATCCTTCTGACCCTCAAGCAGCCTTATGCTAATCATAATGGAGGCGATCTCGTATTCGGCCCCGATGGATATCTTTACGTCGCGTTGGGCGACGGCGGAAGTGGAGGCGACCCGGAAAATAGGGCACAGGATAAAAATAGTTTGTTTGGCAAGATCCTCCGCATTGATATCAACAAAGGTGATCCCTACGAGGTCCCTATTACAAATCCATTTGCAAACGAGCCAGGCACGAAGCCAGAGATCTGGGCATATGGGCTTCGCAATCCATGGCGGATGAGTTTTGACAAGAAAACAGGCGACCTCTATATCGCCGATGTGGGACAAGGTGCACTCGAAGAAATAAACGTCCAAAAAGCTGAGAGTAAAGGCGGCGAAAATTACGGATGGCGCTGCTTTGAAGGGACGGCGCCGTATAATTCGGCAGGTTGCCAAACAGCTGACAAATACATCGCACCGGTTTTGGAATATAACCACGACGAAAACCGCTGTTCTATCACGGGTGGTTATGTCTACAGGGGACAACAAAATCCCGCTCTTCTTGGCAAATATTTTTACGGTGATTTTTGCAATGGACAACTATTTTACGCGGAGCAAAAAAACGACAAATGGACACAGACACTTGCTGCAAGAACTGGTCATTCCATCAGCGCATTCGGTCAAGGCAATGACGGTGAAGTATATCTCGCCGACTTTAAGACGAACGCTATTTACAAACTAAAAGACACCGCGAACTAGAGTGACTCTTCTTGATCGTCGGAGGGTGAAAAAGCGAGGGCAAGGGCCGCAAACATAAGGCCCAAATCTCGAAAACTGATGTCCAACAGTGCAAAATTAGAAACAACAATGCCACCGAGCATCAAAAAGCTCACCACAGCGGCATATCGTACATATACTCCGCTCAGCAGCCAAACAGCCAGTGCCAGCTCAACCACAGAGAACAGCATCAATAGTGTCTCTGCGGGTAAGACAGCCGTCAGAACACCGGGCAAGTATCCTACCCAATCATTCGGATTAAGGGTAGAGGCAATAGCCGCATAAATAAACACCGTCGCCAAACCCAAGCGGAGAAAAAGTGTAGACAAATGAGAATATTTCCTCGTCACCGTATCAAACCCGTTCATCAACTTCTTCATATTGACATCATACACCAAGGTGCACGATCATTGATATAGGCATAAGTAGCATTGATAGCAGGAGAAACTAAATGAACAAAACCAATAAAATCATTGCCCTGGGTGCACTCGTCGTCATTATAGCCGTCGGGGTATGGGCGATCGCGAATAATAACAAGAAAAGTCCCGAAACAACACCAACCAACTCGTCACAAAATAGTTCACAGAGCGCAAATGAATCTTCTGATACAGCCGACGACGTCGGTGCAGTAGTGACCTACAACGCGGACGGATTCAGTCCAGCAACCTTCTCGGTGAAGTCTGGTCAAAAGATCAAGATCCTCAACGAAACAGATGACACAATCGAGTTCGCATCGGATCCGCACCCTGTTCACACCGCCAATCCAGAGATGAACTCCGAAGACATCGCGCCAGGTCAAATCAAAGAAGTGACCGTTACGAAGAAGGGGGAGTGGGGCTTTCACAACCATTACAATCCTTCAAAGCGTGGTACTCTAACTGTAGAATAGAGTTGCCTATCTTCATTCAACCCGATCACTCCAGGGATGTTTTAGGGGCCCACATATACAGCAGGTCCACCAAACTAATCTGCCGTTATCTATGATAGTCTTCGCAATTCCTGCACCGCCCAGCGCCAAAAATGTATGAAGTCTGTGCTCATAACGTCCGTGGATGATTTCGCCGTGGCCCATTTTTTTCACGAAGATACACAGTTGCAAGACCACAATTAAATTTCGGGAATAGTGAACGAGCTAAGGGAAGAACAGTCTTCCAAGCTTCCGCGTGTTCAGGTACGTGTTTGTCTATAAACTCAGTCAATTGCTCATCACTAACGTTACCGTTCTTGAATTCCTCTCGGCTCTCTACTGCAATTTCATACTGGTGCTCGAGAGACATATCCGTATTCATACTAACGATCCAACTTATCGATTTCCCTCTGAAGCTCTTCCGTTAGCTTCTTTCTCACTTCGGGGTCGTTTTCATTAACAATTCTATCGAGGTACTCCTGAAGTTTAGGAAAAAACTTTATGAGTTTTTCAAGCGCTTCCGCTATCTCTGCATTCGCTCTCTCCATTTCTTCAAAGATTGCGTCCGTTTCCGCTAATTTTTCCGAGGCCTCCCGTAAGCCGTCCTCGATAGTAGCGCGAGGAGGCACCTCCGAATCATTCTTTGCGCCTTGAACCTCGAGATAGTCAGCCACTGCCGCGTCGGTTTCCTCAGACGACAGCCCTAGAGTTTCAGCATGGCTACGAATTTCCGCAACCTCATGATTGATATTTTCATTTGCAGCGTATCCATGGCCACGATCCAAATGATCTGGCTCAGCTGGATCTTCAGTCTGAAAGGTGGGTGACTCTAAGGTTTTCATGTTTGTATTTTAAGATCTTATATTTTATACATTAACACTTTAGTTGTAGGAAGTCAATTGTGCACAGATTCCACAATCTTTCACCCCGCTCCGAGGTCGGTTGTAGCCTCCACATTTCTATTTTATTGTAGATACATCCCG
>CBIFWO010000002.1:0-71820 GCA_966186595.1 uncultured bacterium | reverse complement strand
CGCCCCCACCATGTTGGCCTTATTCACACCACGGACTGCAAATCTTTTGCGGTCCGTGTTTACGTTATCGGGTGTCAACTAAGAACGTGCCACTTTTAGCAATTCATTCGAGACGGCGTCAGAGATAGGGAACCCCAATCGTTGTTCCACCCAATAGTATTGACCATTAGGATTCATCTCAAGAAAGACGATTTCGCCGTCTTCATCCTCAGCAAAATCAAATGCCCCATACCTCAATCCATATTGTCTCAGTAACGCGAAACATTTTGCTTTTTCTGCGTCGGGAAAAGTCTCGGATGCCAACGTTACCTCAGGGGTCATCTGATGACGACGCCAGTCATCCTTTGCAATTTCGGTTGTGTAGATTGCAGTATCGAATGTATCATCCCCAACAACCGTAACGCGCCATTCCTTGGCTTTGGTTTGATAATCTTGCCACATACCTGGATAAGGAGATCCGTCCACGGGTGGGTTTTCTGGATCCCCTGGATTGTCGACTATTGTTGTGTATACGGCCTTATGTTCACCGCCCTCATATAACTTGCTTCGAAATCCCTTGTAAACAATACCACCCGGTCCTCCGTTTAAGGCCGGAAGGATATCCTGCCACTTATTGCCAACGACCGTATTAGGTATCTGAAAGCCTACACTACTCGCCATTGCAAGCTGGAAGAGCTTTCTGCCCGCCTTCCTCATTGCTGGCGGAGGGTTCAACCACTTATGATCAGGCACCATATCTAAAAGGAGCTGCTGCGAAGCCATCCATTCGTCTTCCATACACATCCGAGTTGCCGGATCCTCGTCATCCAATACGGGGCCAAACATGCCTGGCCTTCGACTCCATGCAGCCGCTAATGATTCAGGATCTATTCGCTCTCCCTCATATGCTATATTGGTCACACCTTCTATCAAACTGATACATAGAGCAGCCTTCCCCATCACCACCCTGTCGGCATGATAGCGTATAACATCGTAACCATTTCTCTCCAGCCGCGTAGCCACTGGTTCGACATGAGCAACATCCATACTATTGGACGCAATTAAGATTTTTTCGGTCATGTATCTAAATTAGTCTTGGTCGTCCCAATCCGCCGTGTCAGAATCTGTCGTCCTACGATTGATAATGGTACCTGTTGGTTCGTCGGTTCCACCCGTTGTCCAACCTTTCATTCCCACCTCCGAGAAAAAGGCCGAGCGAGCTAACGATTCAAAAACAGTACGCGGACGTTCAACTTCCTCTCGAGGAAATACTTCTACAGGTGAGTCCGCAGCTGGTTCTTCAAAAGCTTGTCTTGGTGTGGTGATTCAAAAGTCTTCATGTAGACCCAATATACACTTCTACCTATTGCAGGACAATACTTCCAAAACGCCCGGAGGTCTATTTCGTTGTCGCTGCGTTGCGACGCTTTAGGCGCTTGACTAGTAGGATAATACCAGCGATTACTATAGCCGCGCCAAGTGCTAGCGGAAGAAGTACGTTATAGCCCGTATCAGCTAGAAAACCCCCGTTTGCCCCTGTGCTTGTTGTACAGGTATTCGAGTTGTACGTATCCGCACCGTACGCTCCACAGTTATACTGCGCCAGCGTTTTCACCGGCAGAAGATTTAGCATATTTATTTCATTTTTCATTTCACTTATGCTCCCTATATGCTACAGTATATAGCATAGATAGTGAGGGAGACAAGTAACATGCCAAGTACACAGTTTGCGGATATTTTAGGGCTAGGAACACCAGAGCTGATCATCATTTTGGTCATCCTAATCCTTCTTTTCGGTGCAACTAAACTACCCCAGCTTTCACGCAGCATTGGCACGTCAATGAAGGAACTTCGCAAGGGCATGCAAGGTGATGAGGACGGCAATGAAAAGAAAGCAAAAAAGAGTAGCACCACAACCAAAAACTCCTAAAGCCGAACGCTCAGACAACTACACCTTTGCTGATCACATCAAAGAGTTACGGCGACGTGCTCTTTGGATTGCATTGGTTTTCGTCGGGGCATCCTCATTGGCATATTCGTACCACGATGAATTGGTACGCATTGTTATGGCACCCCTCCAGGGCGAAAAGCTGGTATACCTTACGCCCGGAGGTGGATTTAGTTTTATTTTTCAGGTGACCATGTACGCCGGGCTGATTGCCGCTGGTCCAACCCTTATGTACCAAATTTATGGTTTCCTTCGTCCAGCACTTCCACTTTACGCCAAGAGAAGCGCTGTTAAGGTTGCCTTCTTTGCTGCCCTTCTTATGATTGCAGGCGTTCTTTATGGATACTTCGTTGCTGTCCCGTCCGCACTTACGTTCCTCTCGACCTTCGCGGGAGCCGAAGTAACTCCAAACCTCACCGCCGATTCCTACCTTAATTTCTTCTTAGCATACGTGGGGGGACTTGCACTCCTCTTCCAGCTACCCCTTCTTTTGGTCTTTTGGCACTGGATCAAGCCGATGACCCCGGGGGAGCTGCTTGGTTCTGAACGTTTTATCATTCTCTTTGCCTTTATTGCCGCCGCTCTCATCACACCAACGCCTGATGTCGTCAACCAATCGATGATCGCTATTCCTTTGATCGCTATTTATCAGATCGGAGTCGTTGCCGTGTTTATTGCGATCCGACGGGCCAAGCGTCAAGAAAGAGTGAAAATCCCTACTACTAGCCCGGTCGTTACTCGACCTGTAGTCCAGCCACAGCCAGTGATTCCTCAGCAAGCAATCCAGCAACCTCCACTCACGCCTGCTGTTCGACGACCTGTCCAAAGGAGCATCGATGGATTTAACCGACCGCTTACCACTCCCACTCACCGTCCACAGCCAGCCCGACCACTTAGCGTCCCATCCCGCCCCTCTATCCAAAGAGGTCCAATCCTGCGCATTGACGGCATGTCGCCTCTATGATCAGGCCCACTTGTATTTATAATTCTTATGCTATTATGGGTATAGATATTTTCCAAAGTTAAAGAACTAGGAGAAAAAATAAAAATGGCACGACTTCCTATTCCTGGATCAGACGATGGGGCGTGGGGTGATATTCTCAACGACTATCTTAGTGTTGCTCACGACACAGACGGTACAATCAAGGCAAGCGCGGTCGACGCTTCGGCGATCCAAGACAATTCAGTCACTGAATCAAAACTCAACACTGGTTCTGGCACAAACGGCCAGGTTCTCACCAAAAACAATGCCGTAGCTGGAGGATTTGAATGGACCTCCGGTAGTGGAGCAGCTGACGCAACCACCACCACAAAAGGTATTGTTCAGCTCGCAGGAGATTTGGCAGGAACAGCGACTGCTCCAACAGTACCAGCACTGGCTAACAAAGCAGACACCTCTACCACTATCTCTGCGGGTACAGGTCTTACAGGCGGCGGTGACCTCTCAACTAACCGCACCATTACCGCCAACTTTGGTACGACAGCCGGGACGATTGCACAAGGTAATGATGCACGGATTGTGGGAGCTGTTCAATCTACGCTTGTTGATGCTAAAGGGGATCTGATTGCAGCTACCGGCGCCGATGCTGTTGACCGTCTTGCCGTTGGTGGTACTGGTCAGACGTTAGTAGCTGACTCCACTCAAACAAGCGGACTAAAGTGGTACGTAAACTCCGGCGACGACAGCGCCCTTGCCTACGGCTACCACTCGGCAACACGCAACATTGGAACGTTCAAGGCGGATTTTCCTCAGAATAATGAAATCTGGATCGCACGAATTCTCGTCCGTGCCGGATATGCTATTAACAAAATCGGGACCTTCATAAAAACAGGTGGAACCTTAGGGGCAGGCGGAACCAATGGACTAGCGATAGCATCTGATGATGGCACTACTCTATTATTCTCTCACGATGATGACACCTTCTGGGCTACCGGTGGTGAACGTTTCGTCTCACTAGGGGGCGCTGCAATCCCAGCTCAACCCGTCGATACGTTCTATCGGGTTCAGCTATGTATTCAGGGATACTCAGCTGCCCCTACCGTTCTCCTTGCTACAGATCACCAGGTCCTCAGTGACTTTCAAGGTATGGCCAGATTCGCCAACGCAACTGCCGGTTTCCAGGGGGGCGGCGGGTATAATCCGCTCACTTTTGGATCATCGACGGGCGGGAATTACCCATTAATTCTGTTGGGCTAATTTATTATTGACACCCTCCCACTACACTGCATATAATGATAAATAAGAAAAAACATAAGAAGATAAAAACATGAAAAATGATGTAGAAACACTTCTCCAAAAAGAAATGGACCGTAAAGGGTTTATCAAGCACGTAGCAATCGGGTTTGCCGCAATTGCAGGTCTTACCGCTATCGCGAAGACACTAAGCACAATGGCAGGCAACAAGAACCAATCGCTAGGATACGGCTCTAGTTCGTATGGCGGCAACGTTAAACCAAACAGTTCACAAAAGCCCACAGCATAGGTACAAAAAACCGACAAGCATTAGACCTGTCGGTTAGTTTGGCACCTGTTTGTTTGATTCCACTGTAGCACCAAAGGCGCTTATGTTTCAAGTGTTTTTTACATTTTGTAAAAATTGATTTTCTCCATAAAAATAACCCCCTTGCTGAAGGGGATCATTTTTCAGTTCAAAAAGTAGATTACTCTTGTGTCTTCTTCTTGCTAACAGTCAAGAAACCGTTGCGTGGATTTTCCTTCACGACGCGGTCTGCTGGAAGATCTGTAGGCTCACCTTTAGCGTTTTTCTCTACCTTAGCAAAAAAGTAAATGTCTTGTGGCTGGCCGCCGCGCAGAGTTACTCGGGTTTTATGCAAGTAGTAAGTAACACCCTTCGAGTTAGTGTGTTTGTAAGCCATATGGTCTTATACCTCCTATTAGTTCTTACATCTGTAAGATTACCGCCTCTGACGACCAGTGTCAACAGCTAAATACCCCTGTGGTGGCGTTTTAGCAACCACCTGAGTATAGCTAAACTGATCAGACGCACCAAGATCATGATGACAATCACAATGCAGGCTAGGACACTCCAACCGGCAAAGTCAGGCGACCAAAGGGGCGCAAGGAAGTTATGGCGATAGAGATCCGTACTCGGCAGATGAACATTCTGGGCTGGATCAGGCGAAGGAGGATACTTGGCAAGCTCATCTGTAAAACACTGCACATATGCCGACGACCATACGGTAAACTGCGGGCGACAAACCGCCTCGGCCTTGGCGTTGATATTGCCATTTGGATTACTATCACCACTAGCTGCATCCACTGCCTTTTGTGCGTCACGACGATATTGCTGCTCTAGGTAAAATGGCCCCGTCCCGGCATTCATATGTTCAGCAGTGTAGCGTTGTAAATCGAACAATCTACTCTGAATTACCTCGATATCACCAGTTTTGTCGGCAGCAAGCACCGCCTCTCTACGGTCTGCCATGCCGATGTTATTCAGACGAAGGAACGTCGCGGCAACAAAAGAGAGCAGAATTAGGACAATCAATAACTGCCACGTCTTGACGCGCTGCAATTGCCTGATGCCCTTTTTTACTTGCCTTTTATCTGCCACACCAAAGTTTCCCACCTGTGATAACTCTCCTTATTGTAGCACGAGGACTACTTGCGATAGAGTGGAAACTTTGGTGTGGCAATCAGTAGTGTAACGGCCGCAATCGCAAAGAAATAATAATGCATTCCGTTGTATGTACCCCACAACTGGATAAAGACGATGAGCAGGAGACTCGCCAGGGCAGCACCGATGTTTAGCATCAGTTCTATTCCTGCCAAATAGGTGATGCGGTACCCAGAAAGATCTGCTGTATCGAACATCCCTCTCGTAAATGCCATAGTATACCCCGTTGTTGCCGCCTCATTCGTCATATTGACCCCAGCAACAACAACCGGTGACGAGATAAATGGACGTGAAAGATGCACTAACGAATTAACGACCACTGCCGCCCTTAATAGTTCCCCGCCCCTGCGCCGATCGATAATCTTGCCGTACACATACGATGCAACAAGTGCAGCAAGTAATACGACACTTAGTAGTACTCCCATCTGTGCATAAACCTCGTTGGAATCCGCCCCCAGGAGAAAGATTGCCACCATCAGCATCCACACACCACCTGATGCCAAGATATCAAATCCTATCCCAATTTCGGCAACATAGCTGCGCCATGCTAGTCGCCACGGAAATCCTCGAAAGACTAGCTTCTGGCCTGTTTTTGTTGGCTCGGCCGTTCGTAACAGTGGCACGGCAGAACATGCCAAAAGGATCGCCGCCGCCCACAGTGTTGCCCGCGGACCGGCAATGAATGCCAACACACCACCTACAAGGGGACTCAGCCCTGTTGCAGTCTTTTCGAATATCGTCATAAAGGCGATTTCTTTTCCGGCGTGCTCTACACTTTTTACCTTTGAAAAATCGACCATGTGACAGAGGCCGTAGAGCGTCACGGAACTTGCCTGTAGAATCGCCGTCGTGATAATCGCAGGCAATCCCCAATCTGGCATGAAAGTAAAGATAATTAACGAAGGGATATACAAAAGGTTAGAAAGCAAGATCCCATGTTTCGGACCAAACCGTGCCGCATATTTTGCTGCGGGGAATGTTACCACTGCCTTCACCATAAAATAAAAGATCCAATAGCCAGCGATAAACAAGATAGAATACCCATTTTGATACAGAAAGACCGCCATAAATGCCGCCGAAATATGGATAGCAAGCATCCTCAGCATTCGTGACGTGTACAGTTCGGCAACCTCAGAAAAGGTCGCATACCGCCAAAAGTGGCGTCTGAGAAGAAGCCGGTGGATAAGCTGTCTAATCATGTTTATTTTTTCGTCCTTTTCTCCATTACACCACAATGTAGTCATCAGGAGCAAGTGATATACTATCGATATGAACATCTTCTTTTCCGGGATTGGCGGCGTCGGCATTGGACCGTTGGCAGAAGTTGCTCGAGATGCAGGATACTCCATTCAAGGATCTGACGCGGCCGAGAGCTCCATCACAAGACAACTACAGAACCAGGGCGTCAAGATCACTTTTAACCAAGATGGATCTTTCCTGAAGGACTGTCACGAGAGAACACCCATCGATTGGTTTGTACACACAGCCGCCCTGTCCGCCGATCATCCAGAACTGCTGTTAGCTAAAGAGCTTGGCATAAAGACTACTAAGCGTGACGAACTTCTTGCACTCATCATCAAGGATAAGAACTTAAAATTAATAGCAGTTGCCGGGACGCACGGTAAAACCACAACGACAGGAATGCTCGTCTGGACATTTCAGCAACTGGGCATACCTATCAGCTATTCAATAGGAACGACGATCAGCTTTGGGCAAAGTGGCAAATTTGATCCTGAAAGTGAATATTTTGTATATGAGTGTGACGAGTATGATCGCAATTTTCTTACATTCCACCCCTATCTCAGTATCGTCACAAATATTGGGTACGATCATTCGGACACCTACCCGACACAAGATGCATATTACGAGGCATTCGATACGTTTATCAAGCAATCTGAGAAATGCGTATTGTGGCAACAAGATTTTGGTGGCACTAGCTCTATCACCGGGAGCACGGTTCGTCTCCACCTCATCGATAAAGAGAACGAGACAGTGGCAAGGAACATACGATCTTTCTCTCTGCCCGGCCAACACAACCGGGAGAATGCTTATCTCGTCAAGACGGCCGCGTACGATTTATCTCTTGACGAGGGGGCTGTACAAACAGCTCTTAATGCCTTCCCTGGCACCGATCGACGTTTTGAAAAACTTGCATCAAATCTCTACACGGATTATGGCCACCACCCGGAGGAAATCGCCGCGACACTGCAATTAGCGCGTGAACTTTCCGACCATGTGGTGCTCGTTTATCAACCGCACCAAAATGTTCGCCAACACGAAGTCCAAGATCACTATACTGACTGCTTTGAACTAGCCGAAGAGATTTACTGGCTTCCGACCTATCTATCACGCGAGGACTCGCGGCTACCTATTCTTTCGCCAGAGGAGCTAACGAGGAACGTTACTAATCGTAGCGATGTCCATATTGCCGAACTCGATGATATCCTATGGGAACAGATTCAAAATGCAAGTGCAAATGGCAAGTTAGTCCTTGCTATGGGGGCTGGTAGTATTGATAATTGGCTGCGCCAGCAGCTAGCCTCTCGGTAATTTACAGTCGGGACTATCGGGGCGGGGTCGCCTTTACGAAATTAATCTTCAAGCCCTCATCAACAAACCGTTTTTCGTATGTCGTCATCACCTTATAATTTCCAGACAATTCAGATTCGTGGAGATCGAAACTCAACTCCTCGAGTCCCCAACCCGAGGCAACCAGTCGCTCGAGACTCCAATCAAAAAGGTCCTTCGCATCGGTCTTAAAGAACAACTCACCTCCGGGCTTTAAAAGTTCCTGATACATCGCTAGGTATTTGGGATGCGTCAATCGGTGCTTAGCGCTACGGTCTTTTGGAAATGGATCAGGGAAAGTGATCCAGATTTTATCTAAGGACTGAGGCTCCAGTACCTGAATCAATTGCTCAGCCCGCGCGCGAAGAAACCTGATATTCGCCAACCCTCTTGCCTCGGCTGTTTTAGCACCAGTCTGAAGACGATCCGCCTTTACATCAACCGCGAGAAATTTCATCGAGGGGTAAGCGTCCGCCAGAGCAACACTGAAGAGTGCCGTCCCAGCACCCATCTCCAAAACATCAGGTAAGTAACTGTCTGTCCACTGCTCAACCTCAAAACAGAGGGGTGAATTGGCAAAGATCGCAAACTTATATTTCTTGCGCTTCCTCCTGATGATAAAACGATTTGGGTCTATCATGGGTTATTCGGCAGGGCTATCAAGAGAAAGTGCCTGGTCACTCATCGCATTTCCACCAAAGCTATCCAGGCTGGTAGCCTTCTGCGCCTGCTTTTCGTAAAGTTTGCGGAACTGATCCAACGTGTCATTGGTCATCGTTCCACTTGCGGGAAAACTGTCAAAATCTTCGCCTTTATCCGCCTTATCACGCACCGAAATGTATCCTGGTCGGCTAAGGTCCAGCTGCGCTGCGCCACTACTCGCATAAAGCGCCAGCGCCACACTCACAAGGAATAGGGCAATCATTATGGCCACGCCGATCATAACCATGAACCGATGCTGCTGCCACTTGGTCAGGGGCTTTTCACTAAATTGTTCATCATCTATCATCATGATTCTTCCTTAAATTTCTGGGCAAAGACCTCGAATTCAGCCCTGTAATCCTGAATGGTTTGATGTAATTTAACAATGCTCTGGTGCGTTTGCTGTCGTTTGCTCCGCGTTTCTGCGACACTATCATAAAACGCCACCGGCTGCTTCGTACAATCAATCTTTAGTGTTCGCGACATAGCCTCTTCATACACCTGATAGCTCTGCCTGAACACCGCTAACTCCTGATCGTACCGAGCAGCAAGGCCCGGGAGTCCCAAACTATCCATATTATTCAGAGCAAGCCGACTATCAAATGGCGTCATTAACTTGGTCGAGATTGATTCATACAGCCGCCCACGGTTCACCCGCAACAGGGCATCACTAGCATGAAGTTGACTCAGTGTCGTCTGGGCTTCAACGCAAAAGCTACGAATACGCTCGATGTGCGCCTCGGTCATGAGCGAAGAACCCTGACTCTGGGCCGCAACATGCGTCCCGACCAGTACCAAGCCAATCATCGCCATTAATGCAAGAAGTCGTTTCATCTTTTCTATTATCTAACGCTTCTACCTATTTGGTCAAATGTAGAATATCCGCTGTCTTTATCACCAGACCATCAGCGATCAATCCCCCTAATGCCGCGCTAAACCTGGCATCCGCGCGCAGGACATGACGAAGTTCGTGCTCCGTGATATTACCGGTCGTCAACTGCTTGATAATCTGTCCGCGTACTTCCCGCACGCTGCCCTTAAGTGGTGGCTGTTTTTTGTAATGCTTGCTGACATGGATTCGACTCGCCCCATTTCTTTTCAGCCAAGTCCCATAATCCATCAATGCCCAGTAAAATTCACGCGGATTCTCCCTGTCGATCATCACCTCGAGGAGCGCTTGGATCTCCTTATCATCTACCTGATCAGCATCTGGAAAAAAGTGATGAAAGAACACTGTACGCACATTCGTCTCGATAAAAATCGCCGGTTGATTAAACGCATACGTCAGAATCGCACCCGCCGTATTCGCGCCCACGCCTGGCAATTGGATAAGCTCAGCATAGCTAGAAGGAAAGGCACTATTGTGATCAGTCATTATCTTCCCTGCAGATTCATGCAAAAACTTCGCCCGTCTGTTATAGCC
The DNA here is from genome assembly GCA_966186595.1 of uncultured bacterium. GTDB lineage: Bacteria > Patescibacteriota > Saccharimonadia > Saccharimonadales > Saccharimonadaceae > JALRBM01. The sequence continues at coordinate 61,562 of CBIFWO010000002.1, read as the reverse complement.
CAGGCCATTCCATAGATTTAATACACCAGCCAGAGACGCCCCAGCGAGTGATTCAACATCTGGAAACATATCGATAAATGCCTCGAACTTAGGGATGACGCGATCCACCTGCGTCTGCTGCAACATCAGCTCACTGACAAGCACGTAGTATGGGCGCGTATCCTGGCGCCACGGCATTTCACGATACAGCTCGTGACCCTTTGTCCAAATCAGCTCTTGGAATTCCCGTTCGTTCACCTCCCTAGTATAATAGAGACATGACAGAATTCGTATTAGGAGGGGGATGTTTCTGGTGTCTGGACGCCGTTTTTAGGCGGATAAAGGGAGTATCAGAAGTGGAGAGCGGCTACGCTGGGGGAGTCATTGAATCACCCACTTATGGACAGGTCTCTACTGGGACCACTGGACATGCCGAAGTTGTCCGCGTACGGTTTGACGAAACAGTGCTACCCGCTGATACAGTTCTCGATATCTATTTTCTTATCCATGATCCCACGACCCTCAACCGACAGGGAAATGACATTGGACCACAATACCGATCAATCATGCTCTATCGTAGCAAGGAACAGGAAGAATTGTTTCAAGCAGCCAAACTCCGCGCCCAGAATAATAATTGGAACGGCCCTTTAGTGACGGAAGTCGTTCCCCTAGATACATTCTATAAGGCCGAGGAGGAACATCAGGATTACTTTAATAAAAACCCTGAATCAGGATATTGCCAAATCGTTATTAACCCAAAAGTTATCAAAGCTCGCAAAGAATATGCTGAGTGGTTTAAGGAGGAAATGTGAAACTTGTAAAATATGAACATGCCTGTTTTACCGCTGAAGAAGATCATCAATTAGTTGTGGTCGATCCAGGAGGCTTCAGCACTGATTTTATCGCCCCGGGAAATGTTGTCGCCATCATCATCACTCATGAACATTTTGATCATTTCGATCAAGAGCAGATCGCCTCCATTATCGATAAAAATCCGGACGCAACTATTCTTGGCCATGAATCAGTCGTGGCGAGAATCGAGACATTTCGGACACGACCCGTCACTGCTGGCGAAACAGTCGAGATTGGCCCGTTTCGCTTTGCCTTTCATGGCGGCGAACATGCCCTAATTCATCAATCCATCCCCAAGATTGCCAATCTAGGCGTGATGATTAATGACCTCCTCTACTATCCTGGCGATTCATTTAGTCTGCCCGGTGCATCAGTCGACACACTCGCTCTTCCAGTCGCCGCTCCGTGGATGAAGGCTGGCGAAGCGATAGATTTCCTCCTCACCGTTCGTCCGCGGCTGGCTTTCCCAACCCATGATGCTATCCTTTCCGACGCCGGAAAAACAATAGCCGACACAATTATTGGTGGAGCCGCAAAGCAGAATGATATCGAATATGTTCGTTTCGTTGAGCCTTTAGAAATTTAACCCATTAAAAATAGCCGCAATCATGCGGCTATCTTTATTAGTTCACTTTAACGAAGGTGCTTTTCGGCATCCTTCTGAACACGACTAGCAGTTCGTTTTGCTTCATCAGCGACGCGGGCAGCACGTGTCTTCGCTTCGCTGCTCAATTTGGATGCTTCTTCCGAAACGTCTGCAGCAACGCGTGATGCGGAACCTTTGGCACTTTTGGCAAAGCGATTTGCTTCGTCGCCAACATGTCCCGCCCCTTCGCGGAGGCTCACGCTGGCGTCTTTGGCGGCAGCCTTGACCTGCTCGACCTTCTCGTCAGCGTAATCTTTAGCTTCACGAGCTTTATCTTTAATATCTTTCCTGGTCTCTTCACCACTTTTTGGTGCTAGCAGGATACCTGCGACAAACCCAATGGCTGCGGCTGCAATAACGTGAACGGCTCGGTTACTCATATCCATTCTCCTTTTCTATTAACGAAATAGCTTACTAATATGATGAATCAGTTTCACTGGCGACAACCAATCGGATGCCGAAGCGATATTTTGCGAGATAGCCTCGATGTTTCGTAGTACTCGATTAATTTTGAGTAGTACCACGGTAACGACGGCTAAAAGCGCAACGATTACGAGTGATAAAAGTACCACTGTGACCGTAAGCAGTGTGATAACAACATTTGTATCCACTGGCTTCTCCTTTCGTGTTATGTCCCCTATCTATTATAGCCTGTTATAAAGTCTGAGGGGTTTGATGTTTGTGTTAGTGATAACAACAATTGTTATATTAGCATTTTTTTGACATTTAAGCAATAGCTTTATAATACCGCTTGGGGCAACCTACATGAAAGTCCCGCCAACCCTCCCTAAGCAGAGGGCTGGCGGATTAGCCGCTAGATAGCAACGGGTCCCGTGGAGCTACTAGACATTGATATTGCTAGCCCCTAGGCAACTTCCCGCTACCCTGGCCGGGCAATTCACCTTACCTTCCTGTTCACATAGGACACAACCAGCCCCACTACAGAACGGACATGAGATCGTTCCCTGTGCCGAGCAGAAGGGACACGGAACCGTGTCGTCATCCTCGGCCATAATCACCTCCCGGATCTTGCGCTAACTATTCCATAGTAACATTATGCTTCGCTCCAAGAAGGGCAGCCATGCCAAAATGAAGTTTTTGCTGATATAGTGCATCCTCAAGTGCATGATGGGTAAACTCCTCCTCTGGCACAATTTCTGGCGGCAATTCATTCTTGTTCGTCTTTGACCAGTTCCACTCCTCATGAAGAGCAATGGCGAGCGATTTTATATCGAACGGTGCAATGCCGTACGGATTCTTGAATCCGGCCTTTGCAAAATAAAGGTCCGTATGCGCCCAGTCGAAGCCACCATTAAATGCGGTGAAAACCGCCCGCTTGCCACACTCTTTCTTGATGTCCTCGGTCCACTCATAGAATTCACCCATCACCTTATTCAGGTCAGGGGCCTCGTCCATAAGGCGATCACGCTCTAGTCCGTGCTGTTCGCAAAACTTGCGGTTACCAGGCAAGAATAATTCGGTTGAAGGACGAATTTCACTATAATACGTTTCGCCTGTCGGACTTGCTGCACCAATGGAAAGCATCGATCCATAGCCAGCGATACCATCCGCCTCCACATCAACGTCGATGAAGGCTTGTGGCGCTGCGACGACGATCTCCCGCCCTGCATTCCACAGGGCTTGCTTGGTTTCAAAATTTTTAGACATTCTTAAAACTCCTATAAGTAAGATTTACTGATAAGAGCCGGCTCTTAGAAAATAAGACTATGGCAACCCTGAGAGATTACCAAAGTATTACTACTATAGAGATTTTTTATATAATGTCAAGCCTTAAGGCCAAGATCCCGGAGCTGCGCCTGATCGACAGTACTCGGAGAGTTCATCATGACATCAACACCAGAGCCATTCTTTGGAAAGGCCACTGCTTCGCGAATGTTATCTTCGCCAATGAGCACCATGAACATACGGTCAATACCAAAGGCACAACCAGCGTGCGGCGGTGCACCGTATTTGAAAGCGTTCACCATGGCCCCAAATCGGCTATCGACATATTCATGGCCATAACCAAGTACGCCGAATGCAGCATACATCACCTCTGGATTGTGGTTTCGGACTGCACCAGAACAAATTTCGTATCCGTTCATGACCATATCATATTGATCAGCCATGATCTCTAACTTGTCACCGTTTTCCAATGCTTCCAAGCCACCTTTTGGCATCGAGAATGGATTGTGGCCAAAATCAATGCTCTTGGTTTTTTCGTCCCACTCGTAAAATGGAAAATCGACGATCCAAGCCAGTGCAACTTTGTTCGGGTCCTTCAAGCCAAAGTGATCGGCAAATTCTGTACGGAGACGGCCTAAGACTTTATTTACCACTGATCGCTGATCAGCGCCAAAGAAGACTGCATCGCCATCTTTGGCGTTCATTTTTATCCGAATAGCCTCCAGCTCTTCGCCAGAGAGGAATTTGGCAATTGGAGATTTCACTTCTCCGTTTTCATATGTCAAATATGCCAGCCCGCCAGCTCCTTCGCTTTTAGCAATCTCAGTGAAGCCATCGATTTGAGAACGGCTCAGTTCGCTGCCGCCCTTTACACAGATTGCTTTGACACACTGGGCGTTTTTAAATACACCAAATTCAGTACCTTTTAGCTCACCAGAGAGATCTACGAGCTCCATCTCATAGCGAAGGTCAGGCTTGTCAGAACCAAATCGCTCCATTGCTTCTCTGTAAGGAATCCTGGGAACATCCGGCGTCAGAAGCTCCTTCCCGGCAAAATCGGTGACAAGTTTCTTGATGAGCGGCTCCATCGTTTGGCGAACAACTTCACCATCTTCAACAAATGACATTTCAAGGTCAAGTTGGTAAAATTCGCCGTACAGACGATCGGCGCGAGGGTCTTCGTCGCGGAAACACGCCGCAATTTGGTAATAGCGCGGCACCCCGCCCACCATCAACAGTTGCTTGAACTGCTGAGGCGCCTGAGGAAGCGCATAAAACTTTCCTTCGTGCAGACGAGATGGAATCAGAAAGTCACGCGCACCTTCAGGGCTTGAATTGGCCAGAATGGGCGTCGCGATTTCGACAAATTCATGTTCGTCCATGTAAGCGCGCATCACCTTGTAATATTCCGACCGTTTCTTGAGCGTCTCTTGCATCTTGGCACGACGAAGATCGAGGTAGCGATATTTCAGGCGCAGTTCCTCACTTGCCTGCGGCGCTTCGGGCTGGATGGGGATCGGCAGCGGTTCAGAACGATTAAGGACACGGATGGCCATGGCTTCAATCTCGATGCTCCCCATCGGAAGATTTGGGTTTTTGAGACCTTCTTCCCGCTCCCTGACATTCCCCTCCACAGATACAACAAATTCATCACGAATGTGTTCCGCTAGTGTAAACGCATCGGTGCTTTCGGGCTGTACAACAATCTGAATAAGACCGCTGTGGTCGCGAAGATCAATAAAAATAAGACCTCCGTGGTCACGGCGAGCATTTACCCAGCCGCTCACAGTGACGGTTTGGCCAACATGTGAAGAGAGTTCTTTGACTAATGTTCGGGTCATGATAATTTCCTTGTTACGATGGTAGTTTGTGGCTTGAGGGTGGGTCGACTGCTAAAAATCCGCCGGTTTTTAGCCGACCCATGGATTGCTATCGCTATTTGCTCGCCAACCTGTCATTAGCGATATTTTACCACTGTTAGAGCGATGGCGCTAGACGTCTTCGTGCTTTTCGGGATGATTATTACCACGGAGGTTGCGCATTGCAACGGCTCGGAGATCATCGTGGAGGTCAAACTCATCGACAATCTTTCTTCCCAAAAGCGCTTCGATCACATCCTCAAGACTAAGCAGGCCCACCGTTTCACGAAATTCATTCACCACGACAAATAGATGGTGATGCGTACGAAGAAAGGCGGCCAGCGCATGACCAAGTGTTTGATCCTGGCGAATGTAAAAGACACGAGGCTCCATCGCTTTTTCAACCGTGGTAGATTTTCGCTTGCTATCGATCGTGAGGAGATCCTTAACGTGCAACATCCCCACTACATGGTCAATGTCGCCATCAGTGACAGGAAAGCGGCTATGGCCCGTTTTATGCAAGTCGTCCAGCACCAAGGGACCCAGCATTTCTCTTTTGCTAATACTATCGATAACACCACGGGGTGTCATGATTTCACTTACTAAACGCTCGTCAAACCTGAGGCCATGCTCAAGAAGCTTTTTCTCATCCTGAGAAAGAATGCTACCAGACATCTCGACAACATGAAGGAGTTCCTCGCGAGAATCGACACGAATGTCCGATTGTTCTGGAGCAACGTTTCGCACAAAGCGAATCACACCCGAGAATTTCTCGACAAAGTGTAGAATGCTGTGTTCATGCTGAATGTATAATTTTTGCAACTGGTTGTGAAGAAAATGTAGCCTTGCAATAGCCGCATACTCAAGGGCTACTGCTGCTGAGATAATTATTCCTAGGAACCACCCAAAGGTTACAACGCTCAGCGCGGCAAAAATTACCAAAAGCAGCGCAGCAAGAACCCGTTGCAACGATAAAATATCGCCTAGAAGCCGCTCTCTACGTTCCTCCACCAGAGCGCTCTTATCGCCTTCGGTCATCCGCCGCTTTATTTCAAACTGGCTGATGGGACTGCGAAGTGGTTTCACGCCGCTCACCATAATCAGAAGTGCAAACACCACAATACATAGAACTACCATTACCGTCATCATATCCACCATTGTACCTTAGATCGTTAATTACTATTCGCAATCCTTTGAAGCTCCGATCCTACGGCCCGAGAAATGGGAAGCCCTAAAATATCCTCGAGCCAGATATATTGTCCGTTAGGATTCATCTCTAGGTAAACCATAGAACTATCCTCTCGCTCAATAAAATCGAAGGTACCGAACCGAAGCCCTGCTCGACCAAGTAATTCAAAACACTTCTCCTTCTCGGCAATCGGAAATTCCCCTTTACGAAACTCCACTGCAGGCGTCATTTGATGCCGTCGCCAGTCATCTTTGGCGTCAGGGCTCGTATGAACCTCCGTGTCAAAACATTCATCGCCTACAATTGTTAGTCGCCATTCGCGAGCTTTCTTTATATAATTTTGCCAGATGCCAGGGTAGGGCTGCAAATCTTCTAGGGGTGGATTCTTCTTATCATTCTCAAAAACCGTCGTATACACCAGTTTGAGGTTATTGCCTTCGTATAGTTCTCCATAAAAAGGCTTGTAGACAATTTTTCCTTCTTCTAATTCCGAGGTGATTGCCTCACACTCATTACTCGTGACTGTGGTTGGGATTTCAAATCCTATAGATCGTGCCAGCGCCAGCTGTGTCAATTTATGACTCGCACGTCGCATAGCATCTGGCGAATTTAGCCAACGATCGTCAGGAACCAGATCCAGGAGCGCCTGTTGTGACGCGGACGCTTCTCTATCCAAGCAAAGACGCGCTGCCTTGTCTTCCGTGTCTGTAAAAAGACCAAAACTATTGGGTCTTCTGTTCCATGCAGCAGCAACCGCCTCGGGATGTAATGTGTGACCATCATATTCAATGGTCAAATCTTTTTGATTGCTCAGGGCGAGGATAAGCGCCCTCTCTCCCATTGCAACTTTATCAGCATCGTATCGGACTACCTCATAGCCGTTTCTGGTCAGCGATTCAGCAACAGGAGTAACATGAGAGATATCAAGGCTATTAGACGCAATGAATATTTGCTTAGTCATAACTAGTTAGTCGTCATCTTGAAGATAGGCATAGTCAGAATCTATATTCTCCGCAGTTCCCGTTACAGTGTACCCATCAGGGATTAGAGTGTGCGTTCCTGCCGTTGCAGGGCTAGCAAGTGCCTCTCTTCCGAGAGCTTCAAATACTGTTCTCGGTCTTTTAATGCACAATTCTGAGACATCAGGTTGCAAATCTCCCTCTTCGCCCCTCACACCCAGTAGCTCGCCCATATTTAGCCCTTCTCAAATCCTAAGTGTTAACTTAAAGTATAGAATAACATACATTGCAAATCTCGATAGCCTTCTCGTCACCCTTGCCTGATGAATCACTTTATTTTACACTTACTATAGTAATCATAAGGAGTTTTGGTGAGTAAAAAGACTTGGATAATTTTTGGGGCAATCTGTGTGGCTCTTCTGGCCGGACTCGTATATATCTCCTCAAAGGATAAGGTAAACGTTGATAATGTTGATACGAATGCTATCCAGAAGGCGACAGAGCAATCCGGCAATATAGGTGATCATACCTTTGGAAAAGCAGATAGCAAAGTAATGTTTGTTGAATATGGCGATTTCCAATGTCCGGGATGCGGTGCGGCATTTGCGCCGGTAAAAGCCGTCACCGAAAAATACAAAAACCAGATCGCCTTCGTTTTCCGTAACTTCCCGCTAGCATCAATCCATCCTAATGCTCGTGCGGCGGCGGCTACTGCTGAGGCGGCAGGTCTCCAGGGAAAATACTGGGAAATGCACGACAAATTGTACGAAGGACAGAATACTTGGGGTAGTCTCTCATCGAATGAGCGAACCAACTTCTTCGCCTCATACGCTCAAGAGCTCGGCCTGAATGTAGATCGCTTTAAAACAGACCTGGCTAGCCAGGAGGTGAACAAAAAGATCAACTTCGATCAGGCTGTTGGCAAGAAAGTCGGTGTTAATTCCACCCCAACCTTCTTCCTAAACGGTAAAAAGATGGACAACATCTACGCTCAGAATGGCGGTATTGATCAAGACCTACTCGACAAAGCAATTGTCAGCGCCCTAAAAGAAGCCGGCATCGAGCTTCCAAAGGAATAATCTTTATAAAACTAAATCACCCCGGTGCCTTGGGGTGATTCTTTTTGGGGATGAAATCTCGGGGAGAGATTTCGATGAACACACGTTCTAATGTGCGATATACAGTTGCCATTCGGCGGGCACCACATCCACTGCAATCTTTTTGCGCCGAGTAGGCACAAATTCGACAGCTATTGGCATGTGTTTTTGTACTCCTTGTACTATATGCAGCCTTCGCGCACTTCGACCTTTAAATGAGATTTCCGTGTTGTGGCGCCAAGGCACATGAATTAGAGTAACAAACGTGTTTACACACGTCAAGCGTATCGCCGTTTCACAGCGCTTATGTTTTTACTATAACGAAAATAACACCTTAAAACAAGAATTTTTATGTAGGAATATTTACCACGAAATGATTAGAAAATGCCACGCTTTTTGGCAATGATGTAGACTAAAACAACCACTAATATAGTAAATCCAACGACCGCCCCATAAGCCCAAGGTTCGTCAGAGAAAGGGAGGTGGAGGTTCATTCCATACATGCCGTAAAAAACATTTGGGAGCGTCACCAAAAGTGTAAGAACCGTAAGTGTTTTCATCCGAAGGTTCAAAGTATTATTCGCAATTGTACTATAGGCGTTGCGGATACTAGTAATACTCTGGCTGTGGCTATCAATCGCCACGAGAAGTTGCCGGATGTAGAGCAATATATCCTCAACAGCCTCGGCATCCCTACCCCGTTCCAGCGTCTCATGCAGACGCTGCGCCACCACTAGCATACCATTCAGATTGAGACGATATTCGTTCAGGTTATCCTCAACCGTTACAAACCGGATAAAATCCTGGTTCGTCACCTCATGCGTCCGCAGGCGCTGTCCCGTATCATGAATGACATGCGAGGTATGGACCATCAACTCTTGATATTCACTTACCACTGCGGCAAAGGTACCTAGCAGCAGACTATAGGTGTCCTTGGTCTCAAGATCGGTGTGCGGTGTTGCCAGTTTATGTCCATCCGTCGCCACAGCAGAGATACTGGTAAAGATTGACCCCTTCACCGCCAAGAGAACTGGCGCCGTAAGAACTTGGCCGTGCTTCGTCCGCCATGCCGTTCGTACAAAGACGTACAACTCATCGTCAATGAATTCGACACGCGGCAGCTCATCTTTGTCCAGAACGTCTCTTAATATATTCAGGTGGAGATCGTACGTGCTCGCCAATGTCTGGAGATCAGCCTGCGTGACAAGCTCGCCATGAACCCAGGCATTTTCCTTGGGTGGATGGTCAACCTTTTGAAATTCCTCCCGCGCACTGTGACGGACGTAGTACTTTAGCATACATAAGCAGTATACTCTGTTTTTACCAAGGAGGCTATAATTCGCCAGGAGTTTCGGATGGTCTGGCCGTATGAAGTACGCGCTCCTTCACAGCAAAACTTAACAGGAAGGCGACAAACATAATCCCCGCCGAAATGCCAAAGATCTTGTGGATGTTTGTCGAAAAAGCATTCACAATCTTGTCCGCATACTTTTCTTGATTCGCAGTAAAATCATCACGGATTTTCTCTTTTACGGGCGCAGGCGCATCCACTTTTGCGATTCCCGCCTCAAAGCCTTGGTCGATTTTTTTCTTGGTGTCTGGCATATTTAATGCCAGCAAGGTATCGACATCGTCTGTTTTCTGAATCATCTGACTTGCTGTGGGCGACTGTTTAAGGGTCTGAATATACGGATCGTTCCCCATATCACCAAGCGACCCAACGATTCCAACGGTCAGCATACTTCCAAAAATCGCCGTACCCACCGTCGATCCAAGGCTTCGGAACAACTGGTTTGAACTCGTAGCCATGCCTAGGTCTTCCTGAGTAAATTCATTCTGAATTGCCACATTGAGTAGCGGCATCGCAACACCAATTCCCGCGCCGACAAAGACCATGATGATCGCCTCCTGCAGGAACGAGCTACTAGGGCTCAAGGTCAGAAGAAGTGCCATACCCACCGCTGCAACCAGGAATCCAATCATCATCAAGCGCTTATAGCGGCCGAACTTTGAAACCAACTGACCAATCACAATGCTTGCGACTACTAGTCCCCCGATCATCGGCAGCAACATCAAACCGGATTCCGTTGGCGAGGCGCCAAAAACCTGCTGATTAAACTGTGTCAAATAGAGGATTGACCCTAGCATACTGGCACCGACAAATACCGCCATGATCGTCAGGATGAGAAAGTTTTTATTCTTAAAGAAGTCTAGCTTCAAAATCGGCTCCCTACTTCGTCGTTCCACCGAGACAAATCCAGCAACGCTCGCAAGGATAATCGCTACCATGATCGTGCGAAGCACCTCAACGCTCATCCCTGTGTCCCCCAGGAAACCGGCAAAGATCTTATCCGTATTATCCACCGCTAACACGAGCGTCGCCAGCGCAACCGCCAGAAGTGCCGCACCGACATAATCTACCTTCGGCTTCTTTGCATGTTTAAGCGCAGGGCAGAAAATCGCAATGATTGTAAACGCGGCAATAGCAATTGGAACATTGATAAAGAATGTCCAGCGCCAGTCGGTCGTCAGACCAAAGAAGGTATGGGCTTCGGTTAGCAATCCACCGAGGAGCGGCCCAATGACCGAAGCAATACCAAAGGTTGCGCCAATCATCCCCTGCCACTTGCCCCGTTCACGTGCGGCAAAAAGGTCGCCAATAATCGTAAAGGCATTGGCAGTAATGATTCCACCACCGATACCCTGAACCGCGCGCCACAATATTAATTGGTTCACATCTCCGCTCATCCCATTTAGAAGTGAGGAAAGTCCAAAGATAGATACACCAATCAAGAGCATAATCCGCCGACCAAAGAGGTCAGACAGCTTCCCTGCGATTGGAGTCGTAATCGTCGTCGTAATAAGATACGCCGTCACCACCCATGTAAGGGACGAGTAGGCGTTAAACTCCTCAACAATTCGCCCAAGGGCTGTTGAAATAATCGTCTGGTCGAGCGCCACCAAAAAAAGGCTGGCCATAACAGACACCATGATAATAAGCTTGCCACGCAAGCTCAGATGATGATGCATAAATCTTACTCCTTATTTTTTTCTTGTTTTAATGCGCGGAAGCTTTCAATCTGGGCTGCAAGGTGCTCGAGAACGCTCTCAAGAGCTTCTTCCTTTAGAAGTCCTACAAACCCTTTACCGGGTGATCCAATTACATAGAGGCGGTCCCCGGTTTCGATATGCAGCTCTTCACGAGCATCCGCAGGAATGACCACCTGGCCTTTTGTACCGACCGTTGCTGTCCCGTACAATTTCTTGTCATGAATTGGTCCATGTCCCATCAGAATTGCTCCTTTGCTTTTCCTTCAGTATAGCAAAAGTATGAAAAGTATGTCAAGTATACCAACAAAAAAGGGCCGTCCTTTTGAGGGGACAGCCCAAACTCACTAGTAAATACTATTTGCCAGTGAAGTAATTGACGATGATGACGATGACATTGTTGTCACCGATGATGTCGCCGATGCCAATATTGATATCACCGCCGTAGCCGTGATTCTGAGGCATGGCGCTCGCAACACCTGCCGTCCCAACGAGGACGCTGACTGCTGCTACCATCAAGCCCATGACCAGCTTGGTCGGCATCATCTTTTTTCGTGACGAACCTAGGGTCGATGTCTTGCTCATACTTTCCTTTCTTAAAGTTGATATGCACTATCCATGCTAACAAGCTTAAGCAGTATGATCAAAGTCGCAACAGGGGTCGCGTTGTCATTATTACGCGGTAGATTGCGGCTCTCTCTTTAGCTCGATTACAGCTAAAATTACTCCGATTACCAGTAGCAAAAAACAATACGCCGCGAAATTTTGTGCCACCACCCAATTGGAGAAAATGACCGCAATCGGGACAATTCCAAGCGTCCAAAGTGCCGCCACAAACATGATCCTGGCCGGCCACCTCCGAATAATCGCCACAACTGCCGCGATAACGATGATGATGTCACCAATCCATTGAAACTGCGCCAGAAATCCGATGAGCGCCGCACCAATTATCAAGAGGGGAAGCGAGCTAAAGCGCTTTATGCGCGATGGACGGCTTTGACGAAGAGATTGCAGACTCATCTTACCCCCTTCACTTCATATAATTTCAATCTGGCATTTTCATTTAACAGGTGGACACCCTTTAGTTGGTTGAGGTAGTCATATTTCTTATAGTCATCTTCTTTCAGAAGTACGACTCGTTTAAAATTGTATTTTCGTAGGACATCCGATAGAACTTCCGGTCTTTTTAACGCCTCATTAATTTCTTTTTTCTCAGCGTTTGGAACGGTAGGCGAAACCCCCTGAAATTCAGGGTCATCACTGGCAACAACTGGAGCTGAGAAGAACTTCTCAACCGGACTGGCGATGATACGTCCACTAAATTCATACTTCATATATTGATGCCAAGGGAGGAACAATGTTTTGTCGTTAAGTTCCTTATTTAATGCATACCACTCGGACGGATAATGACGAGGGGCTAGCTGCCCTGCAAAGCCCCAAAACATAGTGGGCGTGATGATAATGGGCAACAATAATCCTGCAAATATAACCCCCTGGGATATTGGTCCTCCCTTCTTTTTTTCGACCCACGTTACAATATAAGCCAGGCCAAATGCCCCGAGAATTGCATATCCAAATGCGACCAGATTGACGAACTTGTGAGGTTCGCGGTAAGCACTAAAGAGCGGCATTGCCTGCGCCACCCAGGTAATGATTGGCGTTGCCGCCAGAATAATACCAAGCACCATTGAGCCTCCGGCAATAACAATAACGAGACGATGACGGCGCCACGACTTGATAGCACCGATAATCACAAGGATCCATAGCGGTAGCACGACTAGTCCCCAAACAGGTACTACTGCCTGGGGCAACACGAATAGTTTCTGTGCCTCCGCCCAAAATCCCTGGAGGCGTATCACATCACCAATTGACCCAAGCGCCCCACCACTGGTAGCAAAGGCCATCGCATCGGTCTGATTGAAATCAGCAATTGCCCGGCCAGCACCACTCAGTCCCAGTAGCATCGGCAGCCACCAGAAGCTTGATACTACTATGCTTACACCAATGCTTAGACCAGCATATTTTATTAATTGCCTTCGTTTTGCACCTCGATATTGCCAGGCTCCCATCCCGATAATCAGCACTGCGAGTAATACTAACATTCCGACATGATGCAGTGAGACTACTGTTATCCCCATGATCCAAAGTGCCGTCTTGATAGCCCGTTTCATACTTGGTTTTGCCAGCAGCTTTAGCAACGAGGCCACAAAAAACGGCAAAAGCGCATAACCCGCCAGTACCATCCACTGTCCTGCCATAAATCTGGAATACGTAAACGGGTTAATCATATAAAACACACCCGCAAAATAGGCTGCCCAACGCCAAATAGATACGTCCGCAGAACGAAATTGAAGGATCAATCGATGCATGCCAGCGCCAGACAGTACGAGGATGAGAAAGAGGATGATTTTCTCTATCACATCGCTCGGTAAGATAAAGTTAAGTGACCAAAGTACTGCTTCAAAAGGAGAGCTATTCGTTAATTCAGTTGGCCAAGAAAGACGTGGCGTAAAAACCAAATCCAACGTCAGAATATAACCCGATAGGAGTAGTGGCGCCATAATCAGAAGTGCTAAAATTCCATACTCGCCCCAAACGATATGCCTTTCATCACGCAACCATTTCATGAATTTCTTCATCGTCGCTCTCCTATGCGAACTTCATAAAGCTGATCATCCTTGCGCTCGATAGATAAACCTCTCATCTGAATTTGGTCGAAGTTGGCAGGAATATCGCTTCGGGGCATCGCCATCATAGAATCGACAACGACAGCATTCTGGTCATTATTTTTAATGGTAATCGTCCCCTTTCCTTCGGTTAGTTCAACATCGGCGTAATAATAAGTGAAGTCAATAAAATCTTTGTTTGGTTTATTCTGATCACCAGCAATTCTTGTGAGTGCCACCTTTTGTTCTCCTAGCACCACATGAATCGTGTCACTCTTCGCTGCCGCATGGAGTAAGAGGCGATATTGACCACTCTTTGAGACCTGGATCTTCACATCCAACCCAACGTCACCCTTCGTCAGACCAACAAACGATGGCCGCTGCAAATTCATAAGGCTAGGAATATTTTCATGGAGATAGTTATAGCCATCGTCCTTTGCGTAAAGAGTGCTGAGTGAAAGTGTATTGTTAGTGAAGTTTGAGCTGGCCACATACTGCGAGCTAAAAGGAAGCGATGCGGGGCTCGGGACAAAGACCTGCTTCCGATTGAGGAAGCTATAAAAATCATAGAAACTACGCTCAGTACTATCTGTGAGCAACTGCTTTCTTCCCCCTGTTTGAAGATACTGCCTCATTTGCAGGGGGAAGAAAACTGAATGATCAAATTTATTCTCACCATTTAGATATTCGAGAGTGTTTTGCCACTGCGTGTCAATAAGGGTTGAAGTGCTCTGATCCGGTTGAGTAGCAAGACTATAGAGATCGTATATTTCGCCCGAGTAACTTTTCTTGTAATCTGTCGATTGTGCCAGGCTAGATTGGATTTTTTTCTCGATTCCGGGTAAATAGGTGATTCCCTTTTCGCGTTGCTTGGCCGTTCTTGGCACAACGATATCGGTGATTCCCAAATTATTTGCCAAGATATACTCCCACCATTTTTCCTTGTAGGCAATTGCTCGATAGACTAAGTATGATGCCAACTTATTCTCGGTGCTAGCACCCGCACCGTAATAAAGCGTCGGTTTGTTCAGATAATAGATAAGATATTTATCCAAAAAACTATAACTTTTGTTATCCTGAATAACTTCACGCCCACTCTCAAGCGATGGCAGGATGAATAATTTTCGATTAGACTCACCCGCAAGATGACTCTTTATTTGCTTTAGGTCATCCGGGATTCGATACGGCGCAACAAATGAGGCGAGATCACCTGAAGTAAGTGCTGTGCGATAATCGTTATTTGCCAGCACCGGAAACAGGGCAATAAATATAACAGATATACTCGCTGTCAGTGCAGAAAATCTGTTCAGGAATTTCGCTCGGAGCCATACTAGCGCTATCATGAATAGCACTCCTGCCGCATAGAAATAGATAAACTGAAAGCGATGAGGGAATCGCAGAATATTAATAAAGGTTCCAATTGCGCCAGTCATCGCCGAACCGATTCCCCCACCCATTTCCGAAAAGAATAGTGCTATATCACCCAGAACTTTATGAAAAGAATAAGGACTATTATCGCTGTATCCGATCGTCATCCACATCGCAAGTAACATTACGACAAACATGCTTAAAAGAAAAACCTTTAATACAATATGGAGCGATTTCCACTTACCGAATAGCAATAGCCCACCAATCAGAAACATCACCAGCATACTTCCAAACCGGGGAATTGGAGTGAGATAATTTCCATGACGAATAAGATCCAGGTGTCCTGCGGTATCAAGTGAAAAAATAAAAGGTAAACCAAGTGATGCATAATATATCATCCAATAGTTCACAGGTATCTGCGTCGATACACCCGTGAGGTTCGACGAAGAGGTGAGGAATATATAAACAACATATGGAACGAGGCTAAGCAGAATAAGAAGGGCGAAGAAAAGTAAGCTCCTACGCACATATCGCCAAAAATATTTCTTGTTCATGATAAGGGTGAACAGCGAATGAACGATCATAATGAGCGCCGTTACGACGTAAAAGATTACGTGATAGTGGATGGCGGGATTGAAGAGTGTTAAAGCCGAAATCGCCAGCACATATTTTTTGGAAAGTTTCAGTTTGAAAAACAACTGTTCGCACATCAGCGATAGCGACAATGCAAACATACTAAACCCAATGATAAGTACGTAGAAATGTGCCATTTTAGCATAAAGCAAAATTGTATGAATCAAGACAGCTGCGAGTGTCGCTGCAATGATACCAAATAACGAATTCTTATAAAAATATCTTCCCAACCGGTGAAAAGCATAGAATAACAAAAATGCCGAGACCGCATTAAGAATAACGATCGCGAACGGTAACACCTGATAGTGTCGCACCCACGCCGTCCAGAAAGAATACATGACGCGCACCTCTTCCGAGGAAGTGAGAGCAGAGGCTCCCTCTCCCCAAAACTGTGTTCCAAAGTCAAAAAACGGAACGAGTTCTTCGCGCACAATTGACGTATTGCCAGATACAATATTCGGAATTGCTGCGATAACATCACGGAAAATAAATATATGGGCTAACAGAAAGAAAGCAAAAACGAGAAGATAGATGAGGCGTGGTCGATCACGTAGCCACAGAAAACGAACCGGCTTTTTAGTCGGTTGTTTTTCTGGTGGGGGCGACGTGCGAATCAGCGACTTGGACTGTGGTGTGGACCTAGCCGATGGGCGCCTCGCTACAAACTGAGTGTCCGTAAGCTTTCCTCCGCTTGCATGTAGGAACGTTCCGCCATCTCATCCAGCTGCTGCTTGACTTTGCTTGTGCTCGCCAAGGTCTTCTGACAAAGCATGACCAGCTTGTCGGGCTGCAGCTTTTCGAGTTCAATTGCATACCGATAGTTCTCTTCGTTCACAAAACGCCAACATTTCGTATCGTAGGCTACCGCAACAAAAGGAACGCGATTTGCCGTCGCAAGCAGCAAGGAATGAAATCGCATCCCAATGAACAAATCGCATTGCTGGAGATAGGAACCCACCATATTAATGGGGACCTCTTTTAGCAGCGTGTAGTTGCGTCTTCCTTTCAGAACATCCTTTAGAGTATCCTGCATAAATGCTAGGTCATTCCGTGGATTAAACGCATGCTGAAAAGGAAAGAAGATGAGATGATTTCCCTGCTCCAACAGCTCAGTAATCGTGCGTTTCATCGACGAAATATACTGATCACGATTCACCCAATCTGGAATATCGGAAAGTAAATTTATTCCTATCACTTTCTTGTGCTTGCTGCGATCTATTTTTAAATTCCCGACGTTCCACGGTCTTTCCCAGATGCGATTTAAGAACAATCCATCAACCGACCGCTGGAGTTTCTTTTTTGAAACACGCAGCGTTTTTACAGCAAAATCATACGACTCCTGATCACGAAATGTCGTGAGCGTCGCCGCGCTGAGCGCAACTTTGGAAATAAACCTTCCTATTCCAGTTTTCAATGTTCCTATCCCGATATTCAAATGATAAAGTTTGGTACCGAGCAGCCGTGCAAGAACATTAAATATCATCAGACGAAAAATCACACTATACGGCGAGCGTCCTGTCGAGGTATACAGTTCCTTGTAAAGCGTCCCGCCGCCATACACAACATAATCAACTCTGCGAATAAGCCGAATGTATTCAAGCAGGGATGTCTTGTAGGTATTGATAATGTGGAGTTTTGGATGAGCTTTTTTAATAGCACTCGGTATGAGTTCTACCGTATTCGCATTAACATAAATCTCCTCAAACCCCCGATCCTTTAAGAGCTCGAGATAGTTCCACATCAACAAATCATCCCCGAGATTACTCTGCCCGTAACTACCCAACAGTAGGACTTTTTTCCGCTTCATACACTCCTTCCCGATCCTGATCATCCTGATATACTTTCAATGTCTTGGCACTTACCTTTTCCCAGTTACGGCTTCGTTTAAGCTCACGCGCGGCGGTCTCAAACTGATCACGATGAGAGAAAAAGTATGCCAAACGATCCGCCAAATCCTCGGGAGTTTTCTGAAATAAAAGTTGTTCGTATTGTTTAAACACACTGAAAAAAGCCGTGCTTACAAGGAATGGTTTTTCATACCCAATCGCAAATGACATTGGACCAGAGCTAGACAAAGCGGTGGTATATGGATAGACCGAAACATCACTCGCACTATAATACGTTGTGATTTCGGATTCTTTTATAAACCCTTCCCATCTATACTGCTTTGAGTCGATAAGCTCAGCCGCTTTTTGTTGAAGACGAGCGTATTCCATCAGATAAGTTGGGTCTGTATGCAGCTTTGGATGCTTTCCCGCGCCGATTATTAAGTGCGCCTTAGGGTGATCTTTTGCATACTCCGCAAAGCCTTCAATCAAAAGATCGATACCTTTATAGCCCGTCGCGTATCCCATAAAAAGTACGACTTCGCCGTCGTCATCCAGACCGAGCACTTTTCTTGCTTCACTCACTTCAAGCGTCTCAAGCGATTCAATGCCGTGAGGAACGACCTTAATTTTATCGGGATTAATACCATAACTACTCACAGCAATGTCCTTGAAACATTGCTCATGCACGATCACGCGCCTTGCCCATTTCATCAGCGGCGTGTATATGATATAGAACGCTAACTTCACCAGCCATACAGGCAACTTGGAATTATTCTCTTTGACAAACGCTTTGTCGATCAAGATCGGATCAACCACTCCATGCAGAGTAATGACAGTTTTGCCTCGCCACAAAAACACTAGCCATTGCAAAAGATAGGCAGTGAGTATATTGCCAAATAGCGCCAGTTCCTGCTGAATATGAATGACATCAGGATTTACCTTCCGGAGCTCCTTATGCACTTTAATAATAAAGCTGGGCTTGCGCCAGAAAACCCGTCTCACCTCAACGCCATCTTCATGATAATTTTCTTCGTTTTTTACGACATCGCAAATAACGATATGTTCGTTATGATCCGCGCCGAGATGTGAAATGAGATTTTTACTATACGATGCAACGCCACTGCTGCTAACATGCTTTTCGCCTTTTGGTGGATATAACGTAACATGCGCTATTCTCATTGATCCTCCCCGTTAATTTCGTCCTTGATGATAAAGAGGGGACGATTGATCACCTCTTCGTGAATGCGCGCAATATAGAGCGCGACAAAACCTAAGCATACCAATACAACACCCACAAGAAAGAGAAGCAACATTGCCAGCATGGCCGTCCCACTAATATCAAGTTTCAACGGATCTCCCAGTATATATTCCTGCACGACCGTAAACATCCCGAGCATCAGAGAAACAGTGAGAATAATCCAGCCCATCCAGCTCGCGACCCTCAGTGGCAACATGCTATAAGCTGTGAAGCTATTCATCGCCAAGCCAAACAATTTGCGATAACTATAGCTCGCCTCTCCATGGAGGCGAGGAGGTGCCTCGAAATAAATGTAGCGACGATCGAATCCAGCCCAATCGATAAGGCCACGCGTCATTCGGTTACGTTCGGTAAATGTTTTAAACGTGTCAATCACTTTGCGACTAATTAAACGAAAATCACTAGCGTGCGGTGTGATGGTACTCGATGAAACTTTGCCAAGCAGCGCATAAAAACTTTTCGAGCTAAAACGCTTGAACCAGCTTTCCTTATCGCTGTATTTCTTGACGCCAACAACAACATCGGCACCTTTTTCCCATTCCTCCACAAACTGGGGAAGAAGTTCCGGTGGATGCTGAAGGTCGGCGTCCATAATAACAGCAGCATCACCCCTGGCCGTGTGAATACCCGCCGTTACTGCAATTTCCTTGCCAAAATTACGCGCCAGCTCAACAACACGAACTTTCTTGTCTTTCTTTGCCACACGCTGAATAAGCTGAACTGAGTTGTCACTACTCCCGTCGTCGACAAAGATTAGCTCAAACTGATGTGGCAATCTCTTGATTATTGATTTGACCGCCTTGTATAAAGGGGTCACGTTGGGTGCTTCATTATAGATCGGTATGACGATCGATATAGTTTTGCTTTGCATGGCGGTCCCCTCGTTTTAGATTTACTAATACGTATGTTACGGCCAGAGCCAGCGTGAAAGTACTTCCTAATAACATGCTGTTTACCACGGCATGTACACTACTGTGTTGAACCATCAACACTCCCAGCAGTGTAGCAAAACCAATTATACCAACAAGCATTACCATTTTCTGTCGTAGAGCTAAAAAATACATGAAAATTAAATTTACTATAGAGACGAGAAAAATGGCGGCTGCTAGGGGGGGCAACAGGGGTGAGTATGTAATATATTCAACACCCATTAAAATTTTGATAGTAAATTCTGGTGCTATCACCATGATCAGCAACACCATACCACAGACGGCCATCGTCAGTAGAAGGGACTTGATGAGCAGCCTGGCATTTTGTCCTGTCGTATTTCCAATTTTCACCATTGGCATTAAAACCTGAGAAAGCGGTACGGCCAAAAAGAAAATAATTCGAGCAACCGTCGCAATGCCTGCATAGAGGCCTGCGGTGTGTGCATCAAACAAATATTTTACTGCGATGACATCGATACTCATTAAAAGCGTTACTGAAAGAAGCGCAACAAGTACGGCACCTGCATATTTGAGTTCCGGTAAAACTGCTCTTAAATCAGGTAGCGTGCCATAATGCGTATCGGCGGGGCGTTTGAACCCAAGGCGTGCCGCCCATCTCGCGGCATATAAAAACGCGACCAGCTGTGCGGCCACGATTCCCAAAACCGCGCCTAAGACGCCTAGACCCACGATCACCAGCCCTGCCGACAATGCAATCTTTGCAGCAGTCCCAATGAGCTGTGACGAGGAGGCAATGCCAAAACGCTTTTTTGCCCGCGCAAATGCACTCCTGAATGTCAGAGGAATACTCGTCAGGATCGCGAGGCCTAAAGCAGTAAATGGCAATGAGGATTCAAATTTCAAAGCTGAACGAAGGAATTCCCCTCCAATCAAACTAATTCCCAAAAGAACCGCCGCCAAATACACCATCAACTTTTCTAGCTCAAAGACCACTCGATGAGCCTTACCCTGGTCCGTACTATTCACCACGATATTCACCGTGATCATACTCAGTACATTCAAAAGAATGGTAAATTGCAAAAAAAGAGAGATAAGAACCTGGACCTCACCAAATGCCGTCGGACTCATTAATCGCCCGACAATTGGATAATAGGCATAGTTAAGCACACCAACGAGCACAGAGCCTACGAAGAATACGGCATTGTGTTTCAGGAAATCGTTCTGGCGGATTTTATCGAAAAACTTCATAGGTTACTCGTTGTTTCGAGCACCTCTTTCATCATCAATATCCTCAACATTTTCTCGGGCATCCTCATTATTTTCGGAGTCTAATCTGTCTAGCTCTTCCTTCATTTCGTCCTCTGGAATGCCTAAGTCTCTCGTGGGATCATCCGTATATTGCGAAGTTACCGGATCTGTTTGATTTTCGTCGTTGTCCAAATCATCCTGATAATTGTGCAGTGTAAAGTCACCTTTTTTCATGCGCCCTCCTTCTACAATTCCCTATTATAACGAAGCTGCGCGAGAAAATCTGTCGTCTTTTACCCACAGCTACGAACAGACCCGTCAGGTATTGCTACGCGCCAAGGACACGAAGCAAATGATAAATGAAAAATACGGGCCAAACGAGGGCTTTTAAGAGCGCCAGAACAACTTCCCAAAAACCACCACTTGTCTGATGAATGAAGTATATCGCCGCGCCGATGTAGGCAAGGAAGAAGGAGAAACCAAACGGACCAGCCTTGTTAACTACTTTTACTGTTTTGTTGTGCTCGCCCATTTGCTCCTCCTATTTTTTCTTATTGTACATTCTTTTTTGGCAAAAATGGGATAATTAAATTCGTTCGTTTTTTATACATTCGATACTCAGGATTATCTCCCCATTTTTTATCAGCAGATTTTTCAAGTGGCGGTACTCCTGAAATGAATCGAAGTGTGATAAATATCACAATTGGACTAGCCAGTCCGACGAGCTTTTCAATTTCCCCAAGTGAAGAAAACACCGTCAGATACATGCCAATCCATACGCAAATTTCACCAAAATAATTCGGATGTCGAGAATAGTGCCACAACCCGATGTCGATCCATTTCCCTTTATTAGCAGCATCTTGAGAGAACCGAAACTTCTGGATATCCGCTATTGCTTCGATCATCACCCCTACAAGCCAGATAGCAATTCCAGCGTACGAAAGAGCGTTTAAATTGTCATTCCTATTCGCCAAGAACAACACCGGCAAAAGTAGGATCCAGGCAACCACTGCCTGCCCAATCCAAAATTTCAAAAACTGCCAAAAGTCACTTCGAATATCATCAAACCTCGTATCTCTGCTTGTTTTTCTGATCCTGTAGATAAGAAATCCACCCAGCCGAAACGCCCAGATTATTACCATCCCAACCGTCAATGAAAGAAGAATGGTTTTATGGGTGCTAATCATGAAGGCACTAACAGCAACCACTATAAAACTTAGCGCATAGGAAAAGTCCGTTAACTTATCTGACTGATGTTTGTAGGCCACAAGGAACAATACAACATTTATTAGGAGAACTGTTAAGAGACTGCTGAATAAAAGCATCACTTTAAGTATTCTAGAAGTCGCTAATAACAATTTTTTTCATTTGCATCAATTTTGCGAAGGCATCAGGCTTTTTCATGAGATCAGCCATATTTTCAGGAACGATCTGCCAACTTACACCGAATTGATCCTTGCACCAACCACATTGTTCAGATTCTGGTACAGTAGATAGTTTTTCCCAAAAATAGTCGATTTCAGTTTGGTCCTTGCAATTAACCTGGAAAGAAACTGCTTCGTTAAATACAAAATCTTGATCTTCGCCCGAATCCATGGCGGCGAACCATTCGCCTTCCAGTATGAAATCACCAAACATTAGCGCGGTTGCTTTGGCGGGACCGGTATCTTTGCCATAAGGTGCGAGAAGGCCAGCTTTTGAGTTCCTAAATACAGAGGTGTAGAATTTGATCGCCTCTTCCGCATGGTTGACATTCTTGCCGGCGAATAATAATGATGGAATGATAAACGGACGCGGCTCGCCGCCCGGATTGGTGAGAATAAGTTGCCATGTAAGGCCGTATTTATCTTTTACCCAGCCATAGCGCTTACTAAACGGATATTCTCCCAGCGCCATCAATGCTTCACCGCCCTCCATCAGCTTTTCCCACAATGCATCCAGATGCTCCCCCGCCCTTTCATCACGCGAAGGATCAAAATTCACCATGAACGAAATCGATGGATTGAACGAAAATTCCGGGCCGGCATTAATATTTACGAAGTGCTGGCCTTCGATCTCAAATTCTACCGTCAGCTCCTTGCCCGCCATTTCTAGTTGGAAATCAGCCAGGCCTTCCTCGGTACTGTTTGGGTAGTAAACCGTAGAAACGATGCTGCTATTTGGAAATACCGAAGTGTAAAATTCGGCCGCTTCTTTCGCGGTATGATCAAACCACAAGTTTGGTATAATTTTCTGTCCCATATTCCCCCTTATTACAAATTTAGCTCCCTATTGTTGTAAATACCCCAACGGCAAGTTCCGCCCAAAGCCAAAATAATAGCAAGACAAATATGCAACCAACCAGTAATCTATATTTTCTTGGCGTTGCTCTTGCGACAAATATAAATGCAGAACCCATTCCGAACAATAAAAGTCCCATGGTATTAAAATCAGCTAAAGTCCATTTCACTTCATCCGTAAATTGCATCGCAATCAACGGAATTGACAATACAAGAAGAGTTGCAATCGCCAGCCAGGCAAAGATTCGATTGTCTTTAATAATGTCCGTCTTTTTTGCCCTACTCATGCGTTTATTATAGCATTTCGCTACTACAATTCTGACGGGTCGCGGAGTACCCCACTCTTCGATAAATAAGGGTCAGTACACATCGCACGATTGAAGCAACAGGGCCGCTTTTCTCCTGCCTTCATTTTCGAGAGTGACACTTCGATACGATGGCGCCTCGTGTCCGGGTTCTTCGTTGCGCGTATCCAGCGGATCCACTCCCAGCGCGCCATTGTCGTGATGCTCTGCCAAAAGTCATAAATTGCAGGATGAGAAGTTAGAGTATCTTTTAGATCTTTCGGTACCACAGGCTCCGGCCAATCTTTGATCGATTCAACTTCCACCATCACCTGGTCGCCTGTATCTACACCTGCACCATCCCGAAGTTTTTTATCCACTTTAAACCAGTGACTCCACCTCCCGTCCGGCTCGAGCACAGTCTGAAACGGAAATCCGTTGATCGCACCCTCAACCATCGTCTGGCCGCGAGAGGGTAGTTTAGCACTGGCCTCTTCGGGAAAAAGCAGGATGGTCCATTGATCAATTTTGAATAATTTGGTTTTAAAGCGAATTGTCGACATTTTTCTTTAGACTATTATGCACCAGGCTACTCGGAGCAATTATAAGCTACTAGGATTTACCCTTCAGATACTTACCGGCAATGCTTAGCGCAAAAGAAGGCAGGATAATAAACACATCGATAAGGAGGAGTTTCATCAATATCTGGGTCAAATTGGTGTCCGGCTGATCCGGACCCGAGGTTGTCAAAACAATCAAAATCCCCAAAACACCAAAAACAATCGAGGCACAAATAAATACTTTCGTCGCTATTTTCTGCATAGCTCTAGTATATCAAAATACTAAACCGAGGGAAGGTCGCTATAATTTAATAACTTGGATATTAAGGAAAGTTGTCTTCAATGCTATTAAATCTATAGCGAGGGGCTGTCTTATTTGCCGATATTGGCTGATCATATCGTTCCGCAAGTCCATTCCTTACCATTCGCTCCCAAATCCTTGTAGCACTCTCTGTGATTAGGGTATCGGAGTGAAGGACCAAACCAAACTCAGCAGCAGTTGCTAATCTCATGACGAGCAACCGACGACTACCAAGCCCCTCGTTACTCCGCGCGTTTTCTGTAAGTGTCCATCCAACAAAAGGTTTATCTTTAAAGTAATCTTCTTCCGAATCCCTATTGAACCTCACTTCGCCCACGCCAATCACCTGACCCGCAGGCGTTGTATCTATCACATGAATAATACTCTCTTTTTCATCGTCCCCGTAAATTTTGGTTTGATTTGCTAAGTATGTTTCATCTCCATTGTCATGGGCGAGGCTTCGAAGGCTTTCGAAACCGTCAATGCTTCGAGGCTGAAGTGCTCGATCTACAAATAACCCGCCTCGACGGATTATTTGTTCGGCGACCTCTGCTGGAATAGCGTCTGGCTGAATCGGTCGAAAGTGATCTCTAAGATTCTTTTCTGGCATTATTTTTATAATACAATAGCTATAAAAGTCAATTTCAGAAGCTTATTATCTTTCGCCCATTCGACCAACTGAGGTACAAAACAAAAGAACCATTCAAAACAATGGTTCTTTTGCAATAAATTCAACTTGGCTCCGGCAGCTGGGCTCGAACCAGCGACCTAATCGTTAACAGCGATCCGCTCTACCACTGAGCTATGCCGGAATACTTAGGGTATTATACCTGTTATTCCGTCTTTTGGTCAAGTAGGATCTGGAGTGCCTGGCGAAGGATTTGCACCTGCTTGTTCGACTGGGCAGAATCAACAACCTCACGCTTTTTGATTTCCTTTTTTAGCCACTTAATATGTTCGTCGTCAGGGTTTGTAACCGCTGTTTGCAATACGACCTCCAATGACCTGGCGGAATTGTCTTTCTTGCGAAGCAATCCACGCGCAATCAGGCCATCAACATGAACCGCTACAGTGGAAACTGATTTGTAATCAAGCGACCTCATTATCTCGCGGTAACTCGGGCCATAGCCATACCCCTTGATAAATCCATCGATAAAGCTAAGCAGCTCTTTTTGCTTTTTGCTTGGTCGTTTTTCCATAACTTCCTCCGATTAATGCAACTGCTGCAATTCCCCACCATACGATTGATACCGTGTCGTCAGCCCAAACCGGCAATAATAATCCTATCAGGGCCAGTCCGATGCCACTCGCGAACGCACCCAAAGCCAACCAATCTTGTCGCCGTTTCCACAGCCGCATCATGACAAGACCAAATATTGCAGCAAATAGAATCAGTCCGGGCCATCCAGTTTCGTGAGCAATAAACAGATATTGGTTTTCGATAATGATCGCATCGTCACTAAAAAGTGAGGCCGATCCCGTGCTTCCCACTCCCGCGCCTAGCGGCTGATGGATCAATCTATCAATTCCGGTTGCCAGCGACGAAACATGGTCATCATTCGAGCTCACACTACTGCCCCCGTCGGGGTTTTCGTGAAGGATAACATTCGAGACAAACTCACTGCCACGCGCAGCAATCAGGGCCCCAAAAAATGCAAAGACAACCACGCACATCGTAATCCACCCACGACGAGATATCTTGCGACCAAGAGTGATCGCCAAGACGAGCAAAACTGCCACGATTCCCGCCACTAGTGAACTGCGTGAATAGCTATTCCACAGCGCCAGAATGCCACATGCAGCCAGTATCGCGACGAGATAAAACATACTCCGCTTCTTCAAAATCACGTTCAAACGAACGACTGCAGCTGCCAGGAAGGCAAGTACCATCCCTGCGTACGCGCCCAGAGGGTTTGGCCCGCGCAGCATACTGTTTACCCTAATGTAATCATGGTTCTTATCAACGGTTAGGTAGGGCTGAATGGTATTTTTGCCGTATCCAATAATACTCAGAAAATCCGGAGGCAGAAAAAGCTGCAGCGTCGCAAAGCCGACTACGATAAAAGCACCGATAACCCCAATAGTAATAAACCATCGTCGCCTCTGTGGCATCATCCAGACTGCTATGTAGACCAGCGCAAAGAATAATACATACCGAAGATCAATCGCCAGACCAGCCAAAACAGATGATATTCCGTCATACGATAATGGTATTAATAAGATATGGAGCAAAGCATAAGTAGTGATGAGGCGAAAAATCCAATCCTTCGCCAGCTTTTTCCATAACTTTTGTTTTGTCACAAGCCAAATTGCAATAGGAACCAGCGCAATCAATAGGATCTCTTTCCAGGATTTGATAAGCAACTCGTAATCCGGGACAAGCACACCCAACCCCACACTCAGTGGCGCATGCAGCACAATTCCCCCAAAGACAACCAAAAGAATGGTCAGATAAATTCGCTCAAGAAATTGTATTCGTCCCATTGCTTTTAGTGTACTACGTATCTCATCGAATGATATAATGATCAATAACTAGCTATGCCATCAAAAAATACGAAATTCTACAGCCTTATATTAATACTCGCCGACTTTTTGGTTCTTTGTCTAGCGTTTGGCGTCGCCTACGTTTTGCGCGTTCAATACGATCAGCGACCACTTGCCACACAAGTGTACGCTATCGAATACCTCAGGAGCTTCCTGATTATCGTCCCGATCTGGATTTTGATTTTCGCTACCCTTGGACTTTACCAGGCTAGCACCTACAATCGCCGATTGGTTGAATGGGGCAAGATTGCCATCGGATCATTCATAGGTATCCTCCTCGTTATCGGCTGGGAGTACGTTAGCGAAGACCACATCTTCCCAGCGCGACTCGTTCCTGTCTATGCATTGGCTGCAGCCTTCTTGCTCATCGTCCTAGAACGAGAAATCCTTCGCATTACCCGAAGCCTCCTGTTTTATTTTGGTCGAGGCATTAGTCGTGTCCTGGTCATAGGGGATAGCGAGGCCACGCGCGACATCGCCGATAATCTATCGGAAACTCATAAAAGTGGCTATAAAGTTATCGCGATCGCCGGCCCAAGGAAAATCATCCCCCCTGGACTGGAAGTTCGCCATTTTACCTCTGTAGATCTCGCCCTAAAAGAAATCGATAAGCTCAACATCACTACAATCATTCAGACAGATCTTTACGACTCGGCCGAACGCAACCAGCGAATCTTAGGTGCAGCGCAAACACATCATATCCAATATAATTTCATTCCTGGTGAATCAGAATTCTATGCGGGCAAAAACACTGTCGACGTATTCTTAGGCTACCCGATGATTTCCGTCAGTCAGACACCGCTTATTGGCTGGGGAGCGATTGCTAAACAGGTTTTTGACACGATTGCTTCCCTTGTTTTGGTGGCGCTTCTTTCCCCAATTTATCTTCTGCTTATTATTTTGCAAAAGATCCTTAACCCCGGCCCCGCATTTTATGTGAGCAAGCGCCTGAGTAAATTTTCTGAGCCTGTTAACTTAATCAAATTCCGTACCATGGGCGCAAAATATGGTGGACGGGATGCCGCCATAGAATTCCGTGAGATGGGTCGGGAAGACCTAGCGCTCGAGTACGAAAAAAATCGTAAAGTCGAAAACGATCCGAGGATTACGAGGTTTGGCCAGTTTCTACGCACGACCTCACTCGATGAGCTACCACAGCTCTTCAATGTTCTCAGGGGCGATCTTAGCCTCGTTGGTCCGCGACCGATTTTGCCGCAAGAGGCCAAATTCTCGCCGAGCCGTACCGCACTGCTTCATAGTGTCAAATCGGGTGTTACCGGTCTCTGGCAAGTGTCAGGTCGTAGTAACCTAAGCTTCGAAGAACGAATTGAACTTGAACTTTTTTATGCACAGAATTGGAACTTTTGGCTTGATATTAAAATTCTTTTCAAAACCCTCGCCGTCGTCTTTCGCAAACAAGGAGCAAAGTAGATGAAGCAACCAAAAATCGCAATCGTCTGCGATTTTTTGACCGTCATGGGCGGAGCGGAAAGAGTCGTCTATGCGCTTCACGAGGCTTTTCCAAATGCACCAATTTACACAGCAATTTACGACAAAGAAAAGTTACCCGAATTTAAAGACCTCGATGTTCGAACCACGTGGCTCCAAAAATTCCCAAAATTTCTTCGAAAAATGTACAAGCTTTTTCCCGTCCTTCAGGTCAAAGCATTTCGCGATCTCGACCTTAACGAGTTTGATATTATCCTGACCAGCTCTTACCTCAACGCTAATCAAATCCGAAAAGCCCGCCCCAACCAGATTATTATTTCCTACTGCCATACCCCTGCTCGCTATTACTGGAGTCACTACGGGGAATATAAAAAACGTCCTGGTTTTGGGAAGCTAGACCCGCTTATTCGTCTGCTTATTCCACTCTTCGTCCCCCACCAACGAAAGCTGGATTATGAAGCAGCACAAAAGGTCGACGTGTTTATTGCCAACTCTACCGAAACGCAAAAACGAATCAAAGAATATTACAAAAAGCCAGCAACGATCATTCATCCACCTGTCGATGTTAATCGCTTTGAACCAGCACGGGAGCGTGGTAACTATTACATGACAATGGGCCGTCAGTTGCCATACAAACGCTACGATCTTGTAGTCGCCGCCTGTACAAAACTGGGCGTGCCATTGAAAGTTTTTGGAACCGGACCTGCCCATGATGAGCTGGTGAAGATAGCTGGGCCAACTATCGAATTCTACACGGATCGTTTTGGCAACGCATCGGATACTGACCTGGAGTATGCGCTCAATCACGCAAAAGGATGGATCTATGCGGCCGAGGAAGATTTCGGCATTGTCCAGGTTGAAGCTCTTGCCGCCGGAACACCTGTGATCACACTGGGTAAGGCCGGGGCACTGGATATTGTTGACGATAATGTTAGTGGGATTCTCTTTCACGAGCAATCTGTAGACGCCATCATTAACGCTATCCAAAAAGCCGAAAAAACAACCTTCCTTCCAGGAACCCTCAGACGAAAATCGAAACGTTTTGATAAAAGTTTGTTTATCACAAAGATTCGCAAGATCGTCTATGACCAGCTTTCCTAAAATAATCTCATTAGGTCGGAGATTTCTTCGCTCCGACTTTGGTATCGCCCTTGCCATTACAATCGTCTGGAAAATTTTCATGCTCCTTGTGGGCTATCTTTTCGATACGCAAAACGGCTCTAATCTTCTGCATCATACTTTGAATTGGGATGGGAACTGGTATCACATGATCGTCACTGATTGCTATATAACCAACGACCCGTCCGCCGTCTTTTATCCACTTTTTCCCTTACTCGTAGGGGCCATTCACCACGCCAGTTTCGGAATAATCGATATCCTCGTAGCTGGTCAGGTCATCAATACAATCAGCGCGTTCTTCCTGATTGCTGCTCTTTTGAAAATAGGAAGAGTGTTCTTGAGCGGGAAAAGAGGATGGCTCATTGCGCTGGTCCTTACCGCTCCCACAGCATTCTTTTTGCACGTTTTCTACAGCGAAGCTTTATTCATGGCATTAGGTTTTTGGGCATATATTTTCGCCCTGCGGCGTCATTGGCTGTATGTTGGAATTCTGCTAGGACTTCTCACTGCCGTGCGCTTGCCTGCCCTTTTATTTGTCGGACTCTGCGGCCTTGAATTCATGAGGGCATACGGCTGGAAGTTCAAGAAAATATTCAACAAACAACTTCTTTGTTTTCTACTGGCACCAATTGGCTTTGTGGCGTATGGAATTTATCTATTTATTACACGAGCAGATTTCCTCGGGATGTTCCGCGCCTACCAATCGACGTCGGATTGGGTATATCAGGTTTTTGATATAAATTTCATCAAGACAATCCTGCGTGCAACCTACGAAGTATTTCGCGCATCCATAGGCCAGCGACCATTCGACACCGACATAATCATCAACCATCTATTGCCGGTGATCGCGCTTTTTGTATTAGCGATTAGTTCACTTTATCTACTACTTCAATGGAGGAAAAATGACAAATACATACCTCTGGGTATTTTTGGATTGGCTTCTATTGTCATGTTCGCTCTCAATAGCAATGTCGTTTCAGTTCACCGTTATATATTACCCTGTCTTACCATCTACATCGCCTTATTAATTTTCGTGCCTATATACTTGACAGACCCAATCTAATTTTATAAACTAGTAGCATGAGTTTATTCGCCTTCCAACAACAATTCCCAGATGAAGCCTCGTGCTTGGCTTTTCTAGAAATCCAACGTTGGGGCGAAGATGGTACTAACCGCTACTGCCCGCACTGCGGCAGAGTAAAGACGTATAAATTCGCAGACGGCAAACTGTTCAAATGCGGCGACTGTCGTAAGAAATTCACCGTCAAAGTCGGCACCATGTTCAGTGACAGTCATATTCCATTACAAAAATGGTTCTACGCCATCTACCTCAATACTTCGCTCAAGAAAGGCATCTCGTCCATACAACTTGCCAAGTACTTAGACATTACACAAAAGACAGCCTGGTTCATGCTGCAACGTATCCGCCACAGCGTTGAGAAAGCTGGCCGTGGTGATTTGCTTGGTAATATTGTCGAAGCTGATGAAACCTACGTGGGCGGCAAGAGGCACGACGGACAGCGCGGCCGTGGCGCAAGCGGCAAAACACCCGTCGTCGGCATCGCTGAGCGTAAAGGTGAAATACGCTTAGCTGTTACACGAGACACAACTGCGCTCACACTTGAAAAAGTAATCACGGATAACGTAACACCTGGCTCTACTGTTATGACTGACGAATACCGCCCATACAACCATGTCACCCAACTTGGCTATGAGCACCACCGCGTCAACCACTCCAGCAGAGAGTTTGCTGTTGGGCAGAACCACACAAACACCATTGAAGGCGCATGGAGCCATCTAAAACTGAGCATTCGCGCAATCTATATTGGTGTTAGTCCAAAGCATCTGCAAAAATACTGTGCAGAATACGAATACCGCTATAACACAAGAGGCCTCAAAGACAACGAACGTTTTGATAAGTGGTTTGGGTTTGTGAATGGTGCAAACCTGCCTTACAGAAAGCTCATTGGTACAGGGCGACTCATGCTAGCTCCTACAATCGCAACACCAATACCAACGCCAGTACCAGCATCGCGTACAAGCCTTCTACCCAAGCAAGATCGCCTCACCAGATATCGTAAACCCCGTATTCTCCCTGGTGATGATGAGCAGTTATTACAGGATTCAGAGTCCTTCTAACAGTATTATCTTTGCCCCCATGGGCTAGGGCAGAATATATCCTAACTCAATCTGTTATAGTACAATCAATCGTATCCTCTACCCTTACAAGTATGGGTAGGTGGGTTGGTAAAAAAGTAAATCACCAATCAGAATAAAGCAAGAAGCAAAGAAAGAAACTAGACATAAAGAGAAATAACAAATCATATAAACAAGAGAATAAAAACCAATAAATCTAAAGAATAATCCAAAGAAAAAGAGACATAAGACAGAATAATAATCAAGCAAAGCATAATTAACTCTAAAAAATAACTAGCCTAATGCCTACCTATAGCTGAACCATATACCTATGACCGAACTACCTAAAATAACCAAGAAGCAACAAGAAATACTAAAGCTGCTATATAGATTTAGATTTCTAAACCGTATCCAGGTACAAGCCTTAATGGGTCACAAAGACCCGAAGACTATTAACTTATGGCTGCGTGATTTGCGAGCTAAAGGTTATGTCGAGTGGATTTACTCAACGCACTTTGCGGAGAAGACCAAACCTGCAATTTATTACTTAGGATTGAATGGCGTGCGGTATTTGCGGAAGCTCACCACACCCAACGAAGATGGAGAACAACTACCAAATTACCCGCCAGAAGAACTCCGCAAACGCTACAAGGAGCCGACACGTAGCCAGTCCTACATTGACCATTGCATCCTGCTTGCGGATTGTTGTGTGAGCCTAAGACAGCAAAGTACAGACAAGCTAAATTACTTCTACCAAACCGAAGCGGACTACTTGCTAGAAAGCAGTTATTACCATTTCGTACTGGATAGTGAGCTAATCCAACCAAGTCTTATTTTCTGCAAAGATAAACTCGACGACGGTAAAGAAGAAACGACGCTCGAAAGCTACTTGCTTGAGGTCTTTGATCCGACCCTGCCACGTTACCGCATGAAGAAGCGCCTTGGTGACTATGTGAAGTACCTCGATGAAGAAGATATTACTTGGCAAGAGCAGACTGATACCGAAAAACTGCCCATCTTGCTATTTGTTTGTCCGCGAACGACTGATCTTATTTACGCCAAACGCAGGACACGAAAGCTTATTGCAGATAGCTGGGAGTGGAAAAATGAGGACGAGGAGCGGCCGCGTATTCGATTTACGACGGCTGACAAACTCAAACAACATGGCTTACTGAGCAAGATTTGGGAGGAGGCGTAGCTGAATAGAGATTGCCCTGACTGGACTTCCATTTTGCTTGCAAAGTGGAAGTTCCTATTTTCTGCAAGAAAGTAGGCTAACAGAGAGAGTCGATGAGGTATACTAAACTGTGAATCTTGTTGCCAAATAATGTCTGATTTTGAACGTGCTACCCACTATGATGAAGTATCCCACCCTTACTACGGATGGGATACTGTTTGTGAACTCACCGAAACGATATCGCGTCTCGACTTACCCTATAAAATTGTCACCGCTTGTGGAACAAAAGCCGTGGCTATGGTGGCCGAAATGCAAAGCCTGGGAGTTGATCCGGCTGCACTGACCATAGTGAGGTCTTACATCCCCGATCTCTCAGCAGAAGGGATACGGCAAGCCTATGAGAGCGGCAAGAGTATGCAGACTCCTATTTATGATGCTACGCCTTCTTTTCTGGAACGCCTTGAAACAAATGTAGGCAAGGTGGATATAGCTATGCAATCAGTGGAGTTTAATGGCATGCGCTTCTCTGAAGTAGGTAGTGGCGACGCAGACGCTATCGTGGTAGAACGCGCAAGTTCCGAGGGTGAGGCATTACCTCAAGGCAACTTTGTTGACGGGCAGCGTTGGGAGCTACCCCCGCCAGGCGAAAGCGTACTGTTCTGTAACCATACCACAGCGGCAATAAATACACTGGATGAAGATGGTAATGTCGTAGTAGCTGCCATTGACCCGTCATACACTACAACAGAGCCGTTAAGTATAAGCCGCTGGAAGGAGTTGCAAAACTTCTCAGAAGCAATCATACTGTCGGGCAATATAACCGACTACGGAGTACCTCTTCAAGTTCATACTAACTTAATGAATGACGAGCAACGCAGCCGCTTCGAGTATTTCCTAAAGGAAAATAATGTCTCCTCCGCAAACCTCGTTACGTTGTCCAATCTTTTCGTAGCACACCCGAAGCTGTATAATGCGATTATAAGCAACTTCTTGAACTTACAAACTGAATCTTCAGACGTTCAAGTAAGAGCTGCCGACCAATACGATTACGCCCTTCATCTTGCTAAAGTTGTACGCACAGGAAAAGAGCATGAATTACCAGTGGGCATTGAAGCAAGCCGCAAAAAAGTGGGCGAAATACTTGGGAAGCTTGCGCCTGTCATGGCTTACCAGCATTGGCTAGAGCGGACGGCCAGTTTATCAATGTAAGTTTGCCTCTGTCAAACTTTGCAACCGAATGTCAAGCTCTGTAATCATCCCACTCGCCATAAAACTATAAT
The DNA here is from genome assembly GCA_966186595.1 of uncultured bacterium. GTDB lineage: Bacteria > Patescibacteriota > Saccharimonadia > Saccharimonadales > Saccharimonadaceae > JALRBM01. The sequence goes on along the minus strand of CBIFWO010000002.1, from coordinate 27,226 downwards.
ATTTCCGCCCTGCCACAATCACATGATCAAGCAGTATCACTCCTAAAATCTGCCCCGCAGCAATAAGCTGCTGTGTCGTAGCGATATCTTGCTTGCTAGGGCTTGGGTCACCCGAAGGGTGATTATGTGCAATGATAATGCCTGTCGCAAAGTCAGACACAGCTCCCGCATAGATTTCTCGCGGATGAGCAATGACGGCGTCTACAGTACCAATAAACACTACTCTCTTAGTAATAAGTCGTCGTCCGCTATCGAGCGACAACACAACAAAGTGCTCTTGCCGGTGAGCGGCAATGTCACTGAGCAGCGGCAAAATATCCGTTGTTTTTACAAATGCTTTTTTCTGTGTTCGCCCCATATATACCTAGCCTTAAAGTCTAAGTATCAATCTAACATAGACTTTAAGTCTATTCAACCAAAAGTCTAATACCTCTATCTTGTGAATATGGCTGATACACAAGAAAAAGCATTGATGAAAGCATTTGGTAAGCGGGTTGCAGAACTGCGACGTAAGCGCGGCATGACGCAGGAACAACTTGCAGCAAGGATTGATGCACATGTGACAACAATTGCCTTTATAGAAGGTGGAACGAAGTTTGTACGTCTGACGACGCTACGAAAGTTAGCGCAAGCACTAGATGTAGAAATTAAGCAGTTGTTTGAGGGCGTGAGGTAAAAGTTCTAGCGCCAGTCTGCTACTATGGTGCATATGACTCAAGATAAACCAAAGAAAAAGCCCGCAATCAAGAAAAGCTCACCATTAGACAAAAAAGCTGCGGAAGTTATAAAGATCATGGCGAATACGCCGCCAATTAGTAACGAAGAGATTAAGAAGCAAAGCAAACAGCGCCAAAAATAGGCGCTGTTTCTATAACTAAGATATCACTGGGTCTGTGAAGTATATAGGCGCGTTAATTTTTATTAATGGAACGTATCAAAAGACACTGCTATTTTGCATTTGTGCAGGTGGAGTAGTTATTCAACTCGCATTATTTTCACTTTTTGTTAGCAACGTTTTTGTCGGCTAGGTGTGCTATTCTACCGTCACGCTTTTTGCCAAATTACGTGGCTGGTCAACGTCATTTCCACGAGCAACTGCGATATAATATGCAAAGAGCTGCTGGATAATATTTAGTACGACCGGTGCAAAGATTTCCAATTTCGTTTTAATCCGGACGACTATTTCAGCATCAATATCTTTCTTACTATTCGTGATCACAATAACGTGACCACCGCGCGCCTTTATTTCATGCAAGCCACTAATTGATTTCTCAAATAACCACCCTTCGGTAATCAGCAGTACTTCGAAAAATCGATCATCAATAAGTGCAATCGGTCCATGTTTTAACTCGCCGGTCGCATAGCCCTCGGCCTGAATATATGAGATTTCCTTTAGCTTCAGGGCACCTTCCATTGCTACCGGGAAAAGCGTATCACGACCAAGGAAAAGTGCGTGCTCGTGCCCTGCGTATTTTTTGGCGATCTTTTTTATCTCATCTTTATGCGCCTTGATGACCTTCTCGATTTCTTTTGGCAACATGTGTAGCTCATCTACAAACTCGGCGGTTTTTTGCAGTCCTGTGCCTTTGGCCTGAGCCAGAACCGTCCCAAACATTGTCATTGCCGCAACTTGTGAGGTGAAAGCCTTAGTGCTAGCGACGGATATTTCTGGACCAGCATGGACATAAATTCCACCGTCTACTTCGCGTGCTATCGTTGAACCAACCGCATTCACAATGCCGATCGTTCGCACGCCACGCCTTTTAATCTCGCGAAGACATGCAAGCGTATCCGCCGTCTCGCCCGACTGAGAAACGATCAGTGCCACACTATGTTTGGGAATATGAAACGAGCGGTAGCGAAATTCCGACGCCACGACAACATCAACCGTAAGATCATCGACCAGTTGCTCTAAATAATACGAAGCCAGAAGCCCTGCGTAATAAGCCGTGCCACATCCCACAATCGTTACATGCTCGACATCACGTAGCTCATAGGATGACATGTTGAGGCCCCCTAGCTGCACGCGATGTTCACTGGGAATAACACGTCCGTTGATCGTGGCGGCAAGTGTCTGGGGCTGCTCGCAGATTTCCTTTAATAAGAAATGATCATACCCTTGCTTTTGAATCGACTGCATGTCAACTTCGATCTTCTCGACCTTGGCGCTGATAGTATGCGCGCTAATATCTTGCAAATCGACCCCATCTGCACGGCACACCCCGATCTCGCCATCATTCAAATAAATTGCCTGCTCGGTGTGTCCTACTAGGGCCGATGCATCGCTGGCAATGATTGTTTCATCATCATTAATCCCAATAATGAGCGGGCTACCAGCACGCGCAACCACAATCTCGTCCGGTTTTCTGGTGGATACAACAGCGATGCCGTATGTTCCAGCGACAAGTTTCAGCGCCTGCGTTACCGCTTCAACCAGAGGTGTCTCGTCATCATAAAAAGAATTGATGAGGGCGGCTAGTACTTCAGTGTCGGTTTGGGTAACAAATTTATGACCCTTAATTTCCTTTTTCAGATCCTTGAAATTTTCAATAATACCATTATGGACGAGGAAGATATCGCCGGCCCTATGCGGGTGGGCATTGGTCTCGGACGGTTCGCCGTGCGTAGCCCAGCGAGTATGACCAATACCAATCGTATCGGTGGTTTTGTTCCTAGCAACCAATGAATCAAGCTCGCTAACCTTTCCTTTTGCTCGAAGAAGTGTAGACTGGTTTGACGTGCCCACCGTTACAATCCCCGCTGAATCGTATCCCCTATATTCTAATCGTCTCAGCCCACTCGTCAGAATATTCTGTGCGTTACGTTTTCCGATGTATCCAACTATTCCGCACATATTCAGCCGACCTACTTCTTATGTCCAAGCGCCTGGTTAATGCGCGTGGACGAGTCTGATTTTTCCGTACCACCCGCATTAAAAATCATTTTGATGCCGTATTTGCGGCAGACATCGGTCTCAGGAATGACTTTTTCCGAATCTCTATCACCGCCATTTGCAAAAATAAGCTCATCATTTGGATGCTGCTTAGCGATAAGTTCCAGTGTCTGAATCACCGGCGGATCCTGATCAACCGCAATCACCACCTCATCAACATCCCGAAGCGCCCGCATCAACCGTGCACGATTATCCTCGGAGAGAATCACCTTATCTTTTTTCAGAACTTGTTGAACATCGTTGTTCACAATCACGATCAACTTATCACCCATTTCCGCAGCCGCCTCAATCATGTCCAAATGTCCACCATGGAGAGGGTTGAAGAACCCGCTAACAATCGCTATTTTCATAAAGCTCCTTATACCAACTAAGACGGATATGCATAACCATTATAACTTATTCTATGTAGTTGTATTATTTACAATTATAATCAATCCCCGATTACACAACGGTATAAAACTAGAAGTATCATATACAATAAGATCATGAATAAGAGAAAAATGCTCGTTACAGGTGGTGCAGGATTTATCGGGGCAAACTTTGTACATCTCACCCTCCGCACTCGCTCTGAATACGAAATCACCGTTATTGATAAGCTTACCTACGCCGGTAATCCAGATAACCTAAAGTCAGTTCTTGATAAGATCGACTTCGTAACTGGCGATATCTGTGACCGCGAGCTTATGGACAGGCTTGTTGCGGAAACCGACATCGTTGTTCACTTTGCCGCCGAGAGCCACAACGACAACTCACTCCGCGATCCGTGGCCGTTTATTCATAGCAACCTCATTGGTACAGCAACAATTCTGGAGGCTGTTCGTAAACACGGCAAAAAGCTTCACCATATTTCAACTGATGAGGTATATGGTGATCTTGAGCTCGATGACCCAAAAAAGTTCACGCCAGAAACTCCATACAATGCCAGTAGCCCCTACTCTTCTTCAAAGGCGGGCTCTGACCTTCTTGTAAAAGCGTGGGTGCGATCATTTGGCATTCATGCAACCATTTCGAACTGCTCGAACAACTATGGCCCCTACCAGCACATCGAGAAATTTATTCCGCGCCAAATTACTAATATCCTGAGTGGTATTTCGCCAAAACTATATGGAACGGGAGAGCAAGTCCGCGACTGGATTCATGTAGATGACCATAACAGCGCCGTTCATACGATTATTGATAAAGGCCGAAGCGGTGAGGTCTACCTTATTGGCGCAAACGGCGAGGAAAACAATAAGTATGTTCTTGAAACAATCCTCGAACTTATGGGCAAGGATAAAACTGCATACGAACACGTAAATGACCGCCCGGGCCATGATCAACGCTACGCAATCGATGCAAGCAAACTACGAGACGAACTTGGCTGGACCCCCCAGTACACCAACCTTCGCGAAGGTCTCAAAGCAACCATCGACTGGTACACCGAAAACGAAGACTGGTGGAAAGCCGAAAAAGCAAAGGTCGAAGCGGCGTATGCCGAAAAAGGTCAGTAGGCTTTTTCTTAGCCTGAAACACAACCAATCCCTAGTTCTCATATTCGGACTAGGGATTATTGCATTTCTATGCCTGCTTCTTCTTAATCATCGGATTCCTGGGTCAGACGATACTGTTTTTCAGACGCAGATACTTCCCTTTCCCGATGTGTTCAGTTGGGTTATAGACCGTTATTACACCTGGAGCGGACGTATTTTTTCAGAGGGATTTGTTTATTTATTAAGCCCTGCTCCCTTTTACGTTTGGCAAATAGTAACATTGGGAATATTCGCGGTTTTCTGCGGTATGCTTTTTGCATATGCGAGACTAGTAGGCAAACAGACACCAGCACATGCTCGCCTGATGTTAATCGGCAGTCTTTGCATACTCTTTCTCATGGATCACCATGTGCTTGCCGAGGGTGGGCTATGGATGACAGGGTCGATAGTATATTTTTGGATGACCGCATTAGGCATGGTAGCCTTTTATCCCGTAGCTTATTATTTTTTAAAGAATCACGCCCCCCATTGGTCACTTACGGTAATAGGTATTATCACCTCGATTATCGCAGCTAGTTCGCAGGAACAAGTAGGTGCAGTACTTCTTGGCTTAACGGCTTCGTTCATTATGTACCGCGTATGGTCCAGGCCCAAAACAATACCCTTATATCCGATTATTTTTGGAATCGTGATTCTAGCGTCTCTACTGGTAAGCATACTAGCACCAGGCAATGCTGCCCGCCTTGAAGCCGAAACTGCTACTTGGTTGCCCGATTTCCATTTGGTTTCGCTAGGCGACCGACTGGAATATGGGTACCGCTGGCTCATGGAGGCATTTATTAATCATACCGGATTTTTATTAGTAGCCTCGTGGTTATTCATGGTGGCATTATTTGCTCGAAAGAATCAAAAAGTTGCTATGGATTATGGATTCATTTTTATTTTCAGTCTTGCAAGTATTCTCGTCCTTTCGTCCGGCTCCGAGATCTTTTCGCATTTCTTTAACTTCTTTGCTACCTGGAAGCCAACTATTACAAACCCGCTACTATCGCTCAACCTTCTACTGTGGGGAATTGTGCTTTTATGTGCCGTCGTTGCCCCTCTCTTTCTTTTCCCTAAAAAGCCCTTTGGATATTCTCTTAGTCTCCTTTATACGGCATCATTGGCTTCCGCGGCTATCCTCCTACTGTCCCCAACTATGTATGCCTCTTTGTGGCGGAGCTTCTTCGTTCCTTCTACGCTTCTTATCATTGCAGCATATCTTCTCTTGGGTAAAGTATTGCTCAATTACCCCCGGTATCGCTATGTCATTGTTATCCTTATCGGAAGCATTGCTTTGCTGCATTTTATATTTCAGGCGGCACGCTTGACGCAATAATTTTTAACGGAAAGAACGGTATAATGAAAGTATGTCAGAACCTAGCAATCTCGAATTTAGCAAGCCTCTCAAAAGAATCGAAACAACTATTCCCGGTCTGGAGATATACGATCTCACCGTTCTAGGCGATAATCGTGGCTGGTTTAAAGAAAATTGGCAGCGTGAAAAGATGCTTGCCGCAGGTCTTCCCGACTTCGGACCGGTGCAAAACAACTTTTCGTTCAATGGAAAACGAGGCACTATGCGCGGCATCCACGCCGAGCCGTGGGATAAATTTGTCTCTGTCGGTACCGGAAGCTTTTTTGGTGCCTGGGTGGATATTCGAGAAGACAGCCTAACATATGGCATGGTCTTTACCGCAACAATTGACCCGACAAAAGCTATCTTTGTTCCAGCTGGTGTCGCGAACTCTTACCTTACACTTGAAGATAATGTCCTCTATTCCTATCTTGTAAATGACCACTGGCATCCCGATGCAAGCTATAGTTTTGTTAATGCAACTGATCCCGAATTAAAAATCGATTGGCCAATTCCACCTGAGGAATGGGAGATGTCAGAAAAGGATAGAAACCACCCCTTCCTCAAGGACGCCGTGCCCGTAAAAGCAAAGAAAATTCTAATTACCGGAGCAAATGGTCAGCTCGGTACAGCCCTTCGCAAAGATTTTCCAGTCGCAGAATTCGTCACGCGGGAAGAGTTTGACATTTCAAATCCTGATATCCTCAAGAAGCGTCGCTGGCGTGATTACGCGGTTATTATTAACGCCGCCGCCTACACTGCGGTTGATAATGCAGAGACTGATGAAGGACGCAAAGCTGCCTGGAAAGCGAACGCTCACGGCGTGGGTCAACTTAGCAAAATCGCCAGTGAGTATGGCATCACACTTGTTCATATTTCTTCTGAATATGTATTTGATGGCGCCTCAAAAGAACCGTATCCAGAAGATGAGATCTTCTCGCCACTAGGAGTCTATGCACAAACAAAAGCAGCCGGAGACATTGCCGCCAGCGTCGCGCCCAAGCACTACATCGTTCGTCCTACATGGGTTATCGGTGAAGGTAAAAATTTTGTTAGAATTATGCAATCCCTAGCAGAGAAAGACATCAAACCAACTGTTGTGGACGACCAGATTGGACGACTTACTTTTACAGAAGATCTCTCAGCAGGCATTAAACACCTTCTCGCCACAGCCGCTCCATTCGGTACTTATAATCTTACCAATGATGGAAAACCAGCAAGTTGGGCAGAGATTGCGAAGGCAGTTTATGAGCTTGTAGGCAAATCGGCAGACGACATCACACCCGTTACGACTGCCGAATATTTCAAAGATAAACCAGAAGCATCTCCCCGCCCCTTACAAAGTACGCTAAATCTTGATAAGATAAAGGCTGCAGGGTTTGCCCCTCGCGACTGGCGAGAGGCACTAACGCTCTACTTGAAAAACGACTAGTCTATTTTGCGAGGAGAACTATGAAGGGAATAATTTTAGCGGGTGGTACGGGAACGCGTTTATATCCTATTACAAAAGGTATTAGCAAGCAGCTGATGCCAATTTATGACAAGCCGATGATTTATTATCCGCTCTCTACGCTTATGGAAGCTGGGATTCGTGAGATTCTTATTATTACTACGCCACACGACCAAGAACAATTCCAGCGCCTGCTTGGGAATGGCTCGCAGTGGGGCATTAGCCTTCGGTACGCCATTCAAGCCGAACCTCGTGGTCTAGCAGATGCTTATATTGTTGGTGAGGAGTTCATCGGCCAGGACAAGGTTGCCATGATTCTAGGTGACAATATCTTTCATGGTAGTGAATTAGGAAAGTCTCTATCTCGACATACGAATGTTGATGGCGGCACCGTTTTCGCCTACCAGGTCGCAGATCCTAATCGCTATGGTGTTGTGGAGTTTGATGAAAACATGAAGGCAATTTCGGTTGAGGAAAAGCCCGCCGTGCCTAAATCCAATTATGCACTTGTGGGACTCTACTTCTTTGACAATGAGGCAATTGAAATAGCAAAAAATGTGCAGCCTAGTGCACGCGGTGAAATCGAAATCCCAAGTGTGATGGATGCCTACCTTCAAAAAGGCAAACTTAATGTTGAAATTCTCGATCGCGGCAGCGCGTGGCTCGATACGGGCACATTTGCTAGCATGATGGATGCAAGTAACTTTGTGCAAATTATGGAAGATCGCACTAGCCTTAAGATTGGATGCGTGGAAGAAATTGCCTGGCGCCAGGGTTACATAGATGATAATCAGTTGCATGCTCAGGCAGAATCACTTAAGAAGTCTGGCTACGGAGAGTATTTGCTTCGTCTGTTAAAATAATTCCCCGGCTAATCAGCCCCTCAGGATTTTAACTCTTGGACGTCCTTCTCTCACTATAAAAAATGATATAATACTCTTATGCGAGTAAGGAAGTCCGCCCTGCGTGTTTGTATTGTTCTCCCCACGTACAATGAAGCCCTAGTCATCGGAGGTGTTGTATCAGATGCGATCAAGACATTAGAGGCCTCTAGTTATTCGGGGGAGGTCGTAGTGGTAAATGATGGGTCAAAGGATGACTCAAGTAAGATTGCTAAAAAACATGGTGCAGTTATTATTGACCATCTATTGAATACTGGTCAAGGTGGTGCAATAGCAACAGGCCTAAGCTACGCAGAGAGAAATCAATTCGACATCGGCGTCACCATGGATTCAGACGGTCAACATGATATTAAAGATGTGTTCCGAGGAATAGATGAGCTTATTAAGCAAAATGCCGACCTCTTAATTGGAAGTAGACTTATCGATAGAAAGGGAATGTCTAAAGTAAAAGTTCTTGGTAATAAGGGGTTGAGCTTTATCACATACCTTCTCTTTGGTGTTAACTCCACCGACTCTCAGTCCGGACTTCGCATTTTTTCCAGGCGAGCACTGGAGCAGCTTCGCTGGAAAACCAGCGGCTATGAATTTTGTTCCGAAATGCTTTGGCGTGCCAAGCAGCAGAATCTAAAAATAGGAGAATATCCAATAAAAGCGATCTACACCGATTACTCGACTTCAAATGCCAGGGTAGGCGGTCAAAACAATTGGAATGGCATTAACATTGTAAAAACACTCATTAGGCGAAGAATTGCGGAGATATTCGAATGAGATATATCATACTTGTCATTCTTAACCTTCCGGTTATCTTGCTCGCCTTCGTTAATATTGTGACACAATACAAATTAAAGAAAGTTGATCGTAGGCGTTTTCGATTTCAAATTATTCTATGGCTTGTCATTCTGATCGTATTAATCAGCTCGTTCCCAATTTACAATCTTGTAATAGGGCTTCCTGTTCTTGATTCAAGCGAACTGAGTTTATTTGACATATTCCAAACTACCGCAATCATCTACTTATTTTACATAATCAACGATTATCGCCGCAAGATCGAACGCGACGAACGAACCATACGCGACCTTCATCAAGAAATCTCAATAAGACTGTCCGAGAATAATGGCAAAAGTTGACGTTCTACTCACCTATTGGGGCGATGTCGATTTACTTAAAAAAGCGGTAGAATCGGTGCTTGCCCAGACAGAACCGGACTGGCATTTATATGTCTTTGATGACTGCTATCCCTCCAAAGAACCTGCTAGATATTTCGCCAAACTTAAGGATAGAAGAATTACTTACTATCGCCATAAAAAAAATATTGGCATTACAAAAAACTTTAATTATGCTATCAAGACTGCGAAAGCGAAATACTGTTGTATGTTGGGGTGTGATGATATCATGTTGCCGAATTATCTAGAGCGAGCACTGACAAATATCGGTAATGCGGATTTTTACCAACCATATGTGGATGTCATCGATGCGGACGGCAATATTTATCTTCCCCTGGGGGACAGAATTAAAAGAATGTTACAGCCCCAAAAAGCGGGTGTGTATGCAGGGGAAAAACTAGCAGCCTCCCTATGCACCGGTAATTGGCTCTATTTCCCATCCATTTTATGGCGCACAAAAGTTATTAAAAAGCACGAGTTTGACAATACACGCAGAGTTGTCCAGGACGTTCCAGTAGAACTTAGTATTATCAAAGATGGCGGTACTTTATATTTTGACAAAAGCACCACCTTCCAATATCGCCGCTTCAAAGAATCAGTTTCAAGTGCTGAAAAATCCAAGGGTGGCGTGCGCTTTAATGAAGAGGAAGAGGTCTATAACGATTTTTCCAAAGAGTTCAGTGCAATGGGATGGCAGAGCGCGTCCCGCTCTGCTAAATGGCACCTCACATCAAGGCTGCATCGTATTATCGCTTGGTTAGCATAGATTACTTCTGACCAACCACTACCGTTTCGTTGTAGGCAAAAACCTTCCCTACAGCCTTGTGGAAGGGAAACGAAAAAGACCGTGCAATTGTTAGTCCACAGCTCTCCAGAATATCCTCAATTGCCTTGTGATCAAGAAAGTTTATATGCGTTTCGTCCGTCGTAAACCCTTTTTCCTGGGGGCAAATTATCACCACCTTATCACGTACATATGGCAAATATTCTTTGATGATCTTCTTGCCATCTGAAGTAGTCATATGCTCGAGGACGTGAGCAAGTAGCATGCTATCGAAGCTGCTTGGAGCATATTTCTTCTTGTTGCGTCGAAAATCATCAACTGTTACCGCATTGAAACCAGCTGCTTGCGCCACCTTAACAGCATGGTCGTTATGGTCCACACCAACGCTTTCCTGCGAGAGATTCCCTAAATTCCTGCCAATTCCACACCCTACATCTAACGTTTTACCAAGATGAAGGCGAGTTAAATTCCAGCGATAAGGACGCTGCACATCAAGCACGCGTTTCCATTTTGCCCCACTTAGCGTCTGTAACCTTTCGGCATAATCTTCGCCTTTTGTGTCCTTTTTCCGTGCCATCTCACCTCCTCCGCACTGTGTCAATCATACTCTTAACTTAGTTAACATTGTGATATCTTTTGTCAGCCTTTGCAATAGATCTTTGCAAATAACGAAACTATATGCAACTTGTGCATTAGCATAAATCCACTGATAGACAGTCTATTGAGTTTTGGCGCACCGCTTGGACCAAAGAAGATATATTTATTATCCCGGAATCTTGGGTAGTTCTCATCCAACCACGCAAACACTTCTTTGTAAACATACATGAAATCAACTCCCTTAGCCGAACGACCGCTCCAAAGCAGGAAAAAAACTACTGTTTGCAGAATATAATATTCATGCTCCGGACTGTGAGAGATGTCATACTTTTTTATTTTGTCAAGTAGTATCAGATGAGACGGAAGCATATTTAATATCTTCTTTTGGCTCGTATTTGACACACTCTCTTGATTGTAAAGCCAACTATACCCAACATAGTCCTCCAATACCCTTATATTATCCGTCTCGGCGTACTCATGGAGAGTAAAGGCTATATCTTCACCATATGGAGTGTGAAAAACAGATATGTGGTGGTCTTTTACAAATGAGGTCTTATGCAACTTCGCCCATATACCCGTGCACACATACGGTGCATAAGGGGTGTCCTTTAGAGGAACGTATTTGTTCACTATCCTATTTCCAGTTCCTGGTCGTTTAAAGCCCCCGAGCACGATATCGCAGTCACGTTCTTCGGCTGCAGTGTAATACGTCTCACAGAAATCCGGATCTATAAAATCATCCTGATCTATAAACATAAGGTACTTTGTCTTAGTTAGCTCAATACCCCTGTTACGAGTTCTTGCCACTCCCCTATTTTCTTGCGTGATGACTTTCACCCTATCAGGATCCCTTTTCTCATACTCCCGCAGTATCTCTAATGACCCGTCCTGTGATCCATCATTAATCACAAGAATTTCAAATTCTTTGAACGTTTGGTGCAAAACACTATCCAAACAACGACCAATATATTTTTCGCCATTATAAACGGGGATTATTATACTAATTTTTTTCTGCATTTGTCGCCTTTTTTAGAGTTATCACATATATTGCCGCAAGCAGTGCTACCTGCACGATGCTCGTTACCGTAAACAAGCCTACTCCACCTAATAGTCCCTGCTCTTTAATTATATTTACAGAAGCAACAGCAAGAAGGATATTAGTTAACAGCAAAACATAAAACTGGGCTCGAATATGTCGTATGATGGTCAGTATATTAATAAATATTCCAACTAAGGCATTAATGATTCCACCGACAATTAAAATCATGAGAGCAAGTTTATAACTCGAAAAGTCGACGCCGAAGAGTAGTTGGAGCACGAAGATACCAAACATAAACGCAGCAACAAAAATAGCAATCCCAATCAAAGAAGTGATCGATACCAACTTTCCAACAATTTTATTAAATTCAGTATACTTTTTCTTGTCGTACAGCCTAGATAGCCTAAGAACATTAGGCTGCAGAACAAATGATACTAATAATACTACCAGGGTGACTGGCATCGTAATAATACCAAAATATCCGATTTCTTCTTCATGATAAAGATCGACAAAATAACGCGGGATATTCAGCGAAAACATTGCTAAAAACAACACAGCAAAAACCGGTGAGCATCGTTTCATTATTACAAATGCATTAGCGACGTAATGTCTGAGTTTAGCAGAGTGCATTTTTATATTATCTAATTTCCTCGTAATTGGTAGGTCGTAAAATAAAAAGATTACAATATTAATCGCCACAATTCCCATACAGCTTAAGAGAATGTCTTTCGTCAAGATATCGATTATGACGAAGGTGATGAACCCACCAATTGCTTTATATGATAGGGATTTTCCTACAATATATAGGCGATTGTGCGTCTGTAAAATTCCATAGATGACATCCGCGATAGATTCGATAATCTTGAATAACACCAGCGCGATTATGACGCTACTCTTGGTCACATCATAATGGTTAGTGGTGATGAATACAATCGCGCCAACAAGCATTAGAACGGCCAAAATCAACCGCACCATAATATAACTACGATGTGAAAACTCTTGCCTAACATCAGACACTTGGTATGTTCGTCCGCCCCACATACCAATCGCCCAAAAGATAATAGCTACCGAAAACGCAAAAGAGAAAATACCTGAATCGAAAATACCATTTATTCGTGTGATTGCCACAAGCAGAAGTGGCGAGATAGCATTTTGCAGAAATACGCCCAATGTATTCCAGAAGTAGTCCTTTTTGATATCCTGCTGCATGTGCTATAAACTATAACAGTGGTAATCGAGTAAGGAAAGGTCCGAGTCCCAACAACGAGAATCTTAGTGCAATTTGATAGAGCATTAGCTATATGCTATATTAAATAAAGGAATAGCCTTACTTACAAATCAAAACCATTAGGAAAGAGCGCAGACGTGAAAGCACTTTCATCGCCAAAAAAACCAACGTTAATCATTATTGTGAGTGTCGTAGCCGTTATCCTTATCGGAGTTGGTGCATATGCCTATCTTATGAGCAAACCCCAAGATCTCCCCCCAGCTCCCCAGGGAACAATTAAAGAAGAGCAGGTATCTTCCAATCCTGGGAGTCAGTCAAGTTTACCGCCCAAGACAGGTAAAAACCCAGACCAAACAACCCCTCCATCTACAGAAACACCCTCCGCTCCACCAGAAAAGCCCCTCCTCGAACGAGCGGGAGGTGATCCGATAAGAGTAGTCGCTACTTTCCAAAAAGCATCGTCTGGCTACTGTGAATTGCAGCTAAGTCAAACTGGACAACAAACCCTAAGTTACACCTCTAACATAATCACAAGTACCACCTATTACACCTGCAGCTTTTCTATCTCACGAGCTAACTTGCCCACTGGCGGCTCATGGAAAGCTACAATTATTCATCACATAGGATCGGCATCCACCTCTTCCGACACCAAGGATATTACTGAATGATACGACTACATCGACGCTACGTCTTGATCTCGACTGGTTTGCTCGGAATTGCAAGCATAGGTTTGGGAGTGATGTTTCTATCAACCCACTTAGCAAAAGCAACCGAATCCTTTAATCCTGCCAATATTATGTCGGATGGCACTTTTACTAATAGGAACTCGATGTCTGTCAATCAAATCCAAAACTTTCTCGAGAGCAAAGGCTCCACTTGCCTAGCGAACTTTACTTCTCTATCCTTGAACGACGCTAATGGCGACGGGCTTGGGGATGAACCTTATGGCAAAGGTATCGGAGAACAAGTCTCGGCGGCAACTCTCATCTGGCAGGCAGCTCAACTTTATAGGATCAACCCTCAAGTAATTTTAGCGACCCTACAAAAAGAACAAGGTCTTGTAACACGAACAGATTGCCCAAGCTGGCGTTATAATACTGCGCTAGGATATGGCTGTCCCGACAGTCAACCTTGTGATAGTGCAGCATATGGCTTTACACGACAAATTGACTATGGAGTATGGCATTTTAGAGGCTTCTTTGATGATACATACCCCGTCCCCCCAACCGTACCAGGAAATAAGTTCATTGCATACAACCCTAATGGTAGTTGTGGAGGTACGACCCTCAATATTCAGAATCGGGCAACGGCCGCATTGTACAGCTATACGCCCTACCAACCTAACGCAGCAGCACTCGCCGCTGCACCCGGCCAGATCGTTAACTGTGGATCGTATGGTAACCTTAACTTCTGGAGATATTTTACAGCATGGTTTGGGTCGACCCAGTACGAACCCCCCATTATACTCTTTAAATCTCACCTTAAGAACACTGGGTGGACAGAGACAGATGTTAACCGTGGAGTAACAGGAACAACTGGGCAGAGTAAGCCCATGGAGGCAATACGATTAGACGGAAGTGTCGAGTACTCTTCATACAGTTTCGACACCGGCTGGCAACCGACGGTGATCCAAGGCATGATATCTGGAACGACTGGACTCAATAAACCCATCCAAGCTGTAAAGATTAATCCTACTGGCACGACTAACCAGCTATATGATATCTATTACCGAACCCATATCAGTAATGTGGGTTGGATGGGATGGACTAAAAATGGTCAACCTGCAGGTGTAACCGGTGATGTAAATAAAAACATCGAAGCGGTTGAGGTCCAGTTGGTAGATAAAGGCTCTCCGGCCCCAGGGTCAACGAATAATGCATACCAGAATATTAATACTATTTCTTATAGTCCCTCTGCTTCTCTAAGCATATCTTCTCACGTTAGCGAGATGGGATGGCAGCCAAATGTTACCGATACAATGGTAAGCGGCACCACCGAACAATCTAGACAAATTGAAGCGATGAAGATTGCACTGACAAATACTACTGGCACACCAGGTGGTATTACATACGCTAGTTACTTACTCGGCATAGGGTGGCAGGATTTCAAGTTAAATAATGAGGCCTCTGGGACTACTGGTCAATCGAGGAGGATGGAAGCCCTAAGGATTGCGCTTACCGGAGAACTCGGCAATAACTACGACGTATGGTACAGGGGTTATGTCCAAAACAGAGCATGGCAAGGATGGGTAAAGAATGGTAGCCCCGTCGGTTCCGTAGGAGCAGGCCTTCGACTAGAGGCCATCGAAACCAGGATTCTCCCTAAAAACTCCTCAGCAGCACCCGTAAGTTCTGTCGGACTATACAATCCTCAGAACGTCGGCATACCAGATTCTTATTCGCTTTCTTATTCCACTCATCTAAGTAACATCGGATGGGTAAGTGGGACACGCCAGAACGATACTGGGGGTACAACAGGCCAATCAAGACCAATGGAGGCCTTGCGGTTTGATACAATCAATTCAATATTCGGTGACATTGGTATAAGTTGCTCTGCCTACGTAAAGAACACTGGATGGCTCAACGACGTCACTCCCGGGTCTATCTGTGGATCCACCGGCCAATCAAAATCCATTGAAGCTATCAAATTAAAGGCTACAGGCACGGCTGCAAGTAAATACGACATTTACTACAGGGTGCACTTATCACGGGTTGGCTGGCAAAATTGGGTAAAAAATGACGAACAGACCGGCACCCCTTTGTCAAATAACTCTATAGAAGCTATAATTATCAAGTTAGTCCAAAAATAATCTATTTTTTATGCTATTAAAATTGAGCTCGATACTCAAGAGACCTGAACGTATATTTCTCATAGTTGGTTCGTTTTTCGGATTAATTAGCTTATTCTTAATGCCCGTCCTCACAATCCCCGATGAGGGGGCACACTTCTGGATGAGCTATGGTATGTTTTCAAAGAACCAACAGATACCCCGTGATCTTATGATATCCGCTGAGGACTCCGCTGGATACATTAAAGACGGGACGTACATTGAAAAGATTTTTAAGGACAAAGTTAATCTCGAGGGAGACGGCTTTCAATTTAGAATAACCAAAGAAATTAAACTAAACTCCCTAAATGAAGATAGGCCTGTATCATCTTTGGATATATCCAGGTGGCCACAAGCCATTGGTATTGCAATAGGACGAGCCATACATCCCTCTATAGGTGTGATGGCAACCCTTGGGAGGCTACTTAACTTCGCCGTTTTTTTTGCAGCCCTCTATCTGATTATCAAACATGTAAAGTATGGCAAGCTTGCATTTACCTTTTTGGCCTTGTTTCCAATGATTGTTCACCAAGCTGCTTCATTATCGTATGACGCGGTTAATATCGTAGTTATATTCGCCTGGGTAGCGTATATGATAAATCTTTTTACACAGAAAACTCCTATCACGAGAAGCCAGATAATCAAACTGCCTTTGCTTGCCGCCGCACTAATTGTGACAAAACCAAGTAATGTACTGCTTCTTGCCCTTTTACCATTCCTTCCAAAAAGTCTATATAGTAACTCGAGGATATTCACAAAAGTACATAAAAAGATAACGAGTTTTAAGGTTAGCAAGCGTTTCCTCAAGTTATCCCTCTGGTCCCTATCCGCTATAGGACTAGGAGCGATACTATTCTTAGGCGACGCCTACCTTGCGAAGTACGGCATAAGTTCTATGCAATTTATAGAGGTACTATTCAATACTTTCTTCCGAACAGAGCTCAATACCCAACTTGATCCCATAGTTACCTCAGGAATAGTCGGGCACTTTGGGTGGTTATGGTATAAATTGCCAGAGTGGCTAGTTATTATTCATTTGGGCATATTCGGACTCATCTTGCTCGGAGAAAGAGTACCAAAAGTGAGTCTGCGCCTCGCAATAGTATCAGCATCGCTGTTTCTTGTGTCAGTGTTTGCTATTACGCTAGGAATGTACACAATGTGGACTCTACGACCAAACATTGCTGGTATAGACGCTACCTTCATCCAGGGTATGCAGGGGAGATACTTTACACCACTGCTCGTGCTGTTAATCCCTGTGTTTGCCTATATTCAGCAATATATCTCTGTAAAGATTAAGCCCCGACTTTTAAGCATAGTGACAGTATCAATGGCTGTCTTTTCGCTCACTGTCTACCTACTCTTAACGTATATATTCTTCTACCGGGCAGGTTAATCTATATCCGGATAGCTCACTAGATCGTCGAAGAAATAGTGTTTTTTAAGTGCTGACTTATACCTCCCAGTTTTAGTCACTAAAGTAATTTCTTTGTCCCTGTATATTTTTTTGTTTTCTTTTGGTTTCTTGGGATATTTAAGGTTAATCGTACTTACAACGCTGGGGTCATATATATTATTAAACCCTTTATCGATAAGCCATAGACTAAGCAAGACTAGCTGTTCGATAGGAGTATAGAGAGCGGCACTTTTAAATCGATACTCTTTAATTATGTCCTTTTTTACCATCACACAGCCACCAATAGCTGTCGTATTACGTTTCGTCTGGATATATACTGTCCGTGTGAGTGTCTTGGCATGATCAACCTCGACACCCCCGCTTAATACATGTACGAGTTTATCATCTTGGTTTACGGCTATTCCGGCACTATAGATGTATTTCTTATCTGAATAAAGTGTTAAGCCGCCCGAAACCCCGACATCATTCTGAACGGCACTATTGAGGAGCGACCTCACCCAGTTCTTTGTTTGTATCCTTATGTTGGGTTCAATAAATACAACGTACTCTCCTACGGATCGATTGAGGCCTTCCTCATAGCTACTACTAACAATATACTCGCAATTCTTATAGGGATTTTTTCGTGAAATTTGCCTTGCCTGTGATCGATTCGTGACAATGATACTGACCTTTGGATTTCCTGTCTCTAGCTTTGTTTTCCAAAAAGCAAAGAAGTCGCTGTCCTGCTCAACCTTGAAATCATCCCTATCGTACCCCCTGGCAACCATATCATCTTCTATAGTTGCTTTTTGGGCAGCGGCAACATACGGTTTAGAGCCCATATCCTTTGCGGTCGAATTATCGTGAACACGCCAACTATAAAGCATTTTTGGTATATGATGAATATTCCTAGCATGGCGGGTGGCACGCATGATCATCTCCCAGTCCTGCGCACCATTATATTTCCCATCCTCATAGCCAACTTTATCTAATAATTCACGCTTAAATACGGAGAAATGAGTGATATAGTTACATGTTCGAAGAAGGTAGGGGCTCCAGTCGGGCTTGAAGAATGGCTCGGCATGACGAGATTTTACCTCAACGATCTTATCCTCGTCCGTATACATGAAGTCGATGGTTTTATCTTGGTTGAGCGCCTTCACCACTTCATAGAGGGCATTCGGCCACAAGATATCGTCATGATCAAATAATCCTATAAACTCACCGCTTGCCATCTTTATTGCTTCGTTTGTAGCACCAGCAATATGATGATTTTCTTTTAAAAACTTGTACTTTATTCGTTTATCGCTTTTGGCATATTCTTTGATTAACCGGCGAACATTGTCGTCCGGCGATGCATCATCTACTAATATAATTTCCCAATTATCGTAGCATTGCGTTAGAACCGATCTAATACATTCATGTAGGAACTCTTCGGGTGTGTTATACGTCGGAATAGTTATTGATATAAGAGGTTTGTAGTTAAAGCCCTTGATATCTTCTTTGTAGCGTTCGAGGTCTAATAAATCTGGGAAATTCTTAATTATCCAACTATCATACGTATTAACGAATCGATCAAAATAAATGTTTTTTAGTATAAATTTCTTTATTCTTCTTTTTGAATCTGTCGTTAGTGATTTTCCGGCAAGTTTAATAATATTCATATCATAATTCTTTCCATGGATTCAATTAAATTACTGCAAACATTAACTAACGTTCCATTTATACTCTAAAAATGCAACACCACCGACATCACTTGTATTTTTAACGATGATCTTTTCGACATTAGTTCGGTAGTCATATACTTCACTTGCCTGCTTATTCATAGTTGCAATGGCAATAAAATATAAACCCGGCACCAGATCTAGCTTAACATTAATGTCCACTTTTCCCGTAGTCTTCACAACTGCGTCGAGGCCACCAATCTTTGTATTCGTACCAAAGACATAGCTACCATCTTGAGTAAATATCTGAAAACCAAAATGGAGCGGGGTTGCTTCGGGATTACGATAGTGTATTGTTGCATGAAGGTCATCGCCAATGTCAAATTTCGTATTATTAATCACAAACTTTTCTACAGTTGCCGGCTTTTTCTCCGCGGGATTATCCATAGGATCCATCGTACCCGGAAGTCGACTGTAATTATCCTCCAAATATTTCCCGGCTACGGCTCGCGTTGAACCAATTAATGATATTTTGCCACCATCTATCAGCAATGCTCTGTCGCAGAATCTCGACACGGCCGCCATATCGTGAGTAACAAGAATCACTGTCGTCTTCCTGTCTTTTAAGTCATTAAAATAGTTGTAACATTTCTGCTGAAACGCGGCATCGCCAACAGCTAGAACCTCATCAAGGACAAGTATGTCAGTATTGGCACGTATCGCAATAGAAAAAGCTAGCCTTACTTGCATGCCTGATGAATAGTTCTTTAATTTTTGGTCCATAAATCTTTCAAGCTCGGCAAACTCAATGATGCCCTCGTACATCATTTCAGTTTCGCTACGGCTAAACCCAAGGAGGGCACAGTTGAGAAACACGTTTTCCCGCCCCGTTAATTCAGGATTGAATCCTACGCCCAGCTCAATGAATGGTGTAAGAGATCCATTAATGATAATGGAACCCGAATCGGGAGTATATATGCCCGCAAGCAGTTTCAGGAGGGTGCTTTTACCCGAACCGTTACGCCCCACGATTCCAAAAAACTCACCTTTTTTTACCTCGAATGATATATCGTTCAGCACATGCTGGGCCTCATACCCATGCTGGCCCTTGAAGATGTTGATAAGGAACTGCTTAACTCCTGTGTGCATCTCGTGAGGCAATTTAAAAGTCTTTTGAAGGCTACTTACAACGATGGCGGGTAATTCCTTAGACATACCTATACATTCTCCGCAAAGCGCGCCTGGTTCTTTTTAAAATACCGAATCGCAAATACTCCGAGCAACAGAACTAGAAGATATGGCAACATTGCTAGTATTGGATTATTAACTAGGCCTTCGGTTGTTATAGTTTGATGGGAAATGAGATTATAGCGAGCATCCTGAATAATTTGCGCAATAGGGTTTAACATTAAAATCTTCGCAGCAAATTCGCTCTGAACAATCACCATTCCAATAGGATAAAGAATGGGTGTAGCATAAAACGCTCCTTGAAGAAACACCTCCCAAATATGTCCTACGTCACGATATTTAACATATAAAGCCCCTAGCAGGAATGCTATAGAGAGCGCCAATACATACAATTCAAGGAGATTAAAGGGTAATAACAACGACGTAAGCTGAACGTCAACGCCATTAATCGCCATAAAGACAAAAACAACAAGGAGATTAAGTAGCATATTGATCAAGGCGGATATGGTACCGGAAACAACGATTATATACTTAGGAAAGTTTATCTTTCTAATAAGATCGCCTCTTTCAACAATTGCCTGCATCCCTTGACTTGTCGCCTCAATAAAAAAACTCCACATTACAACACCAAGAAGAAGATAGACGGGATAATGTTCTAGGTCACCACCAAACTTTAAAAATTGAACAAAAACAAGGTAGAGTATGGCGAAAAGTAGCAGTGGTTTTAAGAGCGACCATAAATATCCAAGCACCGAACCCTGATAGCGAAGCTTGAAATCAGTCACCACCAACTCCCGTAGTAATATACGATTGCGTCGACTAAAAACATTTGAGATTTTCATATTATCTTCAATCATTATAAGATATAGGAAGCATTATGAATAGAGTGGCCGTTGTTGTTGTCAACTACAGAGGGATCAAAGATACCGTTGCTTGCCTATCCGCCTTAGACAAGCAAAGTTTTAGAGATTTCACGATCGTTGCCATTGAAAATGGATCTCATGACGGGTCAGCTGATGAATTTAAAAAGCTCGAAAAACAGTATGGCAAAAAGCTGGTGACTTGTTATAACGATAAAAATCTAGGATTTGACGGTGGTGTGAATACCGGAATTCGTTGGGCAATCGAAAATGACCTAGAATATGTCGCCTTATTAAATAACGATGCCCTACCCGCTAAGGATTGGGTGGAGCAATTAGTCCAAACTGCCGATACCTACCCAAAGTATGGCATAATTACAGGTCTTCTCTTACTACAGGATGGCGAGACTATCGACAGTACGGGTGACTGGTATTCCAAATGGGGACTTCCTTTCCCCCGTAATCGTCACGACAGAGCAGAAGTAGCTCCAAAAGCGGAAGAAGTTTTCGGTGGTACAGGTGGCGCCACTCTTTTCCGCATCTCCATGCTTAAAGAAATAGGTATTTTCGATGAAGATTTTTTTGCCTATTACGAAGATACTGATATCAGCTTTCGTGCCCAATTAGCTGGGTGGAAAGTGTATTATCAACCAAAAGCCATCGCTTATCATCAACAAGGCGCAACTGCCGACCGAATGCCTGGGCATTTTGCGGTTTATCAGACATTCAAAAATCTTCCCTTGGTTTACACAAAGAATGTTCCACGAGAACTGCTATTTTCCATAGGCGTACGGTTCTGGTTCGCGTATTTCCTAATGCTGAGCCACGCGATCATAAAAGGGCGGGGCGGGGCCGCACTTAGGGGCTGGCTACGAAGCATCGTTTTATTCTGGACTTCCGCCCTGCCCACTCGTCGAGGGATCCAGAAAAGTAAAAAAGTTACCACGGCATATATTCGTTCGATCCTATGGCCCGACCTTCCGCCCGATCAAACTGGTCTTCGCAAACTTCGTAAATTCTTTACGGGCAAATAGCCATGCGATTATTGGAATATGAAGCTAAAACCATTCTTAAGCAAGCTGGTATTCCCGTGCCAAAATCCCAAGTCGTAAGATCCGCCAACGACATGCCTCGACTCCCCATTGTCCTCAAGTCACAAGTACCTATTGGCGGGAGGGGGAAAGCCGGAGGGATCCAAATTGTCGAGGATCCCAGTCTGCTCAAATCGACAATTAAAAACTTACTCTCACTCACTGTTAAAGGATTTAAGCCAAAGGGTTTACTCGCCGAAGAAAAGTTAAACATCCTCAACGAATATTATCTTGCGATTATCATAGACAAGCCGAATGCCCAAATTCGTCTCATGGCGCACACTAACGGCGGCGTAGAAATTGAGGAAAATGATGCCGATTCTTTTCTTAGTATGGATCTCAAAAATATGAAGACTGCTGGTGAACGGCTAGCGGAATGTTACGATCTTCCCGGTCAAAGTTTTGCACTGCAGGATATGATAGAAAATCTTTATAAATGTTTTATCAAAAACGATGCAACTCTCATTGAAATCAATCCCCTTGTCTACACGGCTGACAAAAAAATCGTAGCAGGTGATTGTAAAATGGAACTTGATGATGCAGCCTCTTTTCGCCATCCGGATTGGGACTTCGAGGAAAAACCAGCTAACGCAAATTTTGTGACTCTCGACAAAAATGGATCCATCGCAACGATTGCTAACGGTGCTGGCCTAGCCATGGCAACCGTTGATGCGGTAAGCGATTTTGGTATGACTCCGGCTAATTTTTTAGACATCGGCGGCGGTGCAAACAGTAAAAGTGTCCTGGCTGCCTTCCAAAAAATAATGGAATATCCGAACGTAAAAGCTATCGTCATTAATATCTTTGCCGGCATCACACGCTGCGATGAAGTAGCAAAGGCGATTGTTGAGGCAAAGGAACAAATCCCCGACCTCCCCCTGCTCCATATCCGACTGGCGGGCACAAATGTTGAACAGGCAAAAGAGCTCCTTGCCTCCCAGAATATCACCCTCCTTCCTACCCTCGAGGCTTGCCTTGAAGAGGCAAAGGAGGCGACTTATGAATGAGGCTCTTTTAAATGCCAAAAACGTCATTGTTCAGGGAATCACAGGGTCACAAGGATCATTTCATACAAAGGCAATGATCGAAGCCGGGACAAACATCGTTGCTGGAACTTCTCCGAATAAAGCGGGTGAAATCATTGACGGCGTCCCCGTCTACAAAACCATCAGCGACATCCAACAGAAGCATCAAATCGACGCCAGCGTGATCTTTGTACCTGCGCCATTTGCCAAGGGAGCTATCATAGAAGCCATCGATGCCGATATCCCCCTCATCATCTGCATCACCGAAGGTATTCCAATTCATGACATGTTGCGAGTAAAACAACACTTAGTAGGGAAGTCTTGTATCTTGGTTGGACCAAATTGCCCCGGCATTCTTCTTCCTGGACAGGTGAAGTTGGGAATTACTCCTTCAAGCATGGCCTTGCAGGGGATGGTTGGTGTCGTTAGCCGATCTGGCACCCTCACCTACGAAGTAATGGCTGGCCTATCCGAACGCGGGATTGGTCAAAAGTATGTTATTGGCATTGGTGGCGATGCCATCCGGGGGACTGGATTTATCGAGTGCCTGGAGCTATTTCAGAATGATCCAGAAGTAACCGAAATCATACTAATTGGTGAGGTTGGGGGCAAGGACGAGCTCTTAGCAGCGACTTATATCAAGGACAACGTCACTAAGCCCGTCTACGCCTACATCGCCGGTCATTGTGCTCTACCCGGGGTTCAACTCGGGCACGCTGGTGCAATTTTAGGCAGTCAGGACGAATCGGCTACAGCCAAGACGGAATTTATGAAGTCACAAGGAATTCATATGTTCACCAGCGTCACCGAACTCGTTTCTGGCATGTCGATTCGACATACTTGAAATATACATACTACATGCGTATTATCCTGGCGAGGAGACCGTTAGCGGAGGTGACACATGCTTCGGTATGTGGTTTTGATGATGGCCGAGAAGGTCTGCAAGGTATGCGGAAGGGCCGAGGCTGCCGACCCAGACCCCGACTATGTCTGCAACAGCTGTCAGGTCAAGGAGGCCAGTAAGAAACCCCGGTGAAATCGATAAGCTCATCAAGGTCGTTTCAGCTCAAACCAACTGGAGGTGCACATTCATCCTCAGTAACCCTGCGAACTCCTTCGCCAAGTCGAGTTCGCAGGGTTGCCGATCATTTTGATTTACTCAGATGATATACTATTAAGCAATGATAAATCACAAAAAAATCAGTATCCTTATCCCCGCTTATAACGAAGAGGAAGTCCTCCGTCATCTGTACGAGCGCCTGGTAAAATTAGCGGGCGAGACGTCAGATTATAAATTTGAATTTCTGTTCGTGAATGATGGCAGCCGCGACCGAACTCTGGAAATGATTAAAACATACGCCGAGAAAGATGCTCGAATTGCTTACGTCAACCTCTCGCGCAACTTCGGCAAAGAAATTGCAATGATCGCGGGCCTCGATCATGTCACGGGTGACGCCACGGTAATTATTGATGCCGACCTCCAGGACCCGCCAGAGCTTATTCCTCAGATGATCAAATACTGGGAGGAAGGCTATGACGATGTTTATGCACGCCGTAAAAGTCGCGCTGGTGAATCGTGGCTGAAGAAGATCACTTCGGAGATGTATTACAAAATCCTACAAAAATCCACCAACATCCCCATCCAAAAAGATACGGGCGATTTCCGCTTGCTGGATAAGCGTTGCATCGAAGCACTACGCCAATTCCGTGAGTCACAGCGTAACGCTAAAGGGATGTTCAGTTGGATAGGGTACAAGAAAAAAGAGATTATGTATGATCGAGATCCACGCATGGCAGGCGAGACAAAATGGAACTACACAAAGCTTACTAACCTAGCAATTGATGGTATTACTTCGTTTACAACTGCCCCGCTTCGCATTTCTACTATATTCGGTGGGATTGTTTCATTCGCCGCTTTCCTTTACATTCTCTATCTTGTTATTCGCACTATCCTCTACGGAACTGACCTTGCCGGCTATCCCTCAATGATGGCCGTCATCCTTTTCCTCGGGGGCATCCAGCTGTTAAGCCTAGGGATCATCGGCGAGTACGTCGGTCGCATTTTCAACGAAACAAAAAATCGCCCTCTGTATTTAATTGAGGAATACCACCAAGGTGTCGATAAAAAATAAAGAAGAAAAACTCCGTTTTGGAATAGTAGGCGCAACAAATACTATCATTGATTTTGGCATTCTCTTTACCCTCACCCACTTCGGATTACCATCACTAATCAGCAACATCTTTTCAACATCCGCAGCATTCACATTTAGTTTCTTTGCGAATAAGACATTTACATTCAAGGCAAAGGGCACCACGAAAAAGCAATTCTTTTTATTTATAGCTATTACCTTATTTGGGTTATGGGGAATCCAAAGTGCAATTATATGGGCGGTCAGTGGAATACTAGGCACAGCTGGGTTAGAGAAGAGTCTTACCCTGCTTGTTGCCAAATTACTCGCGACAATTGCGACCCTTATTTGGAACTACAGCCTCTATTCCCGCCTCGTATTTAAGAAGGAAGATGCCTAATGCACATTGCAATTGACGCCCGTATTATTAATTCATCCACTGGGACCTACGTTCAAAAACTACTGAAGTTTTTGCAGGAAGTTGATACAGAGAATTACTACACAATCCTTGTTCCAACAAAAGATCTTGGATTCTTCAGACCAACCAACCCAAATTTTGCCCTCATGGCAGTAGATTTTAAAAACTATTCTTTTGCGGAACAAATAAAATTTAAAATTTTCCTGGATGAGTTAGCTCCCGATTTAGTACATTTTTGCATGCCACAGCAGCCTGTTCTGTATAAGGGAAAGCACGTCACCACCGTCCACGACCTCATCCTCCTCAATACTTACAATTCAGATAAAAATTGGTTGATGTTTCACGCCAAGCAGTTTGTCGGAAGGTTTGTCTTCAAGCGTATCGGTAAAACAAGTGATCATATTATCGTTCCGACTAAGTACGTCAAAGATGAGTATGTGAAGTTTGCAGAAATTCCCGAGAACAAAGTGACGGTAACATATGAGGCCGCCGATATACAACTTGAGAAAATATCACCCTACAAACATCCCTTTAAGAAATACATTCTGTACGTGGGCCAGCAGAGTGATTATAAGAATATTCGTCGACTCGGCGATGCCCATCAAAAATTACTAAAGCACCATCCTGACTTGGGTCTTGTACTTGTTGGGAAGAAAACGAGTGCGCATCTAAATAACGAAGCGTACTTTCAATCGAAAAACTATAAAAATATTCTATACACTGGGTTCGTCGAAGATGCCGAGCGCGACTGGTTGTTTAAGAATTGTGAAGCATATGTTTTCCCTTCACTCATGGAAGGCTTTGGCCTGCCGGGTCTGGAAGCAATGGGATATGGCGCGCCGGTCGTGAGCAGTGATGCGACATGTCTGCCAGAGGTATATAGCGATGCTGCTCACTATTTCCACCCAACGGATGTTGATGACATGGCTCGCGCTATCAACGATGTACTTACTAACCCCTCACTTCGAAAAACGCTCATTACAAAGGGAAGTAGGCAAGTGAAAAAATACTCCTGGGAAAAAATGGCTAAGCAAACCTATCAAATATATATGAATGCACTTAAAAATTAAGAGCTTTTTTGCGCGATAATAATACTGCGATCGCGTCCTTCACCTTCGGAAAAAGTGCGAATATCTTCGTACTCTGATGCAATGCGATGGACAATTCGACGATCAGCAGCATTAAGGTTAGCCACATGCGAATCACCCGTCCTTCGAACTTCTTCGATCCATTCTCGGGCCTGTTCGGCCACCTTGTCAGCACGTTGTTTTTTATAGTCCGCAATATCTACATTTACTCGGGTGAGTGCGGCGCCTTTATTACGCAGAGTGGTCGAAATAACATACTGAAGGCTGCGAAGTGTTTCAGCGCCCCGCCCAATCAAAAGGCTGTTTGCATCCGATGACGAGACTGAAAGTTCAATTACATCTTCCTCTAGCGTTGCATCTACCGTTACATGCACGCCGAAGAACGAAATAAGATCCTCGAGGTATTTTTTAGCATATGCGACCGACTCTTCACTATTCATCACTTTTTCCCTTTCGCCGACGAACTACTTGCCTTCACGCGAGTAACGGTTGCGGGCTTTGCCACCTTGGCACGAGCTTTGGCGGTCGCCTTCTTTCCAGATTTCTTCGGAGTCTCTTC
>CBIFWO010000001.1:0-123008 GCA_966186595.1 uncultured bacterium | reverse complement strand
TTTCTTTAGTTCGGCGGCATACTCTGCGAGTGGCAACGCCCCGGCCGCACCATCTTTGTCGCGTGCGTAGTCGCCCTTTAGCAATCCATAACTTTCCTCGCCACCAATGACAAATATCTCATCGGTGGATTCTTTTTTATGAATAAGCTCGCCGATGTATTTGAATCCAATCAACATATTCGTGTACATTTTCGCGCCATATTGATCTGCGACCGCGGTCATCATATCCGTCGTCACGATGGTCTTTGCAACAAAATGCTTAGGTGTGAGAGTACTCTTTTCCTGCATTTTGCCTAGCACATAATCAGTCGCGAGCACAGCCGATTGATTGCCCGTTAGGTACTCAACATCATCATCTATACGGACCATTACCCCAATCCGGTCGGCATCGGGATCATTAGTGATTGCAATATCCGCCTTTTCGGCTAGCAATTGGCTCACTGCACGGTCATTGGCAGCCTTTTCCTCTGGATTTGGCTTGCCATTTTCAATCGTTGGAAAATTGCCATCCGGAATCATCTGATCATTCACAAGCGAAATCTGGGTAAATCCAGCTGCTTGAAGCACGGGTAGCACATTCGTTTGGCCTGCCCCATGCAGTGGCGAATAGACAATTTTTACGTCGCGATCCACTCCTTCCGCCTGAGCGCATGCAGCAGCCACATAAGCTTGATCAACCGTTTCACCAATAATCTCTATCTTGCCAACTCGCACCGCCTCATCAAAATCAACGGCATGAATTTCTCGGATATCCCTAGCAACCTCAAGTACGCCCTTATCGTGCGGCGCAACAAGTTGGCCCCCATCTGTCCAACATACCTTAAAGCCATTATCAGCCGGCGGGTTGTGACTGGCGCTAATCACAATCCCAGCCATTGTTCCCAGATGCCTCACAGCAAAACTTAGCTCGGGTGTTGAGCGAAAACTATTAAACAAATACGTTTTGAATCCATTTGCAGCACACACCTGAGCCACATACCGGCTAAGTTCGGGTGAACTGAGCCGCGTATCACAGGCGATGACGATCCCTTTGGCGGTAGCCTCCTCATCAAGTGAGCGGGCATACAAACACAGTGCCTGAGCCGACTCCCCAATCGTCACTCGATTAATACGGTTTGACCCAATTCCCGTCGTTCCTCGCCTTCCCGCCGTTCCAAATTCAATAACTTTAAAGAAAGCATCCTCCAGATCTTGCCATTTTTCGGCCTTGATCATTGCAACGAGTTCGTCTCGATATTCGGCATATTTCGGCTCATTTAGCCACGCGGCCACATTTTTAGCTGCAGCCTGGGAAAGATGCTGCGCGAGCGTATCTGACAAGGACATAGACCCTCCTTAGACTTAGATGTATCGAGATTTTATTATAACAAATTTGCTAGCGAACCAAAATGAAGCTATTCTTGCCTTTTTTGATAAGAGCGAGCTCGTGCAGAAGCTGGTCATCAGAAATCTTCTGTCCGTTCACCGAAATGGCCCCGCCAGTAATCAACCGTCGTGCCTCACCATTACTTGTAGCATTCTCCGTATCTACAAGCACCTCGACTACCGTCCGTCCGGCCTCCATTGTTGGAATCTCGTCAGAAAGCGCCGTTAAATCCTCGTTCGACAAACTGGCCACATCACTTTCACCAAATAACACCGCCGTCACTCGTTCAACCGATTCGCAGCGCTCCTTGCCGTGCACCAGTGATGTCACCTCGTGAGCTAGCAAACGCTGCGCTTTTCTGCCTCGTGGATTCTCTCGGTGCTCACGTTCCAAGGCCTCAATTTCATCCTTTGAAAGTAGTGTGTAGATCTTTAAGTAATCAATCACACCCTCGTCGTCAACATTCAGCCAGAACTGGTAAAACTTATAAACGCTCGTTTTATTGGCGTCAATCCAAACAGCACCCTCTTCGGATTTACCAAATTTCTTGCCTGTTACTTTATTAATAATTAACGGTGCCGTCCAGATGTTCGCTTCGGCGGTTTCTAGCTTGCGGATCAGCTGCACCCCGGACACACTGTTGCCCCACTGGTCAGCTCCTGCGATTTGCAAGGAGATTCCTCTTTCGCGGAAAAGATGAAGAAAATCATAGCCCTGAATCAGCGAGTAGCTAAACTCGGCATAACTAATCCCAGAACCACCTTCACCAATGCGTTTTTGTACAAAATCACGATCAAGAAGTTGCGTCATGCTAAAGTGCTTGCCAACATCGCGTAGGAATTGTAAATAGCCCATGCCCTTGAACCAGTCATAATTATCAACGATTTCAAAATCTTGCTCAGCAAAAAGCTGTTTGTACTGCGTCGCAATCCCAGCCTTATTGCGGTCGATCTCTTCCAGTGTCTTAAGGTCCCGCTCTTCCATTTTGCCGTCGGGGTCACCGATCATTCCGGTCGCACCACCCACAAGAAGCGTCGCTTTGTGACCGTGCGCAATAAAGTGGCGAATCATCATAGCCATCGCGAGTTGGCCCACGTGCATACTGTCGGCGCTGGGATCAACTCCCCAATAAAACGAGATAGGGGCCCCGTCCAATGCGGTCGTATCTTTGAAAGTGGTTTGATTCGTAAACCCACGCCAGGCTAACTCTTCTGATAGCTTCATCCTATTTCCTATCTGTTATTACTTTGGTCAGTATAGCAGAAAAATATACTAGGTGCGACCAAAAAAGTGCTATAATAGAGCTCAATAGTGCTTATGGGATGGAAACAACGTGGGTAAAAAATCATCTAAGACACGCGGGATGAGCGTGTATTCGAATTTGGCTCAAAAACGCCGAACCAAGAAGGACGCCGAGGCTCGCAAGAAGGCAGAATATCTTGCCAGCTTGCCCAAGCATCCTGTGAAACGTCTGCTTTACCGTATGCATCCAAAGCGTGTGGCGGGATATTGGTTCAGTAAAAAGGGCGCTATGATGGCCCTCAAAATTGCCGGTGTCGGCATCTTACTACTAGTTCTGATGGTAGGCGCCCTGTTTGCCTACTACCGCAAGGATCTCGATGCTATTCGCCCTGGCGAGCTGGCAAAACGCGTCCAGACAACTGTTACTAAATACCTCGACCGCAACGGCACACTCCTTTGGGAAGACAAAGGTGATGGTGACTATAAACTCGTCGTTGATGGTAAAGACATCAATGACTATATGAAAAAAGCGACTGTCGCTATCGAGGACAAAGACTTTTATAAACACGGCGGCATCAGCTTTACGGGCATCTTCCGCTCTGCACTTAATAATACCGGGGGTGGCAGTGTGCAAGGTGGCTCCACACTCACGCAACAGCTTGTCAAGCAAGTCTTTTTCCCTCCAGATGAAGCTCAAAAACGAGGGCTCGACGGCGTCCCGCGAAAAATCAAGGAAATTATCCTTGCCATCGAGGTTGAACGTATGTACGACAAGGATCAAATCCTCAATCTCTATCTGAATGAGTCGCCCTACGGTGGTCGCCGCAATGGTGTTGAATCCGCTGCCCAGACCTATTTTGGCAAGTCGGCCAAAGATTTGACCCTCGCCGAAGCTTCATTACTTGCCGCTATCCCTAACCAGCCAGGACTGTACGACCCATACAATATCGAGGGCCACGAGGCGCTCATTGCCCGCCAGCATAAAACACTCGACAGTATGGTTGAATTAGGCGACATTACCCAAGCGCAGGCTGATGAAGCTAAAAAATATCCAATCCTGGACAATATCCGACCCGTTACCGATCAACTTGACGGCATAAAGGCACCACATTTCGTTCAGATGGTCCGTTCACAGCTCGAGCGAGAGCTTGGAAAAGCAACCGTGGGACGAGGCGGCCTTACTGTGACGACAACTCTTGATCTCCGTGCACAGACAGAACTCGAAGCCGCAATGACAGAGATGTTCAACTCAAGTGCTCCTGCAGTCAACGGCTTCTCTAACGGTGCCGCTACCGTCGAAGACAATCAAACGGGTCAGATCATCGCACTTCTTGGGAGCCGCGACTTTAACTATGCCGGATACGGGCAGGATAACGCTGCGACCGCGTTTATCCAGCCAGGATCAAGTATCAAGCCCTTGGTTTATGCGCAGCTATTCGCACAAAAACCAACCGGTCAAGCGAACTACGGAAGTGGTTCTATCCTCTCCGACGACGCCACATCTTTTGGAACGTACAAACCAAAGAACGCGGACGGTGGTTTCCGCGGTAATATCAATATCCGATTAAGTCTTGCCCTCTCCCGAAACATCCCTGCCATCAAGGCGATGGCCGTATCAGGCGTTGAACCGACCTGGCAGCTCATTCGCGATGCCGGCGATAAAGAATATTGTACCCAGGGAGCTGACGCCCAAGCCGGTCTCTCGTCCGCCATCGGTGGCTGTGGAACAAAGCAGATCGATCATGTTAATGCCTTCGCTACCCTTGCTCGAGGAGGAGTTTACAAGCCTCATACTTCCGTTCTAGAAGTGAAGAATAGCCAGGGTGAAGTTCTTAAAAAATGGAAAGACGAAAGCAAGCAAGTCATTGATCCTCAAGTCGCCTATATCATAAGTGATATTCTTTCCGATAACAACGCTCGACGTGGTCTAATCGGCGGCATTACGAAAGGTTTCACCTACGGCAACACCGGTATAAAAACAGCAGTAAAGACAGGTACCTCTGACGTCGGGGGGAATAAAGCAAAAGACCTTTGGATGATGACTTATAGCCCGGCCGTTTCCATGGGTGTGTGGCTCGGTAATCCCGATACGACACCTCTCAAAAGTGGAAACTCTACCCTACCTGGTCCTATCGTCGACCGTGTTATGCGCTACATCCACCAAGATATTTATGGTAAGGACGGACGGTGGAAGCCTAACGACTGGTTCACACAGCCCGCTGGAATCCAGAAACTCAATAATGAACTATACCCTTCTTGGTACGATAAAAATCAGAACAAACCAAACGCAAAGTTAATGTTCGATAAAGTTTCAAAGAAGAAGGCAACCAACTGTACGCCGGATGGTGCCAAGATCGAACTGGATGTAAACAAATCGGTCGACCCCGTCACTAAAAAAGATGTCTACATTGCCCCAGAAGGCTACGACGCCACCAAGGACGATGACGTACACAAATGTGAAGACGTGAAGCCAAATGTTGGCAGCATCAATGTCAGCCAGGTGAGCGGTATGACCTATAAGATCAGCGCCAGCGCCGTTCAAGGGACCCATGCCTTACAGCAGCTTGAAATACGGGTTGGCAGTACGATCGTCGCGACGCTCCCAGTGACGGCTAGCGGTACTTATTCAACCGAATATACCTTCACCTCATCGAGTGCACAAACTATCACCGCAACGATTACAGATAACGCATTCTACTCAGCAACCGCCACGAGAAACTACACGCCATCAGGCGGTGGCGGAGATAGTTGAAGAGGGATCTTTGGACGAAAGCGACGAGACGAATAATCTAAAAACCACCGTAACTATGCGGTGGTTTTTGGTTGTTGTTGTCACTTGGCTTTTGTTATTATTGTTTTTCAACAAGGTTGATAAGGGCTGCCTCTCGTTGTGCCTGTGACGAGGGCTTCCGACCTGAGGACTGCGCTTGTCCTCGAGCCTGCCCATCCGCCTTCTTCTTTTCGCCGCTACGACGATGCTCATTTTTATCACTATGATACACTGTGGGCGCTACCTCTGCCTGAACAGCCTGTTGTTGTGCTTTGGGTGCGGGCGATTGTGGCTTTTTACCGATCGGCTTGCTATTCCTCTGAGGCTGATCCTTCTCGATACGGCGGGCGAACATCATTTTGCCGGCTGCTGTCTGAAGACTTCTGATAAATTCAATTTCAACCGATTGGCCGATAAATCTACTGGCATGTTCGACAACCACCATTGTCCCATCAGCAAGGTAGCCCACGCCCTGGTGCGAGTCCTGACCCTTTTGCACAAGGTCTAGTACCATGTGCTCTCCTGGCAAGTATGCCATGCGGAGACTCTGGGCAAGTTCGTTAACATTCAAAACTGGGATACCCTCAACAACTGCCACTTTATTCAGATTATAGTCGATTGTGCAAACCGCCGCTCCATGCTTCTTCGCCAGGCTCAGCAGGCGCTCATCGACGCCTTCAGCTGCCTTGCTCCCATCCTGGAGGATTTCTACGTTTACATGTGGAATGCTCTGAAGATCGCGTACGACGTCCAGCCCATAACGAGCACGAGCACGTTTGTCATGATCTGCATTATCCGCGAGGAACTGTAGTTCACCGACAACACTTCGGGGAACAACAAGCGTATCACCAATGAAGCCCGATTTTGCAATTGCAATAATACGTCCATCAATCAGAACGGATGTATCTAAAAGGATGGGACGGCCTTGTTTACGGCCGACATTTTGACGCGGAAGTTTTGCAACCAGATACGATACCTCCGCAAGAAGGATAAGGATCATTATGACAAGTATTGGTTCTATTGCATTCATGATTGTTATTTCTTTCTCTTGCTACTGCAAGTAGTCGATCAGCGCCTGTCGAAGGTCGCTAACACTTTTTATAAATGAATTCTTTTGTCCAGTTTTCGGAGCAATGGCCTCTGTAAAGCCGAGCTTCTTTGCCTCGGCGACGCGTCGCTCAATGCCGTGAACACTGCGAATTTCCCCACCTAGCCCTACTTCACCAAACACGACAAGTTTCTCGTCCAACTTTCGTCCAGCCGCCGCACTAGCAATGGCCATGCACACCGCTAGATCAGCCGCGGGGTCGCTCAATTTTAGGCCGCCAACGACATTGATATAAATATCTTTGTCAGATAAATTCAGTTTTGTCCGTCGTTCTAGGACTGCGATCAAAAGAGTCAGGCGGTTAAGATCAAACCCCGAGGCTGTACGCTTAGGATACCCGAAACTTGTCGGATTGACAAGTGCCTGGATCTCAACCAGCAGCGGCCGAGTCCCCTCGAGCGTCGCCATGACCACTGATCCATCGGCATTCTGCCGCTCGGCTAACAGGGCGGCAGATGGATTTTCGACAACTTTTAATCCTTGTTCATCCATCTCAAAAATAGCCGCCTCACTGGTCGATCCGTAACGATTCTTGATTGCCCTCACCACCTTAAAGCCACCGTAGCGATCACCTTCAAACTGAAGTACGACATCAACCAAATGCTCAAGTACCTTAGGTCCTGCGATGCTCCCCTCCTTCGTCACGTGACCCACCAATATCACCGCAGCTCCGGATTCCTTAGCGGCACGGATAATCACGTTGCTGCTGTTTGTGATTTGGCTCACAGTTCCAGGAGCCGATGTAATTTCATCCAGGCTGAGTGTTTGAATCGAATCAATGATAACGAGTTTGTAAGCACCTGAGCGGATGGTTGCGGCAATATCATCAGCACTGGTACTGGCCACAAAATGCAGACTTTCTGCTTTATTTGCGCCCAAGCGCTCAGCACGAAGCTTCACCTGACCCGATGACTCTTCACCACTCGCATAGAGTACGGGGTACCCCTTGCCTACTTCCGCCGCGACCTGAAGGAGTAGGGTACTCTTACCAATCCCCGGCTGCCCTGCCATCAATAGCACACCACCCGGCAAAACACCTCCTCCCAGAACTAAATCCAGATCAGAAAATCCAGTATGCATCCGCTTGGCGGCTTCCTCCAGCTCAATCGACTGCATCGTTTGTGGTGTTAAGATCCGTCCGCTCGTCATACTTTTTGCCACTACCGATTTTCCACTACTCACCGGCGCTTGTTCGACGAGTGTATTCCACTCGCCACAATTCTCACATCTTCCCATCCATTTTGGATACGACGATCCACAGTTTTGACAGACGAATTGGGTCTTTATTTTGGCCATAGTTATCCTATCAGTATACCACTTAGATACTTGGCGTTGGGGCAAGCGTGCTATCGATACTACGATTGAGTGCATCAGACTGGCTGGCAATTTCTTCAAGCTCACGGCGTAGGGCTTCGTAACGCGAAACTTTTGCATTAATATCTCGGCGCATCGCATCGAGTTGATCAGCTCGACCTACTAGTGAGTTCCTCGTTGCGTTAAATTCCGCTTGACTGGAAAAATCACTGTTTTGTACCCTCGCGTTGAACGATTGAATGTCTTGGTTGAGCTGCGTCACATCTTTGTTATAAGTCGTGGTGTCCGCCTCGATGCTGTCACCAAGTTCCGTTAGTTGCGCAATCAGCTCATCTGCTCGAGATTGTAAATCATTAAAAATACGTTCATATTTTTGATGGAGTGCGATAATTTGGCCTCGATCGACAAAATAACGTTTATAGTAACTCTCGAGCTCACCCCCGATCGAGTCGACCTCTGTCCCAATGACCGAGTGAAGCTCATTATCACGCTCGCCTGGCTCGGTTCGAGCATAAAATGCCATCCTCTCGGCAAATTTATCGTTAGTTTTTAGCTTTTCATATTCAGCAGCCAGAAGTTTGTCGATACGCGCCCTTTCACTATCTGATAATCGATCATACGCCGCGTGAAGCATTTCATGAGCAGCTGTCACCTCCCGGATGCCATCCAGCTTCTTATCGACCACGTTATAGATATAGATGTAGCGTCCAGTATAACAGCCCAGAATTGCCACACTCTGCTCTTTTCGCGTGCACTTTTGATTGAAGGCTGTTGCATCTTTTAATGCTGGCTGGCTGGCATAAAAGTAGAACTTCCCTTGATCGGTCATTTTACCGCGCTCTGCCAACGCCGCCACTTCGCTACTTGGCTGGTACTGCCATACCGTCACCTGATCAATGACGTATTGACGATTAACAAGCAGTAACGCCGCTATGACAAGCGAGATTAGTGTCAGGACAATCGCCAAGCGATGGGCGTGACCATATATTCTAAGCTTCTTGTACGACACCGACCGCTATCTCACCCTTCTGAACCCCAGCCTCAATGACGGTCCCCTTCTCAAATTCACCAGACAAGATACCATCTGCTAATTTATGCTCCAGATCATCCTGGATCGCACGCCTCAGCGGTCGGGCACCCAGTTTCTCATCATAACCACGGTCAATGAGTAGCTTTTTTGCCGATGGCTTGACTACCAAATGAATCCCTTTTTGAATCAAACGACTTTGCAGTTCATTAATGAGGTTTTCGAAGATTTTACTTACCTCGCGGCGTGTCAAGGCACGGAATGTTACTACCGCATCAAATCGATTGATAAGCTCTGGCCGCATCATTTTTGATAGCGCATCCCGAGCGGCTTCGGCGTTTTCAGCATGTGCAGCCTCTAGCCTATTCTCGTCAGATTTCGTCTTTGCATGAAACCCTAGACTTGACTCCTTCATCATTTTTTCAGCACCCAGGTTGCTCGTGAGAATGATAATCGTATTTGAAAAATCAACGCTACGGCCTTTTGCGTCAGTAATCTTTCCATCTTCCAGTAGCTGGAGAAGGAGTTGGAATACTTCCGGATGTGCTTTCTCGATCTCGTCGAATAGGACAACACTATAAGGCTGACGGCGAATTTTATCCGTGAGCTGCCCACCATCATCATACCCAACATACCCAGCAGGCGCACCCAAAAGACGGCTCGTATTGTGACGCTCACCGAATTCACTCATATCGATCTTCACAAGTGCGTCGTTGCTTCCAAAAACCTCGCGGGCTAACACTCGGGCAAGTTCTGTCTTTCCCACGCCTGTCGGGCCCATAAAGACGAACGATCCAATAGGGCGCTTGCTGCTGGCAACGCCGCTACGTGAACGGCGAATCGCACGGGCGACTTTCTCAACTGCTTCTTTTTGACCGATCAGATATTTCGCTAGATGTTTTTCGAGATTGCGGAGTAGCTTTGCTTCTGACTTTTGTACGCGCTTCACCGGCACGCCTGTCATTGTCGCAATAGCATGCGCGACATCATCATCAGTAAGGGTAATCGGCGTTTTCTTTTCATAATCCTCGCGCGTTTCCTCGAGCTTTTTTGTAATCTGACTGATGCGCGTTTTGTAAAGCGCAGCTCGTTCGTAATCCTCGCCTGCAACCGCCTCTTCCATTTTTTCATTCAGATTATTGAGCTGCTTGGTATAGTCGCGGAGCTTGCTCGGCTTGCGGCTGGACTTCACACGAACGAGCGCGGCCGCTTCATCAATGACGTCGATCGCCTTGTCTGGCATAAACCGTTCGCTCACATAGCGATCAGCCATGTAGACGGCATCCTCTAGCACTTCATCCGTCATCGTCACGCCATGGTGTTTTTCGTAATAGCTCCGAAGCCCCTTGATGATCGCGATCGTATCTTTCAGATTCGGCTCCGCCACAATAATGCTCTGGAAACGACGCTCCAAAGCGCTATCTTTTTCGATATGTTTGCGATATTCGTCTAGTGTCGTCGCACCGATAAGGTGAAGTTCACCGCGGGCCAGCGCGGGCTTTAGCATGTTTGCCGCATCAAGCGCACCTTCTGCCGCGCCGGCACCTACGAGCAGGTGAAGTTCATCAATAAAAATAACGACATTCTTTTGCTGCCGAAGTTCGTCAACGACCTTTTTCAGGCGCTCCTCAAATTCACCGCGATATTTCGTTCCTGCAATCATCGCCGCAAGATCAAGCTGGACTACCCTTTTATCGAGCAAATGATCCGGCACATCTTCGCGTGCGATCCGCTGTGCAAGCCCCTCGACAATCGCTGTCTTTCCGACCCCTGGCTCACCGATTAATACAGGATTATTTTTGGTCCGCCGACTGAGGATGGTCACTAAACGCTCCTCTTCCTTGTCGCGACCAATTACCGGGTCTAGCTCACCTCGCTTCGCCTTAGCAGTAAGATCGGTGCCGAACGTCTCTAGCGCCCCGCTCCGACCAGCTCGCTTTTTCGTCTTTGCCGTGTCACCTTCGGACGCTTCGTGATAAGCATCGTGTTGACGCTCAAAGTACTCCTCCAGCTCGCTCACAAGTTCGGTTACCTCCACATTCATATCACGAAGCAGCACGGTTGCGCGTGCATTCTTTTGACTGAGGATGCTGTAGAGAATATGCTCAGTTCCCAAGTGATCCTGATGAAATTCCTGCGCCAGCTCCCAGCTCATCTTTAACGTCAGCTTGGCAGTTTCAGAAAGCCCTTTCGCGCCCGTACTTACCACGAGCGTGCGGGGCGTCAGATTAAGAGCAAGCTCGGCACGATCAAGCGTGATGCCAGCATCGGCAAGCATCTTCGCCCCCACGGACGATCCTTGGGCTAACACTCCCAAAAGAAGATGTTCGGTGCCAATATAGGCGCTGCCGTATCCACGCGCGATGGCATCGGCGTGCTGAAGACTAGTCCGCGCGTTATCCGTCAGGTGTGATACGAAATCGGCGAAATCATCCATACTATTATTATCAATCCTCCATTAGCCAGGCGCAAGCGTTTTTTATGTATTTTACCTAGCTACTGGATCTAGTATACGAAAAAATTAGCACTCAGGTCAAGTGAGTGCTAATTGCAATTTAGACTATTCGTTTATTCTTCGGTCGACTCTTCAACAGCGCTCATGAGGCTATCTTCGATATTCTTGCGAGAAGCCACTTCTTTTGGCTTTGATGTGGCCTGAGCCGTTTCGATATCAAGCTCGTATCCGGTCAAGCGACTCGCTAGACGCACATTCTGTCCACCGCGGCCAATTGCGATTGATTGCTGGTCTTCGTTGACAAAGACTTTGGCGTGCTTCGTCTTTTCATCAATCTCAACCTTTACTACTTCAGCTGGACTAAGAGCATTTCGGATGAATTGCTCTATATTTTCGTCAAATGTGATAATGTCGATCTTTTCCTGATCGCCAATTTCGTTCATGACGGCCTGGACACGCGTACCATGACCGCCCACGAAGGTACCGACCGGGTCAACACCTGGAACGTTACTCTTTACTGCTAGTTTGGTGCGGCGTCCAGCTTCGCGCGCGATTGCCTTAATCTCAACCGCGCCCGTTTCCATTTCTGGTACTTCTTGGCGGAAAAGATATTCAACAAATGCTTCATTAGCACGGCTAAGGATAAGTTGCGGGCCACGGTTGTCGCGTTCGATATCTTTAATAAAGACCTTGATGCGGCTTCCGATGCTGTAGAATTCGCCCTGGACTTGCTCGCTCTGCGGGATAATTCCAATGGCTTTTCCTAGTTCTACACGAACAACACGTGGCTCAACACGCTGGACCGTACCAGTGACAATCGTGCCAATCTTGTCCTCGTATTCCTCAAGCACAACTTCACGCTCGGCTTCACGAAGACGCTGCAAGACAACTTGCTTGGCAGTCTGAGCAGCTACTCGTCCAAATCCAGTCACGACGTGTTTTTCTTCAATTGTGTCACCAATTACGGCATCCTTCTTAACCTTTTTTGCATCCTCGAGACTAATTTCAACCGAATCGCTTCCCACCAGCTCGACTACTTCACGGGCCACAAATACATTTGCCGTCCCATCATTAATATTCAGCTCAGCACGAACCTCTTGGTCACGCTCACCGTTATCACGACGCCATGCAGCGGCAATTGCTTGCTCGATAACAGACAGAACCGTCTCTTCGGGCAGATTTTTTTCCTCAGCAATCGTACGAACTGCTAGGGTTAACTGTTTGATGTTAATGTCATCCATTTTGCATCCTTTCTTATCAAAAAATCCGACCTGCCGGCCGGAATCTACTAGTTATATTGTACTGCATGACACACATAGGCGCAAGTACTAATATTTTGAAACGTATTCGTTACCTTTTATGTAGAACCGACGAAGTTCGTCTACTGCGTTTCGGATACCGATGCGCTTTGCGATCACTATCTCATCTTTTGCAAGTTCAGGCATCACCACCAAGCGTAGCGGCGTTTTTTCGAGATTATGCCCATTCATCCCTTTCGTAATATCGAGCGCCTGACACAATTTTGCCGGACCATTAGTAAGCTCGATACCATGACGACCGCCTCGTCGTTTCTCTAATAATCCCGACTCATCCAGTGGCTCAACAGCTCGAATTAACACCGCTGCACCGTCGCCCTCCCGACCCGTCACGACATTACAGCAATGGTGCATGCCGTAGGTAAAATAAACATACAGATGACCGGCCGGTCCAAACATAATATCAGTGCGGGGCGTACGCCCCTTATAGCTATGGCTTGCAGCATCAGTTTGATCGTACGCCTCTGTTTCGACTATCTTGACTCGTACCTTCTGGCCATCAATCGTACGCTCTAAAGTGCACCCGAGCAATCGCCGGGCAGCGCGCTCGACAGGAATATCCAAAATATCCTTCAATACCTTGCTCATTCGCTAAAAGAAAAGACTGGTCGAGGAAATGCCGACGAGGTTTTGCCTTTCTTTCTCCAGATTTGCCATTTTTTGATCAAATTCTTGTCGTAGGGTGGCTTGCTGCTGCTCAATATTTGTCAGCTGCTCTTGTTTCTGGCTTGCTTCACGCTCAAGCTCTAGCGCCACGGCATCCAGGCGACTTGCTTCTGCTAAATATTTAGCCGCTTCGTCCTCCAACTGTAGGGCCCTCGTCTCATCCTGACTTTGGCGATACACAGCCGCGCTTTCCTGCGCTTTGGCAGCATCTTTCCGATACTGGTCAGCATCAACTCGAGTTCCTTGTATACGTTCTCGTAGGTGGTTAAGATCCATGATCACCTCCTTCCTCTTCTATTTTAACTCTGCGAGGGATTCGGCACAAATCTACTCCCCCGTAGTAGAATAGAGGTATGAATAATGAGCAATCCAAACTTGAAGGCACCAAACTCGCAAACTTTACCCCCGTTCAGAACATCGCCGACCTAGAGATACTTGATCTCACAGAGGGTAACGGCGATCCAGTACCAGAGGGTGCGACCATCACTGCACATTATACCGGTGCACTATGTGCTGACGGCACTATTTTTCAAAGCTCCCATGATTTTGGCAAGCCAGTCACTTTCGGCCTCAATCAGGTCATTGCCGGCTGGACCAAGGGAGTTCCCGGTATGAAGATTGGCGGCACACGCCGGCTTGTCATTCCATCTGAGCTTGCCTATGGATCAGTTCGTGCCGCCGCTAATATTCCCCCAAATTCTGATCTTGTATTCGATATCGAACTTGTCGCTATTGAAAACTAAGGAAGGTGATTCCCGCCCGTGACGCCAATCACCTCGCCCGTGATATAGCTGGATTCCTGTGAAGCCAGAAAGACAAACGTCGGCGCCACCTCAGCAGGCTGTCCCGCGCGACCAAGCGGCGTATTTTGGCCAAACTCCTGGAGTTTTTCCATCGGTTGCCCATGACTAGGTTGGAGCGGGGTCCATACCGGTCCAGGAGCGACCGCGTTGACCCTAATTCCTTTCGGCGCAAGCTGCTTGGCAAGACCATGAGTAAATGCAACGATCGCGGCCTTTGTTGATGCGTAATCTAATAACCCCGGTGACGGCTGGTACGCCTGGATACTTGCAGTATTGATAATCGTTGCACCTTTTGGCATATGTTTTAATGCAGCTTTCGTCAACCAAAACATCGCAAAAATATTTGTGGCAAATGTTTTCTCCAGTTGAGAGGTTGAGAGATCCTCGATTGATTCCACATATACTTGCTTGCCTGCGTTATTGACGAGGATGTCGATTGAGCCAAGCTTCTCTGCACCGACACGTACCAATTCATTGCAAAACTCTTCCGAACTAATGTCACCGGGATGCACGACGACTTGACCACCGGCTTCCTTGCATACGCGCACCGTTTCCTCGGCGTCTTCAGTCTCTTCGGGAAGGTAGTTTAGCACCAAATCCGATCCTTCACGCGCATAAGCAATTGCAACCGCACGTCCAATTCCCGAATCTGCTCCTGTGATCAATGCCTTACGACCTTTCAATCGCCCAAAACCCTGGTAGCTAGATTGTCCATGATCCGCCTGAGGTTTCAGCTTGACGTCCAGTCCCGGTTCGGGCTGTGACTGCGCTGGAATATCCATGACCGGATATTGCTCGACTGGATCTTGCATTTCAAACTGATTTTCTTGCTTCATTACCATCTCCTTTTGAGTTATTTATGCACCGCCCGTTTTATGATCGTAGCGCGCCCCTACCGGCTTGGATTGTTGTGATCCACGCTCGCGCAAATAGATCGATAGGACCAACAGCACACCGACCGCCAGAAATTCACTTTGCCAGTTTTGAAGCGACTCAAACCAAAACTGCGAAGATGCCACGTATTCGCCAACGTTTAGCGCCTCACCCCCATGCTGCAATGCCGTTTCGTTATATGCGCTCACTCCACCAAAGGCGTGGCAGAGGAACGAAAAGAGAAACAGGGCGAAGAGCGTCAGTCCAAGCGAGTGAGAGTATACCATGTGCCCCATCGCCTTTTTTCGTGCGCGCCAATTATCGGCATTAATTATTGACAAACGGGACCGCGTATCCTGCTCCGAGCTCCCCCGAAGAGGCTTTGAATCGGACGATCCCTTTTGATAGAGAAACACCGTGAGGATAACGAGTGCCCACATCTGTAGAAATTCACTCTCCCAGTTTTCAAATACCGCCTCAACAAACGATCCGCTAATAATATATTCACCGTAACTTAGCGAGTGATTGTTATGTTCTAACAGCTCTTGATTCTCCTGCTGCCACCCTGCGATGCTCATCCCGATGATCGCCACAAGAAAAACCGAAAACATTGCAATTGATAAGCCGTTATTGCGCAGGATCCGTTTCATTCAAATACCCCTAAATTTGTTATGCACCAGCATGATGCTTATTTCTTCCAAACAACACTCTTAATTCTGTTTTTGCCTGCTGCAAGATCAGACGCTGTCGCTCTGGCAGCTTTCGTCCTGCACGATTTATATAGAAGTTAAGCATCGAACTTGCCGACTGATAGGCCGTCCCTTTCCGACGACGACTGGCAAGTGCCGAATAACGAAGCGACTGAGCGATCCTTCGTGGATTACGCCAGGTAAAAACACCTTTTTCTAAATCAAGTGCATCGCTCTGCTTGGTCACCCTTTGCGACCACTTTCTTAATGTTTCATTCGGTTGCTTTTGCGTCATAGCTGGCCTCCTTCCACATTAAACTGTCCTCCTTTTATTATACGCCGAGATGCTATAGTGATCATATGCAGCCATTTCTTACCCTCGACGAAACTTCGATTGATTCGCAGCTCACCGCTTCAAGTCGCGATGGATATACAATTCGCAAAGCAGCACGCGCTGTTTTAATTGACCCGAAAGGCCGAATTGCCCTTCTGCATGTCATCAATG
This sequence comes from uncultured bacterium, assembly GCA_966186595.1. Lineage (GTDB taxonomy): Bacteria > Patescibacteriota > Saccharimonadia > Saccharimonadales > Saccharimonadaceae > JALRBM01. The sequence continues at coordinate 106,874 of CBIFWO010000001.1, read as the reverse complement.
ACCACTATTACAAACTGCCTGGCGGTGGGATAGATGTGGGAGAAAATCCTCTGCAGGCGCTCGAACGTGAACTTATGGAAGAGACTGGTTGCAGAGCAAAAGTTACTTGTGAAATCGGGACCGTTTTAGAGCAGCGTTACTACTGGAATATGACGCAAATATCTCACTGTTTCATTGCCACGCAGATCGGCGACAAGGGTACGCCAGATTTCACTGAACATGAAAAGGCAGGCGGCTTTGAACTCGTATGGGCAAAAGATCTTGATGAAGCCATTTGCCTTCTTGAAAGCAGTGAAGAAACTGGTGATCCTGATGAACCGGGCATTACATTTATGCGTCTCCGGGATGCGGCGATTGCGCGGCGCGCACAGACGATGCTTTAGATCTACCAATCTTCCTTTGGATTAACGATCTCCGGGTGCTTCTCGAAATAATAGTCACGGAGCAAAATCGCCCCAGCGCGAAGAATCTGATTCAAATCTTTACCATGATCAAAGGCATATTTTTCTACCCGTCTGAAAGGTTCGTAGCCTGCCAGGCTATCCATGAGGGCACGCCCCTTTTCCTGAACATCATACTGAGAAGTCGGTTCCATCTCCTCTAACATTCCGGCGAGATCATCTTTTACCTCATTAAACACATCCCGGAGACCACTTTCATTTACCAGCTCTTCGCCAAAATCCGTTAAGGACAGTGGACTTTGATCTTTATAGATGCTTCTGTCCATGAATTTTTGCGCCTGAATTTTGAATTCTAATAGCTTATCGACATCCGTTCTGAGGATATCTTTTCGATCAGCCATTTTTTCCAGGTCCTTCTCTATGCGGTCAACCTTATTTTTGTACTGGCCGATCACGAACAGTGCCGTCCCCGCTCCGACCAAGGCAGAGACAACAAGATTAATAAATAATGTAACGTAGTTCGAATCCATGGATCTTGCTATTTTTTCTTTGGTACTTTGGCACCGGCTTTTCGGGCTTTACTTAGTCCAATAGCCACCGCTTGTTTTCGACTTGTGACTTTCTTGCCACTCTTGCCACTTTTTAGCGTGCCCTTCTTCATTTCATGCATCGTTTTTTCAACTTTTTCCTGGGCCTTTTCACTGTACTTTGCCATATAAAAATCCCTCCATCTCTATTGTACAGCGCCCAGGAACCGATGCAATTATGCTTTTGGTATTTTTTACTCTATCGGGAGACCCTGATCCGGGCATGCGGCGAGCACCCGTACCATCGCGTCCTTCTCGGCGCTCGTCACCCAAAGGTTATATTTTTTCTTCACTGCAATTTGCCGAGCAACATACTGACAACGAAAGGACTGGTTGGATGGCAGCCAACTTGCCGCATCACTATCACTTTTCTGCTGGTTCGCTAGTCCATCCACCGCTAGAAGTTCGAGAGGATCGTTCGCCAGCTGTTGACGTCGTTCGTTACTTAACAGTTGCGCTCCTTTTTGCCAGGCATCGCTCAGTGCCACGACATGATCAATCTGTACCTTATCACTCGTTGATGCTCCACGCTCAAACGCAATCGTCTTGCCGGTATATGGATCATTTAATATTCCTCTTATTACCTGGCATTTATCATTCGTGACAACCTCCTTTAAGTCCCGAGCTAAAATGATATTGCGAGTGTCACAGCCGCCGACATCTGCCCAACCATCACCAAATTGGGATCGTTCATAACCAGTTTTAGGCGCTCGGCCTTTTACAGGCAGCTCATTTAGAACCGTGGCGGCATTGCCATAAGCCTGTCGATCCTGAGTGGATGGCGTTACCGGCGTTTGAAAATCTGGATGCAAAAAGATTAGACTTCCCAGCCCCAAAGCAAGCACAATGAGTGCTACCGTCCGCCTCACTCTCTGCACACGTTTCATAGACTTATTATAGCTCTGTTACAATGGTTTCTATGCAGAACGTCACTCGCCTTATCAAACAATTTATTCCCGAACACTATCAATTATCGCTTAAACTCAACCGCCCCGAACGAACCTTTAGGGGTACTGTCTCTATTCATGGCACAGCACCAAAGGATAGTGGGTCAATGAGCTTTCACGCCAAAGAGTTAACGATTGAATCAGTAACGATGGATGGAAAAGATGCTTCGTTCAAGACGAGTGAAAACGACGAGGTTGTCATCACTCATCCAGATCTAAAAACCGGTAAGCATCTGGTCGTCATAGCGTTCTCAGGGAAAATTACCGACGCAATGCATGGGCTTTACCCCTGTTATTTTGAGCATGATGGCACCAAGAAAGAGCTCCTCGCAACGCAGTTTGAAAGTCACCACGCCCGTGAGGTTTTTCCCTGCATCGACGAGCCTGAAGCCAAAGCCACATTCGATCTCACCCTCAGCACTGAAAAAAATGTGACCGTGCTCGGGAATATGCCAATCAAGAGCCAGGCTCCTGATGGTGACTATCTTGTCACTACGTTTGATACCACCCCACGGATGAGCACTTATTTGCTTGCCTGGGTGGTTGGTGAACTTCACAAAAAGACAGCCAAGACAAAAAACGATGTTGAAGTAAACATCTGGGCGACGCCGGCACAAGATTCTAAAAAGCTGGATTTTGCACTGGAGCACACTGTCAAAACAATTGAATTTTTCGACGAATACTTTGATACCCCCTATCCACTGCCGAAATCCGATCACGTTGCTCTTCCGGATTTTACCGCCGGAGCTATGGAAAACTGGGGACTCATCACATACCGTGAGATTGCATTGCTCGCCCACCCGACGGCTAGTTCCATCAGCAGCAAGCAATACGTCGCTCGAGTTATTGCACACGAGCTAAGCCACCAGTGGTTCGGCAATCTTGTCACTATGAAATGGTGGGAGGATCTGTGGCTCAATGAAAGTTTTGCCAGCCTTATGGAATATATTGCGCTTGATGCACTTCACCCCGAGTGGAATATATGGCTCGAAATGTCGAATTACCGGAACATTTTAGCACTACGTCGCGACAGTATCGACGGCGTTCAGCCAGTGCAAACAGGGGTCAATCATCCTGATGAAATTAGCACACTTTTTGACGGCGCTATCGTCTACGCCAAGGGTGCGCGATTACTTAGGATGTTACAACAGTATGTCGGACCGGATGCATTTCGAAAAGGACTGACTGATTACTTTGCTGCGCATGCATATGGCAATACAGAGGCTAATGACTTATGGAATGCGATGGGAGCTGCCAGCGGCAAGGAAATCAGAAGCTTCATGAATGCATGGATCTCCCAGCCAGGCTATCCTGTTGTCGCCGTAATTAGAGAGGGTGACGAGATTCAACTTGACCAAAAGAGGTTTTTTATTGGCCCGCATGTCGCATCGGATGTCTTGTGGCCGATCCCACTCGGTTCCCCGGAACTACCTGAGCTCTTTAATACAAAAGAGATGACCATCAATATTTCAGGGGGTACACCTATCCGCCTAAACGAAAAAGATGCTGCTCACTTTTTGACACGATACGATACAGCGCTACTCGGGGAGCTCATTGATCAGATGGATATCCTTTCTTCACTCAGTCGCTTGCAACTTCTCCAGCAACAGCCACTCCTTGGCAAAGGAGGAGAGGTCAGCATGGCCTCACTCATCCCACTTCTCGGCGCATATAAGGACGAGGCAGATCAGGCAGTATGGGATGTGATAAATCTAGCAATTAGCGAACTAAAACCCTTTGTCGAGAATGATGCAAAGAGCGAAGCAAAGTTAAAACAATTGGCCGTTTCGCTGGGCCAAGCACAATATCAACGCCTAGGGTGGCAGCCACACGAGAATGAGCCCGAGGCCGAAACCAAACTTCGTGCCAATGTCATTGCAGCCATGTTGTATGGTGACGATCAGGATGCAGTCAAGGCAGCTACTGCTTTATATCATTCCACCAACCCTAGCGCGCTCGAGCCAGAGTTACGGTCACTGATTTTGGGCGCGGTTATCCGTCACGCCACGGACAACTCGGTCTTCACCTCCCTTATCTCGCACTACAAATCCTCCTCGGCGGCCGACGAGAAAGAGGATGTCGCTCATGCACTTTCATGCAGCAAAGACCCCGAACAAATCAAGACCCTGCTGACACTTGTCATGGACACTTCGATCGTCCGACAACAGGACGTCATTCATTGGTTCGCCTTCATCATTAGGTCACGCCATGGCAGAGAGCTTGCCTGGGATTGGCTAAGAGAAAATTGGCCCTGGATTAAGGAGACATTCGGCAGTGATAAAAGCTTTGACTACTTTCCCCGTATTGCCGGGAGTGCACTTCGAACAAGGAAACACCTTGAACAATATCGAAACTTCTTTGAACCAATGCAAAACGAACCAGCACTCACCCGCGTCGTTTCGATGGGTATCAGTGAAATCGAAGGAAGAGCTGCACTCATCGAACGTGAAACAGGTGCCGTTTGTGACGTACTAAAGAAGCTCTAGAAACTGCTTGATTCGCGGAGGCGTGCCTGTCGAATCCGCTACAGCCAGGCGCAAATCATAATCTTTAAACTGTGAATTCTTTACGATAAATAATTCGGCCGCAAAAGTCATTTGCTGGCGTTTTCTTGGTGTTACGGCCGCCAATCCGCCCCCATGCTCGTCACCGCGACGGTATTTTACTTCTGTAAAATACACTGTCTTTTCTTTTAGCGACACGACATCGATTTCACAGAATTTCGTTCGCCAGTTACGTACAATGATCGTGTGACCTTTGTTCTCGAGATACTTTGCAACTTCGTTCTCCGCTACATCCCCAATCTCTTTTGTCGTCGGGCTAGTCGCTTCCCCTGGGTCGACAGGCAACTCCTCGTACCCGTGAAGCGGTGAAAAGGAGAGTCGATGAATAGGCGAGATCCCGCGCTCCTCAATCGCCGTTCTATGTGCCAATGTCCCATAGCCAACATGACTGGAAAACTTATACCCGGGAAATACCTTATCTGCGTGACGCATGTAATTGTCCCGCGCCACCTTGGCAATAATCGATGCAGCCGAAACACTCGGAATAAGGAGGTCTGCCTTCTTCATTAGTGTCACCTTAGGATGATCGACGAGTCGAATGGTTCCATCAATGATGATTTCTGTGTATTCATGTTTGATATGAGCAAGCGCTCGAGTGGCAGCCAATTTAAGCCCCGCCGATAACCCATATCGATCAATATATTTAGCACTTACCCACCCGATGCCAACTGCGCGTGCCTTTTGTCGGATTTCTAAATCGAGGATAACACGCTGTTTTCTCGTTAATTTCTTGCTGTCGGTCAATCCGTCGATCGTCACGCCACCTAGCAAAACAGCGCCGACCGCTAGTGGTCCAGCCCACGCGCCTCTTCCAACCTCATCAATTCCAACAATCATAGTTCTACTATACGCCTAAAATAAAAGTCCGGTCAGAGCCGGACATTTTATTTGCTATTTCTTATTCAGCCTTTGTTTCAGTTTCTTCAACTTTTGGAGCTTCCTCTGCAACGGTATTGACCCCCTCACGGTCAAAGCCTTTGTTTACCAGACGAGCGCTCTTACCACTGCGGTTTCGGAGGAATGAGAGGTAGTTGCGGCGAACCTTGGCACGACGGACAATCTCAACCTTTGCGACAAGTGGGCTGTGAAGAAGAAAGCTCTTTTCAACACCAATTCCGCTTGTTACCTTGCGGACAGTAATTCGTGACGTGTGCGAATCCTTGCGATCAGTACGAATAACCACACCTTCGAAAATCTGGATACGTTCCTTGTTACCTTCTTTAATTTTTTGGTGAACGCGAACGGTATCACCGCTACGAGCATCGACTACACCAGCCTTTTTCTGCTCGTCATTCACTTTTTTAATCAGTGCAAAACTCATTATTCTCTCGCTTTACTCGTTTATATCTACAATCAACTAACCACTATACCAGATATCAGTGGTTTTTTAAAGGGTTTTATATGGAAAGCGGTTTACATTTAAAAAATGTGGTATAGAATCTAATTTAGTTATGGAAGCCAAGAAAAAGGCCGTTGTATTAGATGGCGATCCCCGAGGTGGCAAAGGAAAAACGGCAGAGTCTTTTGCCGAGACCTACAGTAATGTCACCGCCGATGAGACCGGCAAAGACTACCGTGCGCTTACAAAGGCGCTCCATACAGAGGGTATTTTAGAGCCTGGTCAGTCAGAGGGAGACATCAAGCAAGCTCTCGCAAAGATTGGTATAGATCAATTCTACGATCTCGCATCCCGCAAGCAGATAATTATTGATACATTCGGCGATACCTCTCTCTACGAAAACGAGATCAATACGACCGTCCCCATCGTAGGGCAAATGCCTGAGGTGAGGCATGCCGTTAAGGAATCATTTAAAACACGCATAAGAGAGATGATCAAGGGCAATGAACATGACATTCTGGTCGTCGATGGACGCAATCTTACTCCTGTCATCGAAAGTATTGAGGGAATCGACCCCATCCTCCGTATATTTGTGAGTTGCACCGCGGAGGAGGCCGCTCGCCGAGAATGTCTGCGGCAAGGCATCAACCCTACCGTATCACCCACTGATTATGAACGTATCCGTAAAGATATCCAGAGACGAAAAGAGAAAGATGCGAATCGTGAGATTGATAAAGTCGCCCCAGATTCGAATGCTATCGATTACTGGTTTGACGAGAAACTAATAGATGCAACTATCGAACAGCTCCTTGGACTACCCTCGGACAGCACCCGCAATTTCCTCACCTCTCCAGACTCTTACACGCTCGTGCAGCGTTTAGGCGCTGGTGCGGTAGCAGCAACTACAAGGCGTCAATTGGTAATCGACACCTCGGATTTTGTTGAACATCATGACTACCCCCGAGAGGCTATGCTGCGTATTATGCATGATGTTTTCGAAGACGCTATTGGAACGACCTCTCTTGAATTAACTAAATAATTCTGCGCGTTTTTCTTCTAACGCTAGCTCCGCGAAATGCGAAGGGTACACCTCGAGTTAGCTCGCGACAGCCTGATCAAACTCTTCTATTGCTTTATGATATTCATCCATGGTGCCGGCAGGCTGAAGCATAAATTCCTCATGACCCCCTGAAAGCACCACCGCCCGCAATCCCATCACTCTGGCCTTAAAAATTTTGAGTTCATTTGGCGGGAAGAGTCGGTCATGATTCATAAATGCTATATTTGTATCGATTCCTGCCTCACTTGCTGCCAGAGCTACGTCAAACGCATCACATTGGGAAATTCGCCTTAGATGCTTAAGATGTCCATAGGGATACTCGATAAACTCTTTAGCATTTTCCTGTATACAGCTGTTCACGGCATCGAACAGCTCATGTCGTCTACTCTGCTTCGACAATAGTTCAATCCCGCTCCAAGCAGCACGGGCAATCAGCTGCCAGGTAGGTGTTGCTAGGGGTGGCGTAATACCGATAATTTCTGAGGGCGTTGTATGCCTAATGGCCTCAAAACCAGCAGAATGTGTAATTACCGTGCTCCCCCGCAAATGTTGATCAAGCCTTACGGGGCTATCCATAGCCTGGCGCAAGCTAAATCCATCGACATCTTCGTCATAATAAACAGATAACTCCTCGGCAACACGTTTAATCTGACGCTCGCTGCTCGCAAAACCACCGACGATGACCTTATGGCGCATAGTAAGGTATTTATACCGTAAAAACGGAGTAAACGCAATACTACTAGATGACGCGATTTATCTCTTCGAGTGTTGTATCACCTCGAAGCGCCGCCAGTACACCGGCTTGCATCAATGTCACCATACCACCTTTTTTAGCCGAAGCCTCGATTGCCTCGGTGTGAATTTCCTCCGCATCACCCCGAATGAACTTTTGTATATCCTCAGTAACAATCATCTGTTCCATGATGACAACACGACCTTTGTATCCAAACGGAATATCATCGCTCGGTACAGGTTTCCAGAGTTTGAAATTATCCAAATTAGGCTTTTCGATATCTTCCGGTAGATCCTCGAGGACCTCACGGACATACTTTCGAGTCGCCTCGTCCGGTTCGTACTCTTCCTTTGTTTCATCGTGAAGCCGGCGGACGAGTCGCTGGGCAATCAGCATACGAATAGCCGAGCTAAAGATTGGGTTCACTCCAATAAGGTCAATCATGCGACTAAATGCTGCACTTGTCGAATTGGCATGGAAGCTCGAAAGCACCAGGTGGCCAGTAATAGATGCCTGGATGGCCGTTCGTGCCGTATCCTGGTCGCGAATTTCCCCTACCATCACAACATCCGGATCCAGACGTAGCACACTTCGAAGACCATCGGCAAAACTCTGTCCACCAGTCGTATTGATCGGTATCTGGGAAATGCCACTCAGTCCGTACTCAATCGGGTCCTCAAGTGTGATCAATTTGCGATCCACCGTATTGAGGGCATTGAGCATGCTGTAAAGTGTTGTTGACTTACCTGATCCAGTCGGCCCGACCATCAGTACCATACCGCGAGGATGACTGATAATCTCATCGATTTCTTTGCGCTGGGCCTCTGGAATACCGAGGAGATCGAGATTCAACAGACTCTCATCAAAATTGAAAAGACGAAGTACCGCATCCTGGCCATACATTGTTGGAACCGTCTCGACACGCAGGTTCAACAGGTGCGTCTTGCCGTCACGAACAACATCCTTTTGCATATGACCAGACTGTGCCTCGGTAGCCGCAGTCGAGATATTTGCCCGCGACGCCAGCTCGCCCATGATAATACGATAACGATCTTTTTCTAGGTTCGCCACAGGATGTAGGGCACCGTCGATTCGCATACGGATACGAATATCCGCTCGCTCATTTTCGACATGGATGTCACTGGCTCCTAACTTGTCCGCCTGATCAATCAGATAATCAAAAACCTGCTCGCTGCCAACTGAATTGAGCGTCTGGCTCACTTGCGAAAGTGTATCACTGTCACCCTCTTTGGCAATTTCGATGTCATCATAAATAATCTCTTTTGGTGGATCGTAACGGCGCATGAATGCCCGGAATCCACTGTCACTAATCAGAACAAACTGAACAGCATCACCACGCTCATTAAATTCAGTTCGCATCTTCTGGATCAACGATTGAGGCGTCTGACTGGTCACTCCAAATGTATGTGCCTGCTCGTCACTTCCCGCTGCAAGAGGAACGATATGTCCCTTGTACATATCCTGCACCTTGATAACATCCGGAACGAGCGGCAGTGTCTTTTCGAGCTCACGCGTGTTGACATATTGCAGTCCAAGGATAGCCGCGCGTTGCTGGGTTGACTGTTCATCCTGATCGCGTCTTCGCTGCTGTACCTTATCTTCATCCATTGCCTTCTATCCTAGCAGAAAACGTGAGCGTTTTATAGTGGTATACTAAGTGCTACATGCGCGAAATTATCGTCATCGCCTACAATATTCGATCCACTCATAACGTCGGGGCGATTTTTCGAACTTGTGAAGGTTTTGGCGTTCAAAAACTAATTCTTAGCGGTTACACCCCATTTCCAAAAACTGTCAATGATCCTAGACTTCCTCACATTGCCAAGAAACTAACTGGGCAAATTCATAAAACGGCACTCGGTGCTGAACTGATGGTGCCGTTTGAATATCAAGAAAATCCTGGTTTAGAGACCTTACGAGACCGTGGTTATCATATCGTTGGCCTGGAACAGGATGAACGATCGGTAAAAATTTCGACTTATCAGCCTCCAGCAAAGATCGCCCTGCTGCTCGGAGAAGAAGTGCACGGTATTCCACCCGAGCTGCGTCATGAATGTGATGACCTACTTGAAATACCAATGAAAGGACAAAAAGAATCGTTCAATGTCAGCGTAGCCACGGGTATCGCACTTTATGCTTTAGATTCTGCTCGTTAGTTTTCGCTGTTTCCAGCTCGTCAGCATAGCACATACATCTATGGAACTACCTGAAGAGACGGGACGGTGTGGTCCGCCAGGCGACTGCGCGTCGCCCGGCGGACCATCAGGTCCTAGAGGATCCGGATCGACCGCACGTTGCTGGTGCTGCCCTTGTCGCCGAAGCGCCAGGGCTCGCGGGTCCGGATGACGTCCACCGCCTCGATCTGCGACGGCGAGACCGTGAACCGGTCCACCGTCTTGCTCGTGGTGGTGATCGACAGGCCGCGGACGCAGGCGACTCTGTTGCGGACGAACTTCGTCCGCGAGGCCAGCGGCACGATCCAGTACTTGGAACCGGACGCGGTCACGATCTCGATCACCTCACCCGGGTTGTCGCTCAGCGTGACCGTGTTGGCCACGACAGGCTGAGCGTCGTCCGGGAGCTGCGTTACGGGAACGGCCATTGCACTACCCCATCTCTTCGCACACTCAGAGGTGTGATTGTTATATTTATACATATTTTACCAAAAAAGTCAATGTCATTTTAGGACGACGGCATCCTCACCGAGGAGCTTCACTAGCGCTCCCATCAGTGCATCACTTCCATCAACACGGAATGGTAGCTTGATCGCGGATTTCTTTTCCGCTCCCAACACTAACACAATATCCGTATTACCGTTATACTCGCTACATATTTTCTTTAGATCAACAAGCACCGTATGATCCTCCGGATCTTTTACATGGACAAAAAGTTTTTTCACTGGAGGAATATCCATCAGTGGTTTTGGTCTTGGCGCATCAGAAGAAGCCGTAGAACTGATTGTTTTGGCTGGCGTTTTTCCGGCGACACGCGTCGCTCTGACTTTACTGCTTGCCTTAGGCGCTTCCATTTTTCGTCCGGTCGACTCATAATCACGCAGTTCTGTTTCGGAAACCAGGACAATTTCGTCGGCAATCATCTTTGCGTCACTGCCCAGATTGCCATCGCGATCCCTGGCACTCACCTTGCCAGATGCTCTGATCACTGCATCCTGGACAAGTTTTGCTCCCACTTCCTCATACAGATTTGGAAAGACGATGATCTCTCCTTCACCTGTCTTGTCCTCCAGACCTACGAACGCCATCTTCGTTCCGGATTTGGTGACAATCGTACGAACCGTGCTCACCAATCCACCGATTGTCGCCTTTTTGCCATCAATTTCAGGGGTCATTCGTGCAAGTGGAATTGTCTGTTCCTCGAAATACGCATCATAATTATCGAGAGGATGGGCACTAATATAAAGCCCCAAAAGCTCACGCTCCCATGTCAATCGTTCCTTCGGCGTATGCTTCACGGGCGCCGTCTGGAGGCTAATCGTTGGCTGAATACTTGCCATATCGGACATCCCTCCAAACAAATCGGTCTGGCCACTCAGCGCCTCTTTCTGGACTTTACTTGCGTATGCCTGAATCGTTTCTAGGTTAAATAATAGGTCAGATCGATCACCCATCGCATCGAATCCTCCTGACTTGATCAATGATTCCCATGCTTTCTTGTTAAACTTGCTGGTTGAAACACGCTTAGCAAAATCCTCAACACTCGTGAACTTGCCTTCTTCGCGAGCACGAAGCACTTCCTCTACAGCACCAACACCAACACCCTTGATGGCCGCCATCCCAAAACGAATCGTATTCTCGTTCGGCACAACAGCGAACTCGACATATGATTCATTCACATCAGGCGCAAGTACTTTCAGCCCCATGTGCTTACATTCCGTAATCTCAATCGCCAGACGGTCAATATCATCCTGATCGCTCGTCATGAGTGCTGCCATAAACGCATCCGGATAGTGCGCTTTCAGATAGGCAGTCCAGTACGAAATCAACCCATAACATGCTGCGTGTGACTTATTAAAACAGTAGTTAGCAAATTCTTCTAGCTGGTCCCAAAACGTCTCGGCAATCTTGGTCGTTGCGCCACCTACCTCGACTGCGCCTTCAACGAACTCCGGCTTTACCTTTTGCATGAGGTCGATTTTCTTCTTACCCACTGCCTTTCGCAGCGTGTCAGCTTGCCCACCGGTAAAGCCACACCATTCCTTCGAAATCTGCATGAATTGTTCCTGATAAACTAGGATTCCATAGGTGTTTTTCAGAGAGTTTTCCATGCCTTTATGAAGATATGTGATCTCCTCTTGGCCATGTTTTCGTCGAATAAAGCTATCGATAAACTGCATCGGACCTGGACGATAGAGCGCGACCATCGCGATGATATCCTCGAAGACAGTCGGCTTCAACTCGCGAAGGTAGCGTTTCATGCCCGCCGATTCCAGCTGAAACACACCCGTCGTATCGCCGCGCTGGAAAAGCTCATATGTCTTGGCATCATCAAGCGGCAATGTGGAGAGATCGACTTCAATCTTGTATACCTTCTTGATAATACGGAGGGCATTATTAATGATCGTCAGGTTGGAGAGACCAAGAAAGTCCATCTTGAGCAGCCCAAGCTCTTCGACCGGTCCCATCGGATATTGAGTTGAGACAACGCCCTTTTGTGCCATTTCAAGAGGCGCATACTTCACGATATCGTCTGGTGCAATCACCACGCCCGCCGCATGTACGCCATGCGAACGGATTGTTCCCTCTAAGCGGATTGCATAATCAAAGACCTGTTTAGCAGTCGGGTTTGACTCGTACTCTTTTTTTAGATCAGCGTCATTTTCAACGCTCACTTTGAGAGGAATATGACGGCCCTGTACCGGTGGCGGAATCATTTTACTGAGGCGATCAGCCTCGGCATACGGTACCTGAAGAACGCGCGCCACATCACGCACCGCCGCACGTGCAGCCATCTTTCCAAACGTCACGATATTCGCCACACGCGACTCACCATATTTATCGGCACAATACTTAATTACCTCGTCACGACGGGTGTCCTGAATATCAATGTCGATGTCGGGCATGCTAATACGATCAGGATTCAGAAATCGCTCGAACAGGAGGTCGTATTTTAATGGGTCGAGATCAGTGATGTTGAGTGCATATGCGATAATCGATCCCGCCGCACTCCCACGACCCGGGCCAAAAATAATTCCCTGCGACTTGCCCCAGTTAATAAAATCCTGCACAATCAGAAAGTACCCGTTATAGCCCATCCTTTCTAGAACATCCAGCTCCATATCCAAACGATCAATCACTTCCTGTGATAAGGTTGGACGAATCTGATTGGGAGATAGCTCCAAAACCTCATCCGGTGTCTTACCGTTATAACGCGCGGCTAGCCCCTGATAGACCAGCCTATCCAAATAACTTTTTTCTGTCTCACCCTCAGGCACGGGGAATTTCGGAATCAAGATTTTGCCAAGATCAAGCTCGACATTGCAGCGATCAGCAATTGCTTTTGTGTTAGCAACGGCCTCGGGATGGGTTTTGTTCCATCGTCCAATAATTTCCGCCGGATCAGTGACATGAAGTTCAAAGTCCTTGAGGCTCATTCGTTTCTCGTCAGAAAGAAATGAGCCCGTTCCCACACAAAGAAGAATTTCATGCGCATCCTGATCATCATGTGTCAAGTAATGCCCGTCGCTCGTTACAACACAAGGGATATCGAGCTCCTCCGACAATCGCTCTAGATGCTTATTAATACCAACCTGAACATCCCACTGCGCAGGTGCGTCGGGATGACCATGATCTTGTAATTCCAGATAGTAACGATCACCAAAAACCGACTTGTACCACGTTGCGATCTTCTTCGCCTCTTCGTAATTATCAACACGCAAATTTTCGCCGATCTCACCGCTAGCACAGGCCGAAAGTGCAATAATACCTTCGTTAAACTCCTCGAGTAGCTCGTGATCAATACGGGGTTTATAATACATTCCCTCAAGGTTCGCCCGACTGGAAAGCATCATCAGATTTTTATAGCCCGTCTCATTCATGGCGAGCAAAATCAAATGATATCGCGCTTTATCCTTCTGCGGATCCCTATCATGCCTTGACCTCGCGGCAACGTATGCCTCCATTCCAATAAGTGGTTTGATGCCAGCATCCTTGGCCTCTTTGTAGAACTCAACCGTACCTGACATAGTACCGTGATCGGTCATCGCCACCGCCTCCATGCCGAGTTCTTTCACGCGTCTAATTAAATCGGGAATTTTACTTAACCCGTCCAAAAGACTGTGATGCGTATGATTATGCAAATGCACATAATCCGACGGTTGAAGCTGCATCGTTTTAGCAGCCTCGCTCTCTACTTGTACCCCCATAACTATTTTCTAGTATACAAAACATAGTAGGGGTTGTCTGTAGTAAATCCTACTAACAAAACATTGACTTAATTAGATTAATGTGATATAATCTACTTATACAGGTGTATGCCTAGTATATTGACAGAGCAGGAAGTTGAACGGACCTTTAGACGGGAAGTGGTCATGTATAAAGGTCCGTTCAACCACAGAGAGAGATGTCACCATGACGATCACCAAGATCACGCGCGCACAGCTCTTCATCCAGCCGAGCAGCGGAGATGCTATTCTCCGGCCGTTTGGCGGCAGGCTGAGCAGCGACCAGTGCCGAGCGATGGTGCCCACCATCCGACAGAAGCTGAACCTGAGCGACGGTGAACTCTACGCAGAGTTCACCGAAGAGCAGGACCTCAAGCTGAGGTCGAGGCACGTACTGACCCTCGACACATGGGCGCAGATCGCAGACGAGATCAGCACCCACCTGGGTGGGGTGCCCGTTCACCCGGTTACCGCAGCGGACTTCCTCGACTTCCTGGGCAGCCTGCCCCTGGCCACGATGGTCGGCGTTGTCGGCGAGGCACAGAAGATGATGGAGGAGGCCCTGCAGAACCAGTGATCCACCGGTGTTCCCTGGGCACGAGGTGCCCAGGGAAGCCTCTTTATCCTGCTCGTTTCACCAAAGAAGTAAAAAGTATTTACTTTTTTGATGAGGTTCTACCGACTCTAACGCGGTCGCTGCATGGCATCAATAATGCCATTGATAAAGTCAGCAAGAGGCGGGAAGATATCGACGGTAACAGAAAGAATCCAAACTATCAACGCGATCAGAACCGTCCCACCCAAGACGCTTCCAAGACCAAAGAAAATCCCACGAACAAAATTCATCTTATAAATCTTTACGCGGCTGCGATTAAAATCATAAAAAAGATCTTCGAGTAAGCTCTCTCGCGCCCCGCGTTCATTGTCAGATTTTACTTTGGCCACTACGCGCTTAACCATTGCCCTTTTCTTTCAGTTCTTTAGCGCGCTTTTCGGCTTCTTTTTTCATCTCGGAAGCTTTGCTCTTGAGATCTGCTCGAGTTTCTTTACCCGATTTTGGTGCCGTCAACAGCCCGGCTACGATACCGGCTACTGCGCCGACAATTGCCCCAAAGGCTACCTTACCCTTAGACATCTTCACCCTCTCCTTTGCGGTGTTTTGTCTTTTTTAAATGCTTTGTAATCATTCGCATGATAAATGCAGGCGAAGTTACCCGGCCAAAGCCGGCGACAGCATGTTCAATATGCTCTGCCGTCGACCTGGCCGAGTCTGTCACCGCTTTGATTTGACGCGTTACTCGAATTAGCATTATGGCAAGAACTATCCCCAAAAGGAGAAAGATGGCAAGAAAAATAGAAAGAATAATAACGAGAATCTGCGCCCAATCCATCTAAAAGCCTACGATTTCTTTCCTGTTACTAGACGGACGATCCAGATAAGTAGCACTGCGCCTAGAAGTGCGACCGCGAAGCTGTAGAGATTAAAGCCACTTACTCCGCTACCACCGAGCATCTGAACCAAACCGCCGCCGACCAGACCGCCAACAACTCCTAAAAGAATATTTTTAACAAGGCCACCTTCTTCTTTCATGAGCATATTTGCAACCCACCCAGCGAGTCCACCTAGTATGATCCATCCTAACCAACCCATGATATCCCTCCTTTTGTTAGTTTGTAGCTTTATTATAGCACGGCTTCTTGGGGCTACTTATCGAGTCGATCCCTCAGGTACTGTGCAAAGTCAGCTCCATACACTTCACTCTCTAGAGCAACATCCACTACCGCTTTTAGGTACTTCAGCTGATCACCCGTATCGTGCCAAATCCCATCAATAAACTGACCGTATACCTCATCTCTTTGCGCTAGCTCGTTAATACTATCCGCCAGGGTAATTTCGCCATTCTTATCAATATTTTCTCTTGCTACAATAGGCAGAATATCTGGCGTCAATAGGTAGCCACCGACCGACGCGAGGTTACTTGGTGCATTTACCTCGCCCGGCTTTTCAACAAGCTGCTCAAGGCGGAATGTACGGTCACCCATATCCTGGCCAACTGCTGCCATACCATATTTATCTGCATCTTTTTTATCGACTTCGATGAGCGAAATAACCGATTTTCCCGTGCGCTCATACGCTTGACGCAGCTGAATAGCACGCGGTACTTTGCTTCTAAAGAAATCGTCGGCGAAAAAGACATAGAACGGCTCATCACTAATCAAATGCTGCGCATTGAGGATAGGGCGCGCGTTACCTTTTGGGCTACCCTTTTGGCGAATGTATATAAAGTTCGCCATTTCAGCAATCGCCTTAATCTGATCGGCCTTGTCATGCTTTCCTTTTTCACGAAGTTCAGCCTCTAATTCATCGCTTCGATCAAAATGATCCTCAAGCGCACGTTTAGTACTCCCTGTCACGATAATGACCTCCGTGACACCTGCCGCAACAGCCTCTTCGACGATCAATTGAATAACGGGGCGATCGATAATTGGCAACATTTCCTTTGGCATTGCCTTGGTTTGAGGGAGAAATCTGGTTCCTAATCCTGCCGCACAAATAATCGCTTTCGTTGGTAATTTCATTTGACTTCCTCCTTTAATTTCATCAATTCATCGTACGCCAGTAGGATAGCTGCATGATCAGTCATTTTATCTGTTTTTGCATTATTAATCAGTTGAGAAATTGAGATCAGATCAACCTCGATGTGCTCGGTATACCCATGATCTGGATCCGCCGTTTTTATACAATCAGTCGCAATCAGCACGTGCCACACGGCATTCATAAAAGTATCCTTATGAATGCTTCCGAGGTATCGAATCTTCCCCGCAGAATAACCAGTCTCCTCCAGAAGTTCCCGTTGCGCGGCTACTTCGGGTGTTTCACCGGCATCAACAAATCCGCCAGGAAGCTCGTCCATAACAAGCTCTGGACCGGAACGAAATTGTCGAGCTATGATCACTTTTCCATTCTTCGTTATAGCTATAATTGCTGCAAATTCCTGACCATCAGGGTGAATTGTGTCGAATGTCGTCACGTCTCCATCTGGCATTTCAAACGTCTTTGATGTTACTACACGCCAACCCACTTTTGTTACTTTTGTTGGTTCGATACGCTTCCAAGGTCTCATTACATTTCTCCTTTGTGATTATCGAGTATAAATGCCACGATTTCCGATAGTTCAGGCTTGTAATTATCGCGGGTATTAATCTCCAGTCGCGGCACGTCGATTTCTAGTGGTGATTCGGTATTGGGAAGATTCTTAATGTGATAATCTCGTCGCGCCACTAGCTCCTCTGCCGTCAACACTATTCCCCGGTCTTTTCGGGATACCTCTCTATCAAAGTGCCTTTCTACTGAATTGTCAGCCCAAAGGTGTAGGTAGACAAGCTGAGCGTAGGGCTTCAACTTGGCAATAATATCATTTTCCGATACATTACGTTGCAATACTTGGTCAACGACGAAACTAATATTTTTCTTTGCCATATCAACAAGGAGTGGCACAAAAACCTCATGCAACGTCGTCCGCCGATCATGGTTGCCCCTTGTGAAGCGAACACCTCCATGAATAAGGTCACTTGAAACATGCGGGATATACATCTCCGCGGAAATCTTGCGGGCAAGCGTCGTTTTACCCGAGCCAGGCGCACCACTGACGTAGACGACAAGTGGTTTTTGCACTTTCTAAAGCCTCTTTCGAATCAGCTCTTGGGCCAGGGCAGGGTTTGCTTTTCCGGCGGATTTCTTCATGACCTGTCCTACTAGGTAGCCGATCGCCTTGTCCCTCCCAGCGCGAATATCCTCGATCGATTTTGCACTGGCAGGATTGGCCAGGACCTCGTCGACGATTGCTGCAATCGCACCCTCATCACTTACCTGCAGAAGATTTTTGTTTTCAGCGATAGTCCGAGGCTCGTTCGCACTGCGAAGCATCTCAAAGAACACCTCTTTAGCAGCAGTTGAGCTCAGCTCATTCCCATCAACCATCCCAGTCAATGTCACATAATATTCATCCGGGATTCGATCATCGAATTGATCACTTTCCACTTCTTCCGACATGCTTGCCAAATACCAAAGTGCCGTTCGACGAGCAACGCTTTCACCACTTTTTTCAAGCAATCGCTGGATAAGTTCGCTTAGCGGACGTGACGCCAAAAGCGCATTGATGACAGTACCGTCCAATCCGAGTGACTTCCATGACTCACGATAGAACGATGGCAAGGCAGGAACTGTCGCCTGAATCTCTGCGATTTCCTCGTTAGTAAGAATAATCGGTGGGATATCAGCATCGGGCATATAACGATAATCCTGCGCGTCTTCCTTGCTGCGCTGGCTGTTCGTCACCTGCTTGGCGTCATCCCAGCCACGCGTTTCCTGCACCACCGTCTCACCGTTTTCCAGCAGGCCCACCTGCCGACGAAACTCATACTCGGCAGCCTTTTCAACACTTCGAAATGAGTTTAGATTTTTTACCTTGTCCAGTTTACCGAGCTTTTCCACACCCTTTGGTGCCACCGAAATATTTACATCGAATCGCATATTACCATGATAGAGGTCACCGTTCGTAACGCCTGCGTACATCATCAAGCGATAAAGCTCCATAGCATATGCTTTCGCCTCGACCGCAGAATGAATATCAGGCTCTGACACGATTTCAATCAGTGGAGTCCCAGCGCGGTTCAAATCAACGAGACTGTAATCCCCAAAGTGAGTCAGCTTTCCGGCATCCTCCTCCATGTGTGCATGGTGAATTCGCACCCTCACCGACGACCCCTCTTCAAGAGGCGCTTCAACGTACCCGGCCAAGATAATCGGCTCGTACATTTGCGTCGTCTGATATCCCTTCGGCAGATCTGGGTAAAAGTAATGCTTACGGTCGAATCGACTGACACGTGCCACATCTGAATTTAGTGCCTTTGCCGCCTTGATCGCCAAATTAACCGCCTGTCGATTGAGCACCGGCAACATGCCCGGTAGTCCATAGTCAATCGCGCTTACCACGCTATTGGGTGACTTGCCTCTGGCATCGTTATCAGCCGCGCTAAATAATTTCGTTTTAGTCGCAAGTTGAACATGGCACTCGATGCCAATCGTCATCTCGTATTTTGCAAGTGTCTCGTCACTCACCTTAGATTGCTCCTACATCCTTTAATGCCTGCTTGAACGCAGCGAGAGCACGGCGTGCATCATCATATCCAACCACAACATCCGGCTCATGGGCTATTTGATTGCGCAGCTTATGCGCCGTCCATACAGCGTTAGCATTCGACCAACTATCGCGGAGTGTTTTCATGCGCTCACCCATTGTTTCGCCCTGAATACCCCTATCACGAAGTGCCTGATCAAGAAGTTTATCAGCATTTAAAATCACCATCTGATAACTATGTGGATCTTCGCGTTTTAGTTGCTGCTCAATGCCAAGCCACCTGCTGCGATAGCGATCGACATCTAACCCTGCTGGGCTTTTCTTTGTGATCGTTATCACAATAATGAGCAGTATGCCTACGACCAGAATCCCTATGAAAAAGGCAAGTAATGTCCCATCCATGTTTATTTCTCCTCTATCGATTTCGCTAATGCCATGAGCAGCGCATCACTTCTGGGCGCTCCTACTAATTGTACGCCTATCGGCATTCCATTCTCGTCTGTTCCAGCAGGAATACTGAGCGCCGGGAGGCCTGCTAAACTCGGGGCAACAGTCATCATATCGGCCATATACATCTGAATCGGATCCTCGGCCTTTTCACCAATACCAAAGGCTGGGGATGGAGTTACTGGTGACAGCAAGACGTCATAGGTGTCGAACAGGACTTTGTAAGCATTAATCAAAAGAGTTCGGGCTTTTTGAGCTTGCTGGTAGTACGCATCAAAGTAGCCACTTGAAAGAACATAGCTTCCGATCATAATACGACGTTTGTTTTCCGTGACAAATCCTTCATCTCGTGTCTTGCCGTATAGCTCTGCAAGCGTCGCCCCCTCAGCACGATGGCCATAGCGGATACCGTCATAACGGGCCAAGTTGCTACTGATCTCGGCGGGGACAATGACATAATACATCGCAACCGCGTGGCGAAGAATTGGCATACTCACTTCCTCGATAATATGACCCGCAGTCCGAAGCTTTTCGACATATTCATTCGTTCGATCTCGAACCGCTTTATCCGTCTCGTCACCCATAAAATCTTTAATCAGACCTATCTTCTGAGCGGGTTTTGGAGCGCTAATCGGTTCAAAAAAATTGGGCAATGTTGTCATATCGCGGGCATCACGTCCACTCATAATATCCATGATCAGTTCGGCGTCTTCAATATCTTTCGCTAGACAACCAATCGTGTCCGTGCTGTTTGCCATGGCTACCACCCCATAACGGCTTACTGTGCCATAGGTTGGCTTAACTCCTACTACGCCATTAAAACTCGCTGGCTGGCGAATAGAACCTCCCGTGTCTGTTCCCAAAGCAAACGGTACAATACCTAGAGCAACAGCAACCGCCGAGCCCCCACTACTCCCTCCAGCCACCTTTGTTTGGTCTGTGGCGTTTTTTGTCACACCAAAAGCAGAATTCTCGGTGCTTCCTCCGTGCGCAAACGCATCCAAGTTTGCCTTGCCAATACAAATTGCTCCTTCGGCTTCCAACTTTTCCACTGCGGTCGCCTGGAGCGGTGCATGAAAGTCCTGAAGCATTTTACTCGCTGCGGTCGTCGGTGCTCCGTACGCTAAAAAGTTATCCTTCACAACAAACGGTACACCAGCTAATCGGCCGGCCTTTGCACCATTTTTGATTCGGTCGTCAAGGATGTCCGCCTGGTGAAGTGCCCGCTCCTCAGCAAGACTGAGCAACGCATGATACCCATCATTTGCCTTGGCTCTTACTAAGGCCTCCTCGACCTGCTGCCTAGCAGTAGTAACTCCGCTTTTAATATTTTCGACGATTTTCGAAACGTGGCTCATACTAGATAACCTTTGGCACCTTAATTTGATCATCTTGCGACTGAGGGGCAAGATGAAGCAATTCTTCTCGATTTGTCCCATCGTCAGCTACAACATCGTCACGCCACACATTTTCCAGACCTGTCACTTGGTATGTTGGTGCCACATTCGTGGTGTCTAGTTCGCTTAATTGCTCAATGTATCCCAGAATATTACCAAGATCGTTTTGCAAACTATTTACTTCGTCATCGGACAATTGCAAACTACTCAGCTGTGCAAGATGTCGCACATCATCACTCGAAATTTGTGTCATATGCATCTATTATACGTCAAAGGCAGCGATTGATAAATGTACTATTCCCAGCGGAACACCTTAAAAGCTATCAGGTAAATAACGACGAGCCAGACTCCAATTAGCCCAAGCTGTGGCATGATATCAATCAAATGCTTGCCTTCTGTTGCGATCAAGCGGATTCCGTCAATAATTGGCGTGAGTGGCAGAATGCTCGAAACACTCTGTAACCATTCCGGCATGATAAATCGCGGAAAGAATGTCCCGGAAAGAAACATCATTGGAAATACCACAATATTTGAAAGTGGCGCAGCCTGACGTTCGTTTCGTGCCCATCCACCGAGCGCCAGACCAATGCCCAGAATCATCGTGATACTAAATACTAAGAATATTACCAGCTCAGCATAATTGCCTACAACCTGCAGTTTGAACACAGTTATCGCTACGATGAACATGACAGCAAGCGCCAAGAGACCGATGACCGCCTGACCGATCATGGTTGATAGGAAATATTGCCACACCCTCAGCGGCGTAGTACTGAGTCGGCGTAAAATTCCCATTTTCTTGAGCTCCGGAAAAACATTCACCGGTCCAAAAATACCCATACCAATAATGGCAAAACCAAGTAGCCCGGCAAAAGTATAATCAAACGCGCTCAAACTTTTTTCATTGAGCTGCTCCGATGCAACGGTAAATGGCCTTTCGGTTTTCACGAACTGAGAATTAATCGCTTTGAACTGAGCATCTAAAATACTTGAAAGCGCCTGACCTGATTGTTCGTTATTTTGCGTGTAGATAACCTTGGCCTGCCCGCTTGGCGACCGGCCGTTCGTCGCCTCACCAAATTCTTTTGGCAGCACAATAGCCGCATCGAGTTCCGAACGATTCATCTTCTCCTTGGCAGCATCGAGCGTTGTGACTTCCTTATTCACCTTTAGTACCTTGCCCTCTTCGGCCTTCTTCACAAAATCTTGGGCAAAACTACTATCCGACTCGTTAATTAAGGCGACGTTAAAGCTAAGGTCTTTTGATCCACTATTGAGGCTGCCGAATACGAACAAAAATATTAATGGAAATCCAATAGTGAAGAAAATCGCAAGTTTATCCCGAAAAAATCGTCGGGTGCTAATTTTGACAAATGTCCCCACTGTGTACATGGAACGTTTAAAAGAATTATTGCCCATCACGTAGGTCCTTCCCGGTCAGATCGATAAAGACGTCTTCAAGATTTGCCTGTTCAACCTGCTGCTTCTTCTTGAAACCACGACCAAGCAGTTGCTTGATCAGGTTTTTCGGCGAGTCGATAGCAACGATCTTGCCATTATCCATCACCGCAATTCGGTCGCACAAAATTTCGGCCTCATCCATGTAATGAGTCGTCATAATTACACTAATTCCTTTGTCACGGACCTTTTCAATCAAATCCCACAAATGACGACGTGCCTGGGGGTCAAGGCCTGTCGTGGGCTCGTCCAGGAAAAATACCTTTGGACCATGGACGAGTGCGGTTGTAATACTTAGTCGTTGTTTTTGACCACCCGAAAGGTCCTCAACATAACTGTCTGCCTTTTCTTCCAGTTCGACATCACGCAAAAACTCCATGACGTCAACTTTTTCACCGTAGGCTGCGGCAAACATTTCAATTATTTCGGTAAGCTTTGTTTTGTCTTGGAATGCGGGGGCTTGGGGCTGCACACCAATGAGATATTTAATCTTCTGCGGATCTTCCTTGACATTGACGCCATCGATAAACACCTCGCCTTCATCTATAGAACGCAGCGTTTCCATCATTTCCAATGTTGTTGTTTTGCCGGCACCATTTGGGCCAAGGATGCCAAAAATCTCGCCTTTTTTCACGCTAAAGCTCACGCCATTAACGGCTTGTTTTTCGCCGTAGCGCTTTTTTAGGTCTTTCACTTCTACCATTACACTCATATCCATCATCTTATCACAATTATGATATGCTAGAGGACATGAAACTACAGGTTGGCGTGAAGGTTATATTACAAAATGATAATGGCCAGTACCTACTTCTTCGTCGTTCGCAGGCATTTCATAACGAAACAGAACCTCACTGGGATATACCAGGAGGTCGCATTGAACCAGAAGAAACACTTCATGAGGCGCTGCGACGTGAGATTACGGAAGAAACAGGGCTAGACGTTGACGATCACTTTAGACTTCTGGCAGCGCAAGATATCATGGTGACTACTAAAGATCTCCACGTCGTCCGCCTAACTTACACAGCAAAAGGAACTGGTAACGTTATCGTCAGCGACGAACACCAAGAGACAACGTGGGTCAGTCGAGAAGAAGCACTCAAGCTTAATCTCGACCCCTATTTGCGTCAAGCACTCGAAACTCTTGCTTAGCGCTGTTCGATAAAAGTGTGGGCACGCCCCTTGGCACCACCACGACCGGTTCGACCGATACGGTGAATATAATCTTCATACGTTTGTGGCGTATCGAAGTTAATCACATGCGTCACATTTGGAATATCAAGTCCACGCGCAGCCACGTCGGTTGCCACCATCACACGTACTCGCTCGTCCTTGAATTGTTTCAAGGCACGCTGACGTTGTGACTGGTTCTTGTTACCGTGGATTGCGACTGATGCAATTCCGATATTATCCAGATGATCGCTAAGGCGCTGGACGCCGAATTTCGTCTCACCAAAGATCAGGACTTTTTCATATTCTTCGTCGCTTAATAGATTTTTCAAAAGCTCAACTTTGTGCGCCTTGTCGCGCGCTTCGATCACGTCCTGCTCGACATGATCACTCGTTTCTGAAGTACGCACCGAAACAGTAACAGGATCATTCAAGAAATCGCGGGTTAGAGCAGTAATTTCTGGCGTAATCGTCGCACTGAAAAATAGTGTCTGACGATCGGCTGGCATCTCACCAACAATACGACGAATGTCTGGCAGAAAACCCATGTCAAGCATTCGATCCGCTTCGTCCAGTACAAGTGTTGTCATGTTTTTCAATTTCAATACACGGCGTTGCATCAAATCCTTTAGTCGCCCAGGTGTACCAATGATAAAGTGCGGCTGGCGTTTTAGATCACGGATTTGACGATCAACATTGACACCACCAACGATTAAAGCCGAGTAGAGGCCAAGACCACGACTAAATTCGCGGAACTGCTCGTCGATCTGTTGTGCTAGTTCGCGGGTTGGCGCGATAATCAGCACGCTTGGGCGAAGCATAATGCCAGCTTGGCGCTCAATAATAGGCAGTAAGAAAGCAGCGGTTTTACCTGTTCCGGTATTCGCAAGGCCAATCACATCACGACCATCAATAATGTGTGGGATTGCTTGATCCTGAATGGCACTTGGAGTTTCGTAGCCTTTGCGTGCAATGTTGTAATGAAGCTCGGCGCCAAATGGAAAATCAGCAAACTTGTGTGTTGCCTCGTACGCTTGCTCATCTGCTTTTTCGACGGCTTTGTTAATAAACTTTGAGGGATGGATGTATTTTTTCGCTGGTCCGCGACTTTTACCACCGCGACGTCCGCCAAAATTACGATTACCACCTTGCGGTCGCCCGCTACGTTTTTGTTGAAATGACATAAGAAATAACCCTTTCGTTATTCTAGTTTAGTAGCTGTCTTGCATCAAAAAGGTAAACCTTTAGGAGAACAGCGAGAGGATATTTCGGTGGTGAGCGCCGGCTAACTATCGTTAGCAAAAATCACTTGTGCGCGCATCTTTGAAAGAGGCTCGACATTCATCGAATGCAATGTTGTTACTATAGCATAGTTCAACGAGAATGACAATTATATAATTCATTTAACAGATGTGACAATATTGATTTATTCTGTTAAATATGTTAGAATATTATTTGGAGGTAGACACCGAGAGGGGGACGCTCATGTGGGAAAAGGCCGGACGCATCATCGCCTTCTTTAAGAAAGATGATGAGCAAGGAGGTGGCTTCAAAAAATGGCTCGCCTCCTGGAAGCCCTCGACTAAATCTCCCGAGGAGATCGCCGCTGAGAACGAAAAGTGGTGGTTCGAGGAGTACTTGCCGGCGGTGGAACCATCGTGGGACAAGAGGCTTGCCAATCGGAAAAGGTTTTACCCCAGCGAGAGCGCCGCAGACTGTGAACGCGAAGCTACCAAGTACGTGCTCGCACAGGCCCAGACCGAGTACGACAAGCTCGACAAGGAGCTCGACAAAGGGCTTGCTCGCAGCAATGTGATCGTGGGAAGCTCGGCAATGATCGCCGCACTGATCCTGGGACTTGTCACGATTGTGATCACTCAAAAAGTGAGCATCAATCTGCCAAGTCTCATGGCGGGAGCAACGTTCATCGCTGCAGCATTCCTTCTGACCATGCTATCCATGAGGCCACCTCTGCGGCGCGCGATCAGCGAGCCGTATGTAGATCAAGCCGAGTGGACGGTCCTGGTCGTCAGCGATTTCACCAAATGGGCGATGCTGACGTACTCCTGTAGGTCGCGGCAGCGAATCAACACGCGCTACAAGGTCCTTCACGGCGCAGCCATTACTGTGTTCATGATCGGTGTGGCATTCCTGTTCCCGGCATTTTCGGGAGGACTGCTTTAACCTCTGTGCGGTGCTCCTCCCCCTACTGAAAAGTGGGATGGGAGGAGCTCCGCAGGAGAAACCAAGAGGATGTAAATCCCCGAAAAGACTACATCTTCATTCTAATTTCGGCAATAAGGTCGCGGAGTTCCGCGGCTTTTTCGAATTCTAGATTTGCACTGGCAAGTTCCATTTGACCGGTGAGATCCTTGACGAGTGTGGCATATTCATCTTTTGGTATTTTCTTTAGATCAAGTTTCTGCTTCTTCGCATCTTCCTTCATAGGAATAATCGCCCTTAGTCCCTCATCAATTTCCTTAGCCACACTAGTTGGCGTAATTCCGTGTTCTACATTGTACGCTTCCTGAATTCCACGGCGGCGATTCGTTTCGTCGATAGCAGCCTGCATTGAACGCGTCATGTTATCTGCGTACATAAATACCGTTCCGTCCTGGTGACGAGCAGCACGACCAATCGTCTGAATCAGCGCACTTTCACTGCGCAGAAACCCTTCTTTATCGGCGTCCATGATCGCAACCATGCTCACTTCAGGCAGGTCCAATCCTTCACGCAGCAAATTAATGCCGACCAAGACATCGTATACCCCCAGCCGAAGATCGCGAAGGATGTCACCCCGCTCGAGCGTATCAACATCACTGTGAATGTAAGCCGTTTTGATATTCAACTCCTGCAGATACGTCGACAGGTCCTCCGCCATACGCTTGGTCAATGTCGTCACAAGCACACGCTGGCCTTTGGCAATACGATCATTAATTTCTGCTATAAGATCATCAATCTGCCCCTTCGTTGGGCGGACAATGATCTCCGGGTCTAGAAGGCCAGTTGGACGAATGATCTGTTGAGCAGGCTCTGGACTTCGGCTTAATTCATAGTCACCTGGCGTTGCCGATACATAAATCGTTTGATGCATATGGCGATCAAATTCATCAAAAGTAAGTGGACGATTATCAAGCGCTGACGGCAAGCGGAAGCCATATTCTACCAGCACTTCTTTGCGAGCGCGGTCACCATTGTACATGCCGCGAACTTGCGGAAGTGTTTGATGACTCTCATCAATTAATAGTAGGAAATCATCAGGGAAATAATCGAGTAGTGTCGCCGGCTGCTCGCCTGGCTCACGATTGGTCAGATAGCGACTGTAGTTCTCGATACCCTTTACAAAACCCGTCTCCTCGAGCATTTCGAGATCGTATTTCGTACGTTGAGAAAGTCGTTGCGCCTCTAGCAATTTATCATGCTTTTCAAACCACGCCAGGCGTTCCTCGAATTCCTGTTTGATACCCTCGATAGCACGTTCTATCTTTTGCTTGGGCGTGACGTAGTGACTGCTAGGAAAGATTTTACAGATATCAGGCTCGCCTAAAATTTCACCAGTCAGTGGATCAATCTGTGTAATTCGATCAACATCGTCACCAAAAAATTCTATTCGGTACGCAAGATCACTTCCAGCCGGAAAAACATCGACCACATCGCCTTTTACGCGGAAGGTCCCGCGATGAAAATCGACGTCATTCCGCTGGTATTGAATATCGGTCAAAAGTCGAATCAGTTTATCTTGCTGGCGGCGCTCACCTTTTTTAACCGTGATCGACATATCAGCGTAATCGTCTGGCGAGCCGATGCCATAAATACAACTGACACTCGCGACAATAATCACGTCGCGATGCGTCAGAAGAGCACTAGTTGCCGCATGACGAAGGCGATCAATCTCATCGTTGATTTTGCTATCTTTTTCAATATAGGTATCGCTGCTCGAAATATATGCTTCAGGCTGATAATAGTCGAAGTAGCTGACAAAATAGTGAACTTCGTTACGCGGAAAGAACGATTTGAATTCACTATAAAGCTGAGCGGCCAATGTTTTGTTATGCGCTAGAACCAGCGTAGGAGCCTGACGATTTTGAATGATATTGGCCATTGTGAAAGTCTTACCCGAACCAGTCACACCCAGAAGTGTCTGCTCGCGCTCACCATTTTCCAGACCACGCACCAACTGACCGATCGCGCTCGGCTGGTCACCAGTTGGCTGATAGGATGTCTCTAATTGAAACTTTTGATTCATCCTTACTAGTATACTATTCTTTGCGTGCAGATTGGAGAATCTTAACTGCCGCTTTGTAATCATTGGTTGCCATAATATTCTTGACGTCATCCATACTTTTCGCCCTAGCATCTGCTGCATTGAGGAGCATAGGGAAGGTTATTTTGGCAATAATCGTTGGTTGAGCAATAGTATCAGTATTTGGATCACTCGCGACCCGTGATGCTACTCCAACATATCCAACAGTGCAGTGTGAATCACCAACAGAAGCATGAGTTTCGGCACCTTCGGGGGAAAGCCCAATAACGTATTTATATCCCCCTTCTGGATAGTCTGTCATTGCCTCGACAAGGCGCAGCGATTCGCCAGTGACTTTCGTATTTGTCCAAGACGAAACTTGATAAAAGCGAACTTTCAAACCATCCTCAGTATCGCACATACCACCCAGCCCACCTGCCGCCACATTAAAAACGACTTCTATATTTCCATCGGGGCTCGTGATGGACATATCTCTAAAATCAGGGTCCGCACCTAGCGCAGATTCGCTCCAGCCCTCTGGATAATCAAGTGCATAAACGGTCTTTTCAAAATCAACATGTGCCGTCTTTAACTTAGGGACGGATTTCATTGATTCGCTGTTTTGCGCCTTCTCCTCTGCTGGCTTGTTTATATAATTTTGATAAAAAACATACCCCAATGCTCCAATAAGGAGAACTACCAAAGCAATAATGATGACGACATGAATGCTGCCTTTTTGTTTCATATTCTCCTTTTATCCTCGCCCTGCACGCTGTGCACTTACATGACTATCCGTTCCGTCATCAACAAAATCGGCATATTTTCGATCGAGTGCTTCACTTACTTTTTGCACCAAGCTCGCCGGATTAGTATCAAAAATCACATCCTTCGCCCCCGGTGCCTCGACATTCTGTAATAATGTTGGTACATAATCGGCGAGTCCACCACTACCCAGCAGAACACCACAAACTTTTCGACTTTCCAATGCCGTCGAAAGTTCATGAAGACTTCCCATGCGCCCACCCACGGTAATGATGGCGTCACTACTTCGTACAAGGTGCACATCACGCCCCACATACTCCATACCTGTAAAGTTAATATAGTCGAATTCCTTTGTAGGCAATCTATACGTTGCGACATGCTCACGGTACGATGCTGCCGGTGAAAAGCCGACTGACACCCCCTTGGAATTTGAAATACTCATAAAACCCATGGCGGCATAATGCGGCAAGCCCACTGTCGCACCCGTCAGAAGAGTTTGCCCCTTCTCTGCAATCGCTTTACCAAGCTCAAATGCAAGTTGATGCGACGACTGTACCGTCGTTCCACTAGCCGCACCAGATACACAGATCTGATAGCGCATCTAGAGAATCTCCGCCCTGTAATCTGCCGGGGCTTTGTCCAGATATGTTTTTATTTCGTGGGGGTGAAGCAGTCCTGCCTGTGCACCGATTTTCTGCACAACACTCATACTGTTGATCGGTGCCCAGCGCAGTGCCGTCTCCAGCGATTCACTCTGCGCCAACGCGGCAACAACCGTTGATGCAAATGCATCGCCCGCGCCCGTGCGCTCGAAGGGCGGCTTAGGATCGGGGTAATTCGGTATCTTTACTAATTTTTCATTATCAGATGCATAGGCCCCATCTGGACCATCGGTTATTACAACAACCTTCGGACCCAGTGCATGGAGTGCCCTGGACAGTTCCGAGATAGATTCGGCATTTGCACCGGTTACTTCGGCCGCTTCTTCGCGGTTCATCACGACGATATATGACCGCTTATATACTTGGGCGAGCTTTTCGGTTCCCCATTGAAAATGAAAAGTACCAGGCTGGAACGCCAGCTTGATGTGGGGATGCTCGGTAAGGTAGGTCAGTAGATCCTGATGCAACTGCCAGGATCTATCACTCAAAAGCGAAAGGTATATCCAGTCAGGTTCCTGAGCGGGTTCTCTCCACTGATAATCAAACTCCTGGTTCTTAACTAAAATTGTTCGGTCCGCCCCAAGTCGCAAAACATAATACGTGCTCGATGGCGTGCCCTTTTGGACAGTCACGAGGGTTGTATTGACACCTTCACCATTCAGATAATCAATTGACTTGCGCCCCGTCTCGTCGTCACCGAGCCATGCCATCAGGCTAACATCTAATCCCAGCCGAGCACACGATACCGCCGCATTCGGGGAAGGTCCCACAGCATAGACGCTCTCTGCACCCTCGTATGGTGGTTTATTACCAAATGGCATACTGAGGCGCTTGCGCCCATCCGAATCAACGTCAACTCTGGCATAATCATCACTAAGTTGGATGAACACGTCGGTGAAGATATCCCCAATCGCTAAGATAGAAGGCTTTTGCGATACCATTGGCTTCACGACAGGATACGACTCATCATCGGGCAACTTTAGCCCTACTTCATTTGCCAATTTATGGACGAGCTGGTCATGAGTTCTATCATGTTCAGCATAGCGCCTAACAATCTCCATACGAAGACACCGCTTGCCGTGTCCAGTTTGTCGTTTTTCATAAGGCAATTCGTGGTGGGCATTTTCGATAATATCCTGAAGGTTGAAGGAAATGGGGCCATCGCCTAAATTTAACAGCGCATAATCCATATTACTGAGGAGTAACACAAAACCATCATGACGAATACTCGCCTTTAGCGCATTATAGAGTTCTAGTCCTGTACTATCTGCCGGATCGAGGCCAAGTACCCGCATTGCATCATGGGCTTTGTGCGTGATATCGGCAACCAACCTCGTATCAATCCCCGCCCCGCCAGATGCACGCTCTAGCTGCGAAATGTTCGCCGTAAAAAGCGGGTGATCATTCTCAAGCAAATCTTTTAAAAACATATTGTCGTTACGCCCATCTTAAGCATAAGTATAACAGATTTAGAGTGGTTTTTCGTGCAGCGGCATATCGTGCAATTTCGCACCCTCACGGAGGATTCCCGGCTTCGCCCCTACTTTTGTTACTACCGAGGTTGAATTGGCACTGGCAAGGATAATCGACTCCTTGAGTGATTTCCCCTGGGCCCATTGCGACAAAAATCCGCTGGCAAAAGCGTCGCCCGCCCCCGTACGATCAACTACCTTTACATCCTCGTACATGCCCGCGCGAATGATCGTTTTGCCATCACTCGCCATGACACCATTTGGTCCATCGCTGACGATAACAACCGGCACGTAACTGAGCGCATGCCGCACTAATTCCTCCAGATCCTCACCCTCTACGAGTTGTTGCATCTCTTCCTTGTTCACACAAAGAATATCAACGCTATCAAGCAAACCCTTTAGTTTTGGGGGATCGGCCAGCTCTGGACCCGCCGGATTAAGCATTACTTTTGTCCCTGACTTTTCAGCATGATCGATAATTTTCCGAAGGAGCTCTATTCCCCCATTTGCGAGCGACGTTGGATACACCCAGTCTGCCTCTTCTATAGCGGAAAAATCCAGATCCACCCCACGGGCATTGGTAGAGATTCCCCGATGATTCAGAATAGTTCGCTCCCCATTTGTCGCAATAAGAATCGTTGAATAGCCCGCCTGGTATTGAGATTTTCGGACAACCCGATGTGTGGCTATACCCTCTTCATCGAGATCACGAAGTACTGATTCGGAAGCAGGATCATCCCCCAGTGTCCACATATACTCAACATCCAAGCCCTGCCGCGCAAATGTCGTCGCAACATTGGTCGCATTGCCACCTGTTGCAAACGTGATAGAGTCGACCTCCATCTTTACCCCCAGCGGCAGATGGGTGTAGACTATTTTTCCTTCTTTATGTGGGTCAAATTCATCACTAGTGAGGAATACATCTTGGGTGCCTTTTCCAATAGTTAAGATTCTGGGCGTTTTATCAGTCATATCTTTACAAGTATATCACTTATGGTTATGGTTGTATTTTATTACTAAATATGTTACAATATTTATAGTCACTGGGAGGAGATGTGATGAACGATCTTGTTTCGGCCGGTCTCGTACTAAGCTGGACGAGCATCGGCTTTTACGGGTTCTACCTGTCCCTCAAGTGGGGACACGACCTGAGGTCGATTGCCCTCATTCACTACACCTTCGGCGGACTCGTCACCCTGGCTCTTGTAGCTGTAAGAGGACCGTTCCGCCGTCAGCCGTGATCACGGCCCGGAATCTGCATCGCAGAACGCCGGGCCTTCGCTATATCTAAAGGACTGCCTTGCCACCACTTCCAAAGGCGGTTATTTTTTCCTCTACTACTTTCTGAACCGCTTCGTAAACAGTCGGCATTAGCTTTACGACGGCATATTCATCTGGATTATCTGTTAGTACCTTCTCTAGAGTTTTACGAAAAGCGTAGCGCATGTCGCTATTGATATTAATTTTACTGACGCCTATCCTTGCCGCCTCTTCAAAGTAGTGCAGCGGCGTACCACTACCACCATGAAGACTAATTTGGCAATCGATGCTATCCCGGATTGTTTGCAACAACTGAAGATCGAGCTGCTTTGGCACAGGATAAAGCCCATGAAGATTACCCACCTGAACGGCTAACGTATTGATCCCCGTTTTACTCACAAAATCAATTGCTTCTTCCGGCTTGGTGTTATACTTTTTCACTTCTTCATAGTCGATCTCTTCTTTGTGTACGTTGGACGACCCCATAAAGTAGCGTTCCTCGGCCTCAACCAAAGCACCCGTGAATTTGGCATATTCCACCACTTCTCTGGTTTTGGTAATAATCTCCTCGAGTGGCGCGTCGTGATTCGCTTGAGAAATATCGATATGAATAAACTCAAACCCCACATCAATCGCACGCTTGCAATCATCTACCGTTGGGCTGTGGTCGAGATTGATATACATCTCAATCCCATATTCTGCCCGGTAGTTATCCACCATATCACGAATATTTTCAAGGCCGATCGCCTCGACTTCACCATGACTCACCTCAACTAGGACGGGTGATCGCAGCTTCTGCGCAGCCCTTGCGACAGCAATAAGCGTCTCCTGATTGTCGATATTAAATGCCCCGACAGCGAACTTTTGGCTACGTGTGCGCTGCATCAGATGCCTGGCTCGAACTGTATTGTCACGAATTTCTTTGATTGAAAGTCCCATAGTCCTCCTAAAATCCTTGGTGATATCGTGGTGTTTTGGAAATAAATTCCTGAATGTCCTCGGCCATCGATAGCCCATCTAGACGGAAGTGATGGATTAATTCATCCGGATCACCGCTTTCCCCAAACCGATCACGCATTCCGATTCTATACAGTGGCGTGGGTAGTTTTTCGCCCAGCAGCTCCGCGATAGCACCGCCGAATCCCCCTGCAATTTGAGCCTCTTCCGCAGCCACCACACGACCGGTTTTGCGGATACTGCCGAGAATCGTTTCTTCATCGAGTGGTTTGATCGTCGGCACATGCACAACCTCTGCCTGAATACCGCCCTGTTCAAGCTGCTTTGCAGCAACCAGCAGTTGATACGTCATCGTTCCGGTTCCCAACAGACTGATATCATTTCCTTCACGGAGAATATATGCCTTGCCGACCTCAAAGGGCGAATCCTGCGTACTAATAATTGGCGTTTTTTCTCTGGCCAGCCGCAGATAGCTCGGCTTGCCATTTTCAGCAATAACACGAGTGGCTTTTTCCGCCTCGATACTGTCACCTGGCGCGATAACAATCATATTCGGGAGTACACGCATTAATGCAATATCCTCCAGCATCTGGTGTGTCGCGCCATCAGGTCCCACTGATACACCCGCATGTGATCCAATAATCTTGACGGGTTGATCATTCAATGCGATTGTCGTACGGATTTGTTCCCAGTTACGACCCGGACTAAATGCTGCATAACTACTCGTGAAGGGAATCTTCCCGGCACGCGCCAAGCCACTAGCCACTGTCACGAGATTTTGCTCGGCGACGCCCACCTCGATGAAGCGTTCTGGAAAAGCCGCCTTAAAATCTGACATTTTTGTGCTATCAGTCAGGTCGGCACAGAGCGCTACAATCGATTCATTTACTTCACCAGCTGCCTTTAGTCCGCGACCAAATCCAGCACGGATCGGCTCTTTTTCAACGTCGTCACTAAACACAGCGTCGTTCAATTGATAGTCCATTAAGCCAAATCTCCTGAGGTAATCTTGCCGTCCAGTGTGCGCAATTTCTTTAACGCATCCTTCGCCTGCTCATCATTCGGCGGCGAGCCGTGCCAATGATAATCGTATTCCATAAAATCAACGCCTTTTCCAGGAATCGTATGTGCAATAATCACACTTGGTCGATTGCTAATCGCTCGCGCCATACTCGCGGCATCAATGATACTATCGACATTATGGCCATCAATTTCCTGGACATGCCAGCCAAAACTTTCCCATTTTCCACGCAAATCCTCGAGCGGCATTACCGCATCGGTCGAGCCATCAATCTGAATATTATTCCGATCAACAAAAACAATCAGTTGTGAAAGCTTATACTTGCCAGCAAACATCGCTGCTTCCCAAAAATTGCCCTCGTCATGCTCGCCATCACCCGTAATTACGTACACCCAACGGTGCTTGGCATTGTCAAGGTACTGCAGGCTATAGGCATACCCTGCAGCCTGACTTAGTCCGCTCCCTAGCGGGCCGCTTGTGTTTTCTAGTCCAGGAAGTTTCGTTCGCTCAGGGTGTCCCTGGAGGCGGCTGCCAAATTT
Source organism: uncultured bacterium (assembly GCA_966186595.1). Classification (GTDB taxonomy): domain Bacteria; phylum Patescibacteriota; class Saccharimonadia; order Saccharimonadales; family Saccharimonadaceae; genus JALRBM01. The sequence continues at coordinate 72,299 of CBIFWO010000001.1, read as the reverse complement.
ACGAAGGGTTTGCAGCTCCTCTTTTGGAAAGTAGCCCCGCTCGGCCATGACCGCATATTGCACTGGCACACAGTGGCCATTACTGAGGAAGAAAACATCACGCTCAGACCATTCGGGCTGCCCTGGATCGACCTTCATAATATTGAAATAAAGCGTCGTCATGAGGTCGGCCAACCCCAATGGCCCTGCACTATGGCCACTACCAGCCTCAACAAGCATGCGAATAATATCTTGACGAACCTCGTTCGCCTTACGCTCTACTTGCGCTACTGTCAGTTGCCCACCCATTTAGATAATTCCGTGTTTATTAATCTCACTTACCAGTGTATCATACGTCGCCTTGGGGTCGTCAGCCTGCGCCAAAGTGCCGCCAACATTGAGAACATCCACTCCGCCCTGAGCTAAGCTATAGGCATTTTCAACGTTCACTCCACCATCCCAGCCAATCTCAACGTCAGCCTTAATCGCTTTGATCAATCGCACCTTTTCAAGCTGCATCAAACTTGCCGTGCCGCCATATTTTCCTAAATCACCACTAAAGATCATGACATGATCCGCTGCCTGGATTGCGGTCGCGACGGTACTGGGAACTGTGGACTTCAGGAGAGCCAATCCTGCGTTGATGCCAAATTTCTTGACATGCTGCAAAAGTGCCACAACATCTTCCTGAACTTCGGCATGAAAGATGATCATGTGGGGTTTTAAGGCAATCAACGTTTCTAGATGCTCGCTGGGACGCGCTACCATTGCGTGGATATCCACCGTCCATTCCTGAGGCCACCATACCTGCGCCGCTCCGATTGTAAATGTCGGTGCAAATTCTCCATCGCAAATATCGATGTGAGCTCGCTCGACAAAACCATGAACACGCTCGATCTGGGCCTTATAATCATCCGGGCTCTCCGACAGAATCGCTGGTGCAACAACACTCATTAGGCAATCTCGTCGATCTGCGCGTTGCGACGCTTATATCTGGGTGCGGCAGCAAACGGCGTTTTTAACCATGTATCAATGATGTCTTTCCACTCGTGTTCGTCCTTTTCGAGAACACGGGATGGCAGACACAGGACATTACTGTCATTATCATTACGTGTCATTTTCGCCTCGTAGGCATCCCAGATAACACTGGCACGAATACCTCGGAAACGGTTAGCTGCCATACACATACCCTGACCTCCACCGCAGAGGAGAATTGCACGTGGATCGCTATCCTCATCACCAATAACTTTTAATGCGGCCATCTGCGCAAATTCTGGGAAATCATCATCTGGATCAAGCTCTTTATCACCCACATCCTCTACATCGTATCCTTGTTTTGCTAGATACGAAAAAACCTGTTGCTTCATAGCAAAACCTTGATGATCGGCACCCACGTAAATCTTCATATGTTTAGTATAAGCTTTTTACACTCTGTTTTGCAAAGCCCCGGAGTGTTATTTGAGTAACTTTCCCGTGTCGGCCACGAGTTCGACCAAGCGATTACTGTATCCCCATTCGTTGTCATACCACGCTACCACCTTAACAAGATTGCCACCAACGACCGCCGTCAGGGGGAGGTCGACAATTGCGCTGTGACTATTCCCTCGAAAGTCACTACTTACGAGTTCTTCTTCTGTCACCGCCAATATCCCTTGGTAGAAAGGCTGGCTGGCAGCTTTTTTGAACGCTTCGTTGACTTCATCTGTCGTCGTATCACGTTTCGTAACGACGACAAAATCGCTCAGACTGACAACTGGCGTCGGCACACGAAGGCTGAGCCCACCGAACACGCCTTCAAGAGACGGTAATGCCTGAGCAGCTGCCACGCTTGCGCCCGTACTGGTTGGAACAATATTTTCCGCTGCCGCTCGTGCCCGACGAAGATCCTTATGTGGTGCATCCTGCAAGCGTTGATCGGCAGTATAACTGTGAACCGTGGTCATCATGGCCTTTTCAATGCCAAAGTTCTTTTCTAGCACTGCCATCACTGGTGTAATACAGTTGGTCGTACAACTCCCGTTGTTAAGCACCTCGCTGGCATCTTCCTCGTGAATCTTCTCTTCGTTTACCCCAAGAATAATCGTGTCAGAGCCTTCGCCCTTCGCCGGCGCGCTAATGATAACACGTTTCGCCCCCGCTTGATCAATATGCGCACGCGCTTTTGCCGGATCAGTAAAGAAACCCGTACTCTCAATGACAACATCAACCTCGTGATCACGCCACGGCAGATTAGCTGGCTCTTTTTCGGCAAATACAGTGATGTGCTTGCCGTTGACAGCAATTCCTTTGTCATCAAAATCCACATCATGCTGATAGGTGCCGTACGAAGAGTCGTGCTTTAAAAGATGTGCTAGCGTTTTTGTGTCAGTCAAATCATTAATAGCAACTATTTCGACATCGCTACGCTCAAATGCGATCTTAAAAGCATTACGACCTATCCGGCCGAATCCGTTAATAGCTACTTTTACTTGAGCCATGATCCCACTCCTAACTAATTCTTATCACTTATGGCTAATTATAGAGCCTCCTTCCTACTGATGCAATGCATGCCCATATTGACATATGACCAAGCTTATCCTATTCTATAGAGCTGTCAACCGACACATGCGAGGAGATGGGGCACCGTGCCCGACGAACCCGAGCAGGACAGCGAGAAGCCCGAAGAGCCGCCGGCGGCCTGGACATTCCAGGACCCCCATGCTCATGAAGAAGTGACTGGGACTGTCTCGAAGGATGGCGGTACCTTCGGACCCGCGGGCGGCTGAGAACGGTTCCGTCCGCATTCAATAGTCCCAACCCGACCCACAAGGAGGAAGTCGTCGTGCCTGACGAACCGGAAGAAAGCACGGACAACACTCAGCAGGAGCCAGAGGGAGAACAGTCCCAGGGGAAGATCACGTACGACCTCAAAGGCTGGACCTTCCCCGTCGGCCAGGTGGGCCGTAGCTCCTGAGTCGCCAACAACGAACAGGAGTGTCGTGCAAGCTGCCCCCGAGAACCAGCAGGAGGAGGACGCCGCGCCCCCGGAAGGTCGTCAAACGACGAACTGGACCTGGGAGGACGACGAGCCCGACTGCATGGATGGGTACCCCATCGGTCACTAGCCATTCCGGCGAGTAACTCGCTCCGCGGAAGACAACGGCCTGATGGTGGGCGCGATCAGCGTTCACTGTCAGGCCACTTTCCACTCTATTTTTGATTTTATATCTGTTTTATACTAATACTACATGAAAAGGTCCGAACTTCTCGCCCATGCCCAACCACACTACGACGAAGAACAACTTCTAGAGCTGGAGCATGCGATTGATTTTGCCACCCAAATGCATGAAGGGCAAAAACGTAAAAGTGGCGAAGATTATATTATCCACCCTCTTGCTGTTGCAGACACGTTGATTGATTGGGGTATGGACATGGATACGGTGATCGCTGGTGTTCTTCACGACACTGTCGAAGATACCGAGACAACACTCGAGGAAGTTGAATCGCTTTTTGGTCGCGACGTTGCCTTTTTGGTTGATGGCGTAACGAAGGTTTCCCAGGCACGCGCTGGCATGCGCGACCTTAACAGTTACCTTCCGCAAACCAAGGATAATCTGTCCAAGCTTCTCATTGCAGTTAGCCAGGATGTTCGTGTCATTATTATCAAACTTGCAGACCGTCTTCATAATCTTTCCACCCTTCGACACATGCCGCCAGACAAGCAGCAAAAGATCGCCCGTGAAAGTCTGGAAGTCTTTGGGCCAATGGCTGATCGACTTGGTATGGGTCGCGTTCGCATGCAAATCGAGGAGCTCGCTTTTAGCTATCTAGATCCCAAAGAATTTCAACGACTCAAGAATCTAGTGCGAAAACGCCTTGGGAAAAGTACGCGTAAACTTGGAAAAGTCAGGCAGGATGTCGAAAAAGAACTCACTCAAAACGGCATCGAATTCGAGATTAATGGTCGAGTCAAAAGTATTTACAGTCTCTATAAAAAACTGAAGAAGGTGGATGGCAACATTGACGATATTTACGACCTAATGGCGCTTCGTGTCATCGTGAAAAACAAGGAGCAATGCTACCGCGTCCTTGGCATCCTCCACGCAATGTACCAACCGATGATCTCGAGGATCAAAGATTACATTGCCGTGCCAAAACCAAACGGCTACCAAAGCCTTCATACCACTGTAATCACGCCTAACGAACATATTGTCGAGTTTCAGATTCGCACCTACGGCATGCATGAATACGCCGAACGCGGATTGGCCGCTAGTTTTCACTATCACGAACAAAAAGATACAAAGGATTACACTAGAAAAAAGCAATCAGTTGCTAAAATGCCTTCACAACATCAGTGGATCACTCAGCTGCAAGAAATTGCCTCACGCCTTGGATCGGGCGATGAGGTGAGTAAAGATGAACTAGACATCAATTTATTCGGCAATCGTATTTTTGTCTACTCGCCAAACGGCGATATCTACAACCTACCCGAGGGCGCCCTCCCACTGGACTTTGCATATATGGTGCATAGCGACATCGGTAAGCACGCCTACAGTTTTCGTGTTAATGGCAACATTCACCCGTTTGACAAACCGCTTCAAAATGGTGATGTTGTTGAGGTTATCACTCGCAAACTCTCTTTGCCTAAGAAATCATGGCTCGACCTTGTTAAAACAAGCCATGCCCGAACAAAGCTACGTGCTCAATTAAAGAAACTGAATTTAATCGAATCAATTAGCGCTGCCACTAACATTATTCGCTCCAAAGCTATGCGTAAACAAAAATAGCCCGAGAGAGGGCTATTTTAGGTATTAAAGGCTAGCGATTATTCCAACGATCGATCGCCGCATGAACAACTTGTTTTGCCTCTTCGACGCCACCCCACTCCTGAACAATGGTGCTCCCAGGTTTCTTTAGATCCTTGTAATGATTAAAGTGATTCTCGATCTGCTTTACCAGCTGCGGAATATCCTGGAGTGATTGAATGCGGTTACCAGTATTACGATCATCGGTTGGAACGGCAACGATCTTGTCGTCAACCTCTCCATCATCCTCAAATTTCATCACGCCGATAATTTTTGCCTCTAAAAAGACACCTGTTGGAAGTGGCTCATCTGTGACAAGAAGCACGTCGAGCTCATCACCATCCTCGTCCAATGTCTGCGGAATAAATCCATAGTTGGTTGGCTTGGCGAAAATAGCAGGCTCGACACGATCGAGTTGCATTACCGCAAGGTCACGATTCCATTCAATTTTGTGTGAACTGCCAGCAGGAATCTCGATAACAACATTGATCGTACCCGCATCCACACTGCCAGGCGTAAGAATTTGATTAAAATCAGCCATAATATCTCCGTTATTTACTCACTCGCAGTATAGCAAATTTGCTATACTAAGGGAAATCATGTTAGTCATTAGTCACCGAGGCGCCGCTGGTTTGGCAAAAGAAAATACCCTCGACGCCCTCCGCGCCGGCCTGAAGGCGGGGGCAGATATCCTTGAAATTGACGTACGTCTTACCAGCGATGGTATACCCGTCCTTATGCACGACTTCGTGGCCTTTCGCACTCATCATGATACGACGGTCATTAGTCGCCACACCCTCCAGGAACTGCGCGAACGATTTGCCACTCAGCCAATTTTTACACTCGAAGAAATACTGAAGGAATTCTTCGGCAAAGTTCTTCTTAATATAGAGGCGAAGGGTCGAGGGAGTGGAAAAGTAATAGCTAGACTGGTCGAAAAGGATTTTATCAAAAAGCCTGCAGATTGGGATAAGGTTCTCTTTTCTTCGTTCTATGCAAGTGAGCTCATAGCTATGCGACGTACAAGTAAAGAGGCGAACCTTTCATTACTTCATACCATGAATCCCTTTCTGTTCATCGCTTATCACCGCAAGCTTCAATTAACAGCAGTCGGATTTCATCGCTTATACGCCAGTGAGTTCGCCATCGAAATCGCCAAGCGAGCTGGAATCTTTACATATGTCTACACAGTCGACCGACCGCACACTGCTATGCTATTTTCGCGAAAGGGCATCGATGGTATCGTCACTAATCGCCCTGATGTTATTCTGGGTGAAATTAACAAATCCAAAAACAAGCGTTAGTTGTATAGACCGCCTCGTTTACTGCCGTCTAGGTATTCACGAATGGAAAGAGCAGCAGTAGCGCCTTCACCAACTGCACTTGCAATTTGCATCGTTGCTCCACTCCGCACATCGCCACTGGCATAGACTCCTGGCATATTCGTCGCGAGGTGTTCATCTGTTTTTATCAGTCCCTGCTCATCTAACTCGATCCCGCTACCTTGCAGGAAACTGGTGTTTGGCTTTAGTCCGACAAAGATAAAGACACCGTCCGTTTCAATCGTCTGTTCTTCGCCATTTTTTACGACTTGAACAGCACTAACTTTTCCATCGACAGCTATAATTTCTTTTGTGGCGGTGTTGAGGTGTACGGCAATTTGGCCTGATTCGATGTACTTCTGGAGATCGTGTTGCAATACCTCGCTTGCCCTGATCTCACTTCTTACAAGAATGTCGATATGACTCGTGAAACGAGTAAGAAAAATCGCCTCCTGTATAGCCGAGTTACCCCCACCAACAACAACCAGTCGCTTATCACGATAAAAAGCACCATCACAGGTCGCACAGTAGTGAACACCTCGCCCGTAATATTCTTGCTCACCAGGAACATTGATCTTTTTATAGTCGCTTCCCGTCGCGATAAGCACAGTCCGAGCCTTGACGTCCTCGCCATCAACAACAACCGTCTTGAACTCACCGTCATCACGGATCCCGGACACATCACCCAGTTCAATCTGAGCACCGAATCGCTCGGCCTGTTGCTGCAATTGCTCTGCTAGTTTTAATCCCTCGATACCTTCTGGAAAGCCAGGGTAGTTATCAACTTTATCAGTGATAGCCGCTAGGCCACCAATGATACTTTTTTCGTAAAGAACCGTGTCAATATCCTCGCGAGTAGTATACACAGCCGCCGCAAGTGCACTGGGGCCAGCACCAATCATCACAACATCTCTGATTTTTTCTTCCATATTGCTCTCCTAGATTCGAACCTAAAACTTTCCTGTCGTGTAGTAATTTAATAATTCCTTTGGCATCTCTGGCTCGGGAATTTCTTCAGGTTTTGGAATGACCATGATAATAAACTTGAGTGGAGTGTTGGGTGGGATAGCATCTCCACTCCCCTTTTCTCCATACGCCTGATCCGATGGAATCGTAAGCTCGCGTACACCACCAACCTTCATACCCTCTGCACCCTTAGTCCAACCAGCGATCACCCCACCTGGTGTTGCGGTAATTGGCGCTTTTAGCTTACTGCCATCAATCGAAGAATCGAATACCTTTCCATCAGGTTTCCAGCCGATATAGTAGGCGGTAAAGGTCGCATCCTTACCAAGCGCCTCCCCGTCACCTGTTTTTAGGTCTTCGGTTTTTAGTTCTTTAATACCGTCCCTGTCAAAAGTGCCAGGTCGACTGCTATACTGGCTAAACTCTGCAAAGTATTTGCTCGAGAGCTCAACTGACTGTGCATCCACCTTCGCCTGGTATTCTTTGTTGAGTTTTTGATACTCGTCTGTCAATTTGGTCAGTCTTGCCTGGTCAACCGTACTGTTCTGATTTGCCAAAATCATCACCGCAAATGATCCAACCGTACCAATTGTCATAACAATTGCAATCACCCAAATACCAATGCGCTGCCGCCTCTGAGTCGCCATATTTTCCTGTTCCCTCTCTTGTTGACTAGTACATAGTATAGCAAATAAGAAGAGGGGTGGGTAGCTTACTTTTTGGGCGCCTGTGGCATCACATTGTCATCATTATTCACGAGGGAGGCCCGCCAAACTCCTAGCGCTTGCCCAATCGGCAGCATATCTGAGTACCCGACAAAATCAGCGGCACGACGAAGAAGCGAAGCAATCCAGCCTCCAATACATAACCAGTGCCACTCAAAGATCGCCCAATTTTCGCCAATTGGCACAACGACGGGCGGCCTCACTGCCTTATACGTTTTTGGTGTGCTACCCCGCATCTCACGCAGAATATTTCCTGACACAAATAACGCATCGTGTAGCGCAGTCTGAGCGAGTCCGGTATATGGTGTATCAGCATTATCCCCCAGAACATACACATCATCCGCCGCTTGCATAAACTCATCAACCTGAACACGACCATTTTTAGCAAGAGTAAAGTACTGCGCATTCTCTTTAAAAAATGGATGGTTCATTACGCCAGACGTCCAAATAACCGTGTGACTTGTGATAGGCTTGCCGCCCACCATGATACTGTCCGCCGTCGCCTGCTCAACAGCCTGACCCACCTGAACATTCACCCCTAACTTTTGCAGGCGCGTCATAGCAAGTCGACTCGCCCTCTCACTCATCTTTGGAAGTACACGAGGAGCAGCCTCTAAAAGATCGACCTGAATTCCCGTACTGTCGATGTTGTAATGCTCGTGAATTCGAGTGATATACGACCCCAGCGCCGCCGCCAGCTCAACACCCGTGGGTCCAGCGCCAATGACAACATAGCGCTTATTTTCTTCTTTTCTCTGGACGATTCTCTCATAAAGATGTTGCTTTAATCGCTCGATTTCTTCGGCCGATTTGATCCCATATGAATAGGTGTCCAAACCCTTGATGCCAAAGTATGTCGTCACCGCGCCGAGGGCCAGAAGGCACTTCTCATACGGATATGCGGCATCCGACTCGCCCTTCACTTCCTTCTTTTCTGGATGGATGGAGACTATTTTGTCTTGAATAAGCGTCACGTTCTTTTTGCCACTAAAAATCTGACGGAGTGGCACCCATGACTCTAAGTGATTATGGCCAGTCGCAGCACCATACAGTGCTGGATAATATTGAAAATCTAATTTGTCAGAAATAAGCGCGATAGTATTTTGACGATCTTTCGACAGCTCTAGCGCCGCTTTTACTCCGGCGAACCCTCCGCCTACAACAACTATATTCATTTATTTTTCCTCTGGATTTTATGAATGATTCTGCACCAAAGCCAATTTTGCCCGCGCCGCGATGATACCAACCGTAACTAATCCGGTATAAAATAGCCCCGCCATACACGCCTCAATCATGTGCGCAGGGGCGCTCCATACCAGATACACCCCGCTCGCAAATGTCAATCCGACCAGACTGTAGGCAATTTTTAGCTTGATAGTTGATGGACGAAGATATGCCAGACTTGTCAAAAATAAGCTCAGAAGCGCCACCGTCACATGAAATAAAACAATCATAGGAAAAGTATACCACTCATGGTAACAGTGTGCCAACGGAGAGCATGGCACAAAATGCTAAAAGGACAACCAGCGAAAAAAGAAACATGCGCTTGGCCCATTTTTGGTCATCGCCTTTCCTAAGTCCTCTTACACCCTTTACCAACCAGACAATTCCAAGCGTCGTCATAACAGCGAGATAGACGTACCCGACATACCCCAATAGGACGAGAAGGATATTCACAACAATAAACCCTGAAACATAGCATAGAATTTGTATCTTTGTGGCGTACATCCCCTTCACAACTGGCATAACAGGAAGATTAGCTGCCGCATATTCATCACGACGTCTCATGCCAATCGCATAAAAATGTGCCATCTGCCAACAAAGCATTATCAAGAAAAGAAGTAGCGCAGCACTGTCGAACGAACTAGTCACCGCAACATATCCCGCCACTGGCGGAATACCTCCCGGAATAGTACCCACCAAGGTGCCATGAATCGTCTTGCGTTTGGCAATTCCATACAGCACAACATAAGAGAAATACGCCACGGCTACAAGCAAAACCGTCAGCATATTTGTAAATATAACAAGAAGGGTAAACCCGATAACGCCAAGAACGCCGAGGAAGGCAAACACTGCCCATGTAGAGATATTGCCCGATGCCGTCGCACGCCAACTCGTCCGCTTCATTTTGCTGTCAATACCGCGATCAAGATAATTATTGAAGACACATGCCGATGCGATCACTAGCGCAGTGCCGACAACCAGTGCCAAAAAAATCCCGAGATTCAATTCATATGCACGACCGCTGGCTAGGAAAAAACCCGCAATAGCAGCAATAACGTTACTAAAAACAATCCCTGGTTTGGTTAGCCAATAGTATTTTTGGATTCCTTTCACCCTAAAAACCCTTGCTGCTTTCTTTTAACATGTATTCTTCCATTTCGTGCGATGACATCATATTGTAGTTCAGATTTGCCATAATCCACAATGATCCGCCGACGATAATTATAAGGATAATCATCATGACATAAAACGCTGCTTGATGCCACCGGGAATCACCATCCCTCGTGCTTCCAAAATGCAAGAAACACACCAGCTGCACAGCTAGTTGCACAGCCGCCAAACCAATAATCGCGGCGATTAACCACCCACCATTTAACACCCCGCTCACAACGAGCACATACGCCGTTAAAGTCAGAATCACCGCCGACACAAACCCGATAACATATCGTCGCATATCCGTCCGTGTTTCGCCCATATTAGATTACTCCCATCAAATAAACGATCGTGAAAATAAAGATCCAGATAATATCCAGGAAATGCCAAAATAATCCGAACATGCCTAGACGGCGCAACGCTCCTGCCGTCAAGCCTCGATTTAATAGTTGCCACATCATTACAAGAATCCATAAAAGTCCGACAGCAATATGCAGACCGTGTGTTCCAACAAGCGTAAAGAATGCTGAAAGGAAGGCGCTTGCTTGCCAGCTATTCCCTTCGCTCACTAGTTGCGTAAATTCGATTAGTTCTAGACTCAAGAAAGCCGCTCCAAGTAGGAATGTTATGGCCAATCCTACCAAGGCGTATGTCTTGCGACCAGCGCGTACCGCCAAAATAGCCAGTCCACACGTAAAACTACTCGTTAACAGAATAAGCGTTTCCGCAAGGACAAACGGCATATCGAAAAGTTCGCGCTCACCAGGTCCTCCGTAAGTGCTCCCTCGTAAAACAACATAGGTCGCAAACAAACTAGCAAACAAAATACAGTCCGTCATGAGGTAGATCCAAAAGCCTAGTGTTTTTGTTGCTCTTCGCTCACTCAACTCCGCCTGTTCAGTCGTAACGCTCATGCGTATCGCTCCTTTTTCCTATTGGCCATGTCTAGCTTTTTTATTTCTGCAGCCGTCAATGTGTATTCAATCTCGTCATTTGAACATCGAACGATAATCGTCACAATCACCCCAACCAGACCCAAGGCGGCAAGCCACCACATATGCCAGATCAATCCAAATCCAATCAAGAAACTAAACCCGGCAATCACCAGTCCCAGGCCACTATTTTTTGGCAAATGAACATCCTGATACACTTGCCTCTTTTTCGTACGTCCCGATCGCTGTTTTTCTTCCCAAAATGCGTCCCGGCTATCCACCACAGGAGAAATTGCAAAGTTATAAAATGGCGCCGGCGAAGGAACTGACCATTCAAGCGTTCGGCCATTCCATGGATCGCCCGTCGTATCCAGATTTTTCTTGCGTTGCCATATGCTGACCGCCAGCTGCAAAAGTTGCAGCCCGATACCAAGTGCGATGACCATCACCCCAACACCCGCCACCATAAACAGCGCCTGCCAGCCTTCGCCATCGTAATGATCAAGTCGTCGTGTAGCCCCCATTAAGCCAAGAACATAAAGTGGCAAGAACGCCAGCATGAATCCAATAAGCCAACAATACGAAGCGTACTTGCCCAATCGTTCGTTTAATGTAAAACCGAAGATCTTTGGAAACCAATACGTAAGGCCAGCAAAAAATCCGAACAACACACCACCAATAATAACGTTATGGAAATGCGCCACCAAGAACAAGCTGTTATGCACCTGAAAATCCAATGCGGGCACTGCCATTAACACGCCTGACACACCGCCGATCGTAAATGTCACGACAAAACACATAAACCATCGCATCGGCGTCGCGAATCGAATCTTGCCCCGGTACATTGTAAATAGCCAGTTGAATATTTTTACGCCTGTCGGCACCGCTATAATCATCGTCGTAATACCAAAGAATGCGTTCACATTTGCGCCCGCACCCATCGTAAAGAAGTGATGCAGCCACACAATGAACGACAGAAAAGTAATTGCGAACAACGCGCCGACCATCGTCTTATACCCAAATAATCGTTTTCTAGAAAATGTCGCAACAACTTCCGAAAAGATGCCGAATGCTGGCAAGATCAAAATGTACACCTCGGGATGTCCCCACGCCCAAATCAGGTTGATATACATCATTGGATTCCCGCCAAAATCAGACGTAAAGAAATGCATGCCCATCAATCGGTCTAGTGACAGCATACCAAGTGTCGCCGTCAGAATTGGGAAAGCAAAGATAATCAGGAGGGTTGTTACAAGTACGCTCCAGGCAAAGATCGGCATCTTCATAAGAGTCATCCCTGGCGCACGTTTTTTCAGTATCGTCACCAAGAAGTTAATTCCCGACAAAAGGCTTCCCACGCCAGCAATTTGCAGCGACCATATCCAATAATCCACTCCTGGTCCTGGGCTATATTCTAGTCCCGTTAGTGGCGGATATCCCAGCCAACCCCCGGTAGAGAATCCTCCCGCCATAATTGATATGTTGACAAGTATCATTCCAACCGCAAACAACCAGAAACTCACTGAATTCAGAAATGGAAATGCCACATCTCGTGTCCCTAACATCAAGGGCAATACCAGGTTGATCAATCCGAACATCAGTCCCATCGCAACAAAGAAGATCATGATCGTACCGTGCGATGAAAAGACTTGCTGGAAGGTGTCCGAACTCAGTACGCCCGCCGCATCACCACTTGCAAGTGCCTGCTGCGCGCGGATCATCAGTGCATCTGCCACACCCCGAAGCAACATCAGTATAGCCACGATGATGTACATGATACCAATTTTTTTTGCATCTAGCGTGGTGAGCCAATTCTTCCATAGCCATGTCCATCGCTTGAAGTAAAATAACGCCGCCACCGCGACTAGTCCAATCAGCACCATCGACAATGCACCGCCCTGAGTCACCGGCTCTTTCGGCAGTGCATCAAGTGTAAATCTTCCCAGCAACCAATCCATTACATCCCCTCCATATCATGCATCATGTGCATATCATCTTCCTTTGGTTTTTGCTCTTTCACGGGCGGCATCATATACTTCATCACGATACTTTCATAAAGATCAGTCTTGCCTAATTGATAGTACTTTGGATTTTTGATCGTGCCTGGTTTGGCCAGATCATCATATGTAGACTGGTCGAGTATGACTGGCGAGGCTTCTACATCCTTGATCCACTTTGTAAAATCATCCTTCGTACTCGCCCTAGCGATAAATGCCATATCTGCAAAATGTTCGCCACTGATATTTGATGAAGAACCCTTGTAATCACCAGGCTCAGTTGCGTTTAATGATAGCTTGCTTGACATACCGCTCATCGCGTACACCTGCGATCCCAGACTGGGAATCCAAAAAGCATTCATGGGCGCATCAGCGGTAATGGTAAAGTTGATCGGTGTATCCTCGGGAATATGCAGGCGATTAACGGTCGCAACATTATATTCGGGATAGATAAAAAGCCACTTCCACTGCAAAGCGACAACCTGGATATTCACCGGCTTCGTCGTTGAAATAAGATTTTTGTATGGATCGAGCTCGTGACTCGTGCGCCACGTCACTACGGCTAGGATCAAGATAATAACAAACGGAATCCCCCACCAAATAAATTCCAAGGTTTTATTATCATCCCAATTTGGCTGGTATCTTGCACCCTTATTCCCTTCTCGATACCGCCATGCAAAAATACCTAACAACGCGAAAACTGGGATGACAACAATTGAAATTAAAAGGAGAGAAAAGATCAGGATGTCTCGCTGCTTTTCGGCCACTTCGCCTTTTGGATTAAGTACAGCAATATTTGTGTTGGCGAAAAAGATCACAGCAGCGACGACAACAGTAATGGCGACCACCGCTAAAAGGAGTATTTTTATTTTCCTATTCATTCGCGCCCTCTCCCCTTTGGCATACTGCCCCTACTATACCACCCACGAATACACGCGACAACGATACTAGATAACGGTGGCGCTGGTCTGATCAGTAACGCTCATAGTGATCGAATTCACCGTCTCCGCGATCTCGTCACTCGTCAATGTTTTCTGGTGTGAAGTCATGCTGATACGCACGGTAATGTTTTTTGTCGGCGACGAATCACCCTGATATATATCAACTGGTACTACTGCTACTTCCAACGAAGTTGCTTCGAGGGCCACCTTTACGGCCGTAATAACAGACCGATACTCAACATCCTCTTTTACCTGGAAGCAGATATCCCGCTCCGTCCCGGGGTATCGACTAATCGGCGTATAGTTTGCGGCCAGTTTCGAGGCTGCCTCGTCCAGCGCGGCCGTACTCACTTCAAAACCAGCTGCATATTCAGGCAGTTTAAAACTACGCGCAACTGACTTTTTATATTCGCCAACGATACCGAGGAATGTATCCGTTTTACCATCAGTTACAAGCGCCGCACGTCGATATTCAAATGGCATCATAGTCGGATCGCCGGATTCAGCATCTAGAGGTGCATAAATGAGCTCCAGGCCCAGAGAATGTGCCAGGTAGTCAAGCACTCGCCGTGCTTCGTAGTATGGTGCGCTCTCAGACTTCTGCTTGTCTGCGACAATCAGCGCTAACATATCCACTTCATTCGGAACATTTTCATCCGTCATTCCATGGGTTTTGGGATGGACTTTGTTCAGCTCAAAAAGCGCAAACTTATCATACCCTGCTTTGATATTCGAATGAACAAGGTTTAGCAGACTGGGTGTTAAAGATTGGCGGTAGTATTGCAGGCTTGGACTAATCGAGTTGGTGATACGGTATGAATTCTCCGTCCGCTGCATTGCTTTGTTCATAATGTCGCCGTGTACAAAACTATATGTCAGTACCTCGTTCGCGCCAGCTCGCGTCAAGGTGTTTCGAATTGTCGAACGGGTCTCGTCAAACCGATTCGGCCGAGTGGCTGTAAAGTCACGCTCTGGCAGTGTCGGGTTAATGGAATCGAATCCATTAAGGCGTCCAATTTCCTCGATAATATCCTCAGGAATATGAATGTCGTTGCGCCAATATGGGACCGTGATACGAATAGTATCAGCAACCTTGACTTCAAACTCAACGTTACGAAGTATCGTCGCAATCTCATCTGCGCTCAGATTCGTGCCTAGTACGGCATTCACTTTTTCGGCGGATACCTCAACGGTGATTGGATCTTTCTTGCCCGGATACGCCTCGACAATCTCACTGGCGATATGCGAATCCATAAAACCTTCTAGTGATTTTGCTGCCATCTTCAACACCGGCGTCGTAAGCTCCGCCGGCTGACCTTTCGTAAAACGCGTAATTGCCTCGCTGAAAATACCGTGTCGCATCTGAGTCGCACGAAGGTTGTAGAGGTTGAACGTTGCACTTTCAAGGAAAATCGTTTTAGTATGTTCATCCACCTCTGTCGCTACGCCTCCCATTGCTCCAGCCAGAGCAACTGCCGTCTCGCCATTAGCAATCACGATATCCTCGGGCGAAAGCTCAATCGTTCGACCGTCGAGCAGTTCGAGCGTTTCGTTCTCGCGCCCCCCGCGAACATGAATGTCGATTTGGCCGTCATTTACTGCAGCTAATTTATCGTAATCGAATGCGTGGAGGGGCTGGCCAGTTTCCAGCATCAAAAAGTTCGTCGTATCGACAATGGCACTAATTGGGCGCATCCCCACACGAGCTAGATAGGTCTGCAGAGTTAAGGGTGCCTTTACCACACCATTAACATTCCCAATAACGAGGCCTTGGTAGCGATCAGAGAGTTCAGGATCATCAATGGTGACTTGTGGTTTTGGAATATTATCCACTACAGCCTCTAATTGTGTGTCTGCTATTTTCAACCAGTCGGGGGTGACGAATTGTTTGCCCTGGATTCCAGCAACTTCACGAGCGAACCCAATCACCCCAAACGTATCCGGTCGATGTGTCAATGATTTGTTTTCAATATCGAGCAGCGTGTCATCAAGATGCAGTAATTCAATGAGCGTCACTCCCGGCTCCGTAGGCAGATTAATTTCGAGAATGCCTTCATGATCATCATAAAGTGCGAGTTCCTTCGCGCTTGCAATCATACCATTACTCATTACTCCGCGGAGCTGACGAGCATCAAGCACAAAGGGTGCGTCCGTTCCGAAAGTTTCGGGAACGGTTGATTTTGGAGGCAGCCAGGCGACAAAAAGCCCCTCGCGAATATTTGGCGCACCACAGACAACCTGCACATGCCCATTTTCGTCACGTTCAATGCCCTCAACCTTACCCCCATCATCAAGCTTTGTAACATTCAAATGATCTGAACCTTCGAGTGGCTGACAAGCAACAACTTTAGCAACAATGACATCTTTATGCTTTGCCCCGTAGTCAATCACCTCTTCAATCTCGACGAGTCGTGCCCCGATGAGTGTTGCAAGCTCATCAACGGGCAAATCAATATCAACGTAATCTTGTAACCATTTTACTGAAATAATCATCGCTGCTTCTCCACATTTTTCCAAGGTAAATGGTGCTTGCCTCTGCCATCCCCATAACTATCAAACAAATAGAAATCCGTCACGGCAATTTTAAAGAAGCGCGTATCGCCATCTTTACGAATCTCGTTTAAAAGTCCTTCCGAACTACCGTAGCGCTTCGTATAAGCTTCATAAGCTTTCTCGGCAGCATCGCCCTCAAGCATTTCCGCCCCGCCTTCAAAATCAACACAACGAACCTTTTGGTTTCTAAAATGCTGCGTCACGATATTGCCGGCGACGTATGGGTTTTCGATCAATTCGTCCGCGTGCCGCGTGTTTTTACTTGAAACAAAATAAAAATTAAGATCATCGTCATACGAAAAATGCAGCTCACACACCCAGGGCTTATTATCTTTTACCGTTGCCAATGAAAAGTGAATAACCTGATCGATGTACTCTCGAATAACAGACTCTATTTCTGCTGGTTTCATGCAAATTTCCTCAGGAATTGTAATTTTCCGGATTCAAAATGACGGAGATCTTCGATGCCGTACTTTAGCATTACCAAACGCTCAATACCACCGCCCCAGGCAAATCCACGATACTTTTCTGGGTCAATATCAGCAGCACGGAGCACATTTGGATGAATCATTCCGCAGCCCAGCATCTCCAGCCATTCGCCAGGTTTGCCCCCGAGTGTCGCCGGTTTTTCGATAGCAAACTCCAGACCCGGCTCGACAAATGGAAAATATCCTGGCTGTGTTTTAATCTTTAACGCTTGCCCATAGTAGGTTTCAAAAAAGCTGCGAAGTGTCCCAAGCATCTGCCCGAGCGTCGCATCATCGCTCACGAATACGCCTTCGCATTGATAGAATGTATGTTCGTGCGTCGCATCAACGTCTTCATTTCTAAAAACACGGCCGTAGCTCACAGCAGCAATCTGGCCACCAGCTTCAAGCTTGGCCCTGCCGTCTTTAAGAATGCGATTTTGCATTGTACTGGTATGTGCCGGCGGAATGAATCCTTCTTCTGTTCGGAAGGTGTCATACCCATCGCGTGCCGGATGATTTTCGGGGAAATTTAATGCGCCAAACATATGAAAATCATCATCAATCTGGCGTGACTCGATCGCCTCAAATCCCATGCGCGTAAAGATATCGACGACATTTTCTAGTTCACGCGTAAGCGGATGTCGCGTACCCTGATCGGTCGGAAGGAGGCGAGGCAAAGATGCATTGATATCCATCGGCGCCGTAACATCCAGACGAGCAACCGCGTCATTTTCCAACTCGGCTTCTCGTTGGGTTATCGCCACTTCTAGCGCAACCTTTAGCTCATTCACTGCCTTTCCAAAGATGCCGCGTTCACTTGGATCCAACGCTGGAATAGCCGCGTAGAGTTCTTTGATTTCTGACGCTTTCAATACGTCACGTGGCTGATCGGTCGTTTTGATACGCTCTAGCAATGTAGACTGGAGCCCTTGGATATCTGTCATAACTTCTTATAGTATAACTGAATGAGGGAGAAAATCGAGTGCTAGTTCACCGAAAACATAAAGACAAGCACCACTACGGTTATGGTGATAACAATCGCAATCCATATCCAGGCCAGACTCGTCGTAGGCTTGGTTCCTTCCAAATACTGGGAATCGTCGACGCCATCAACTCGATCGGTTTCGGCACGCGCCTTTGCTTTTTCACGAAGCTCAGTTGCAAGGCGCTCTTGTAATTTTGAGCGATTATCGTCCTGCCGAATAAATAATGCCATGACATCAGTATAGCACTCATGTTTACATCAGGAAATATATGGTATACTAGCCCTATATTTCACTAATAGGAGGGGAAATACATGGCTACCAAAAAAGCCGCTTCGTCTGCAAAGAAGTCGACCGCAAAAAAGTCGTCCGCAGCCAAGCAAACAAAAGTTACTACCGTAAAAGCAGTGGAATCTCAGCCTGTGGCCAAAGCAGCTACTGTCAATAAGAGCGCTGCCCGTTTCAGCTTTAGCCGTTCACCGCTTGTCGTTGCACTGCTCGCTGAGTTCATTGGAACCTTCATGCTTGCAGCTGCCATTCTGGTGAGCCAAGGCGCACCGCTTGTTGTTCTATTCGGACTTGCAGGTATTGTACTCGCCGTTGGCGCATTTTCGGGTGCGCATGTTAACCCGGCAATCACTTTGGGCGCATGGGTGACACGACGCATGAGTGGACTGAAGGCTCTGGGCTATGTTGCTGCTCAGGTTCTCGGTGCAATGCTCGCACTCGTCGTTATCAACGCATTCGTGAGTGCTGCTCCAAGTGCAGGTCCAAACGACCTCTACAGCCAAGGCGCACAGCTATTCAAGGCTGCGACCCTTCCAGAAGGTAAAGAATGGTATGTCTTCTTTGCTGAAATGCTTGGTGCAACCATCCTCGGATTTGCTGTTGCGGGTGCACTCAGCGAAGTCCGCGAACGTGCCGCCGCCGCACTTACCGTGGGTCTGGGTATCTTTGTAGCATTGATGATTGCGGGTCAGGCAGCTACCTACATTGGTGCAACTGCGATCCTCAACCCTGCTGTTGCTGTTTCGCTTCAAGCGATCAACTTTAGCAGCGTGTGGCCGCTTGGTGTTTATGCACTTGGTACTGTGCTCGGTGGCGTTATTGGATTCATCCTTTACGACCTACTGCGTAGTTCAAACAAGGAAGCATAGAGAACCGATCGATCTCCAAATACTAGCCCTGCTTGCCAGGGCTAGTATTCTAGTTCACGATTGTTTGATATGATTTTGATGCAGTTAATCGTTGAGCTGAGGGTGACACAACGTGGGCGACGAATTTGACTTCGACGAGAACGACGATTTTTCCGAAGATCCGATCGAGTACATCAGGGGCGCGCCTAAAACGGCAACCGCGAACTGCCGGGTTTGTGGCACACCGTACGACGGGAGTCATGCCACAAGCCAAGCGACCGCGCAACAGATCGCAACCGGCAAGGCGAACAAGTGTGCACGGTCGCACTGATTGATTGCATGCCTTCCGGGCCTCGCACCCGAAAGGCATCAGTTCCTAGCCCTCGTCCTTTTGTGGACGATCAAGAAGCAGTGGTTCGACACTCGGGTCACTATTCGCGATCTTCACGACGTCCTTATCAACTTTAGCCAGCTCCTTATGTGCCGCATTGTAATGATTAACCGTTACACCCAGCGCGCCACCTAGCTTTTGCATGTATTCCTCGAACTTGGCAATATGCTGCCCAAGCTTGCCCACCCGCACTTGGATATCCTTTGCCTGATCCTCGATCTGAAGGCTACGAAGCCCCTGGAGCACGGTCTGTAAATAAGCCATAAAGCTGGTCGGACTGACGATAATGACTCGTTTTTCGCGAAAAGCATATTCAATAAGATCACGTGAACTACCACCCGTTCCGACGTTATTAATCAATAGATCATAATAGAGCGATTCGCTGGGGATAAACATAAAAGCAAAATCCATCGTCTTTTCGCTAGGCCGAATATACTTACTCGTCTCGTCGATTCGCCCCTTTAGGTCCGCTTTCACCTTCAATAGCCACCGATCACGCTCAACTTTATCGACGGCGTTAATCATGCGATTATAGTTTTCCAAACTAAACTTACTATCAATCGGCAGGACTTGGCCTTTTTCCAAAAAAATCACCGCATCCACTATCTCACCATCAGCAAATTTATACTGCATCGCAAACTGCCCAGGTGGCAGCACATTTTCTAACACGGATTGCAGATAGAACTCCCCAAATACTCCGCGTTGTTTGGGATTCTGCAACACATTTTGCAGTGTCTTTAGCTCATCGGCCACATCAACCACCCGGCGATTTGTTTCATCCAATTTCGCCAGACGCTGCGTCACATCAGTAATTAGTTTCGCACTCTCACTGAGTTGTTTTTGGACCGAATTTTGCACCACCGTACTGCTTCGCTCTAGCTTGTCGCCCATACTTTCCTGTAGCAGCGCGATCGTGCGGGATAACTCTGTCACATCTGCCTTCATCAGCTCGACAGCGCCTGCATTTTTTAGCTCACGAAGGCGTTGATTCAGAATAAAAATGACCGCCCCAAACCCAACGATAACAACAATAAGTACAATGATAAGAATGCCCTGTTCCATGCTTTTAGTATACCACTAGAGGTTAAGCACGAAGCGTACTACTGCCGCAAGAACGATGATAGTGACGAGAGCAAGGACGAAGGATCGCAACCTAGCAATCCACGCAAACAATCCGTAAGCCATCATGAATAATAGGATCGAAGCCGGCAGCGCTATCTGCCATCCGGCCAAATCCAGCATCCCCACTATTCCCCATAGACTAGCAGTTGCCGCAATCACGACTAGAAGGGCACGAAAAATCTGAAACCTGGCAAGAAGAAATAAACCGATTCCACCGCCTAAAATACTGGCCGAGATATTTGCATACTGTAGCGACGCTGCACATTGCATTGATTCCGTTCCACGACAAACGATATTCTTAAATACATATATATCAAGGAGGGACGTCAGCATCCATGTTACCAAGCCTACCATCGCCCCAGTCGCCAGCACGCGAAGGAGCTGTTGTAGCGTCATGGGTATTAATGTAGTCTGGTCCCCTTGTTTATTCTCAGCCATAGCCCCTCCAATAGTCGTAGGACGATTATACAACTTTTTTCACTCTGGCGCTACGCTGCTTCTTCGCTGGTTGCAGATACCAGAGCGCACCAATCGTCGCAATCACTAGACCGCCCATCACGTCCAACGGCGTATGCACAAGCGCAAGCACCCTCCCCCCGCATACAAGTAGCGTGAGAGTGGCAAGGACAGCCGCGACGCGTTTATTTCGCGTCTCGAACCAGACTGCTAAAGTGAGAAATGTCGTAAACAAAGCGTGATCAGAAGGAAATCCAGGGTTATTTAAATACGAGGCACCCGGTGCCACCCCAAGGATTTCAAAAGGGCGTTCGAGGGCCGGCTGGTAAATACTTCCGATTAATTTAGCAATGAGGTATGCCGTCAAACCTGCCATCAATATCCTACTATAAGCTGCAAATCGGTCTTTGCTCGGCACCTTAAAAAGAAGCATGTACCCAGCGATGAGAATAATAGGAATAACCGCACCATCCGCCAGGATTTCAATAAGAGTTTGGGCTGTCATATCTTGTAAGTATACGCTCCTAGACGGTTGGTTGTCTAACCAATCCTATCCCGCCGCGAAACCATATAGTGATCGATCTTTCGATTTGTCCAACCCCTCTGACGAAGCTCGTTTCGCAGCTTGCCTAAAAGCGCCAGCCGAAATGCACGAGCATTCGAAAACCCATACTTTTTAATAATCTCGTCAAATGTAAATTTCTTTTGCATATCTCGAAATGACAGGGGATCTAATCCTAAGATCTCTGCTCGAATTTCCCCTTTTCGATCATGGCGTTGCAGCAACCTATCGTACTGGGATTCCCCCCGACGTTTTACTCCCGGTACTTTGCTGCTAATTCCCGGTAGTGCAGCTGCAACTGCCGTCACTAGCATAAGTGATGCCAATGTTTTTGTTGAAATCCGCATCGTTTGTGTCCCCCTTACAAGCGTGGTTTTACTCGCTTATGCCTACACTATATACCGTGAAAATATGTGAAAAGAATGTAATTTTTGCAACAACTTATTGAAGCACGCCGATTGCTCGGGCGGCCACCAAAACAACCGTCACAACAGATACAAGCGCCTGTATCATCATGAAGAATTTAGCGCGATGCGAGATGGGTAGCGTATCAGCGGAGGCAAAATTAGTCACGTTCGTTGAAGACAAGTAAAGATAGTCGCTAAAGCCCGGAAGCCACTTATCATTAGCTATGCCTTTATGTACCATCTGGGGAAACAGGAAGTCCCTTGCCTTATTATTCGCAACACGATGATCTGGGCCGCCGCCGTCCATCTCCCAATAAAGCAATGCGAACATAAAAATATTCGTCACATAAATAGTGAATCCACTCTGTAGCAGTTGTACACCATCAATTTCAACGACATGGTCAAACATAAGGGCTCGTACTAATAGAATCAGTGAAAAGATGTTTATCGCTGCAACGATACCAATCAAAATGAGCGCAAGAAGCCGTCGGGACCGCGACACACGATGGTAGCCATCACTTGTCACGATAACCAGCGCTGCCATCAAGATCGCTTCAAATGCGATGATGATGAACTTGTTGTATGGCAGAAATGAATTGTCCGTCAAAAACTGCAACACCATGATAAATGCCACGCCTAGCTGCAATTGCCAAATGGGGTCATGTGTGCGACGAAAGACTTTGCGAACGTTGAGTTTTCTCATTTGCCCTGATTATATCACGCGACGCTTACGCCAAATATATAGCCAATGCCGTATGTCACAACGGACGCCAATGCAACGATCAAAAGCTGTCTAAATGCACCATGCAGGATGCTCTTACCACTAGATTTGCTGATATATCCACCTACGATCAATCCACCCACGCCAGTCAGAATTATCGACAACCAAATTGCCACCGGCCGGTTCGTAAAAAGCCAAGGCGCAAGGGGCGCGAGGGCTCCAACGGTGAATAAAATCAGCGACGACAACGCAGCAATCCAAGGTGAACCGAGCTCTTCCGGATTGAATCCCATAACCTGGCGCGCATATACATCTTTTAAATGCCGATCATCGCTTGCGATCTCCCTGGCCGCGCGCTCTGCCGTCTCATCCTCGTGGCCGTTCTTAACCAAACTATCGGCAAGCTGGCTAACTAAAAGTGGCCTGTCATGATGTATCAAATTACTAATGTCACCGAGAATGCCACTGAATAATTCAACCTGCGCCCGAACAGAAATCCATTCGCCCGCAGCCATACTGACCGCACCCGCAATAAGTCCGGCAAAACCTGCCAGGAGTACACTCCGCGGCTCAGCTCCGGCACCAGCAACCGCCAAAACAATACAAAGAATACTGACAAGTCCGTCATTCACCCCAAGCACGGCCGCCCTGGCCGCTCCACGTTGTACCTGCAAAGAACGCTTTGCAAGCACATCACTGTTTGCTGGCTTCGTCATAGATCCATCATAGCATCTGGTGATCGCTAGAATGAATCTTCGAGTGCTTTTTCCAGCTTAGGCAAGTCAACTACCTTTACCCGTGACGAGGACGCGAGGAGTCCTTTACGCTTGAGAGTAGATATCTCTCGACTCACCGTTTCTCGCGACAGTCCGGCACGGGACGCTAGTTCCGCCTCAGTAATCGATAGTCTGCCGGGCTGCTCGCCTTCGCCAGAACCTCTTACATCCAAAAGAATTTCGTAAATGACACGTCCTCTCGCACTACCGCTCATCAAATGAGTCATGCGGCGCAAGAGTCCTTCCATAACACGATAAATACGCGACAATAGATCCTTCATAATATCGGGGTTATTGTTCACAAAATCCGCCACATCCTTGATTGGTGCGCAGCGTAATTTCACATCAGTTTCGGCCGAAAAATAATAAAGATTTGGTAAGCCAGTGAGCACAGTTAACATCATAAAATACGAGCCCGGACGAAATGTATTAACAATAATCTCATTGCCCTTGTACGTTATTTCGTACTGTTTTACGCGGCCCACCTCGATGTAATAAATATGCGTTGGAGTTTCATTACTAAGCAGGAGAACCTGCCCTTTTTTGAATGTTTGTAGGCTGTATTGTCGAAAGAACTTGTCAACCTTCTCTTTTGCGTGAGCCTCCATAGTAGTCAGTGTAGCACCTCGTGAAAACATACGCGTGTGATTAGCCTCACAGCGATTCTATAATGCCTTTTTTATACTCTATTCAGGCATACTGAAGCAAACCAAATAGCAAAAATAAAGTGAAAGAGAAGAATATGAAAAAGGCAATCCTATTGTCTGCTTCTATCGCCGCTTCATCCTTGCTTTTCGTGTACTTTTATCCAAGCATTAGCCCTCCGTCCAGTGGCAATGGGTCGGCTCCGCATACTTGTCGCAACCAGCGAAAAGCGGATTCATCCTTAACGGCAAGTGCTAATCCAACCCTTCGCAAGCTGGCAGAATACGAACAGGTTTGCCAGGGGTCGATCGTCGATGAATTGATGACCTTTGCAGGCATGCCCCGCACCCCAGCCGAGGCAATTGATTCTGCTTCACACACCGCAACAATCCTGCAGGAGTTTGCAGCCCATAATATAACACCACTGGTTGTGTTTGAACCCACAATCACCCCGTCAATTCGCCTTACTGATATCCATCATGGTATTTATGACGAATCGATCCAATTGTTCTTTGCAACACTGAAGCAAAAAGGTATAACCGACCAGCAAATGGGAACGTGGGTGCTTTTCCCAGAGGCAAATACTCCCATTTGGAATACGACGGATCCGCATGATTTTAGCGAGAATGTTAAAAAAGTAGGGATGTTTCAAAAGAACGTTTTTCCTGATAGCAAAATCAGTATTCTTCTTAATAGTCGCACTTATCCAAATCATGATGTCGCGTGGGAGCACGGTGTGCTAAAGAGCCTGGGTCCCTATATTGTTAATCTTCCTCCGGGATTGGTGGATCGTTTTGGGTATCAGGGTTTTCCCTCCATCTCCGAAGCTGACGCGCCCCAACAGTACAAGCTCACCAATGGACGTGACTTCCTTCCTGCCAAGATCGCCAGCGATGCAGCCAAAGAACTAGGCGTAAAAGATATTTGGGTCAATACCGGGACGTTTAGTCGAATTTACACAGACGATCCCCAAAGCGAGGTGAGAATGAGCGCGAATGAGCGACGCGAGATCCTCGCAGGAGTGCTCGATCAAGTTGCTCTTCTTCGCCCCACCTCGACGAACCTCTCTATTAACTTATTTGCCGAAGACAAATCCCTCATGCGCGAACACACCGATTGGTCGTATTGGCACAAAGATACAATTGGCAAAGGTGATGATACGGATGTCTTTATGTGGTTCGTTCATCAACTTCGCAGTAAAGAAATTAACTTCTCTCTTTACGATTCTTTGTAACTAACGGATCAAGTCGGCCGCCTCGCTAAGAGGCATCACTTGCAGACCGCTCTCGGCAATCATCTTCATCTGACGCCCGAGCTGGTCACTCGTCACACTATAGTCACCCGATTCATTGATGCGGTGATAGACGAGCACAACCCACAAGCGGCGTGACCTGGCATGATCCAGCCATGATTGAAATTCTTTGTCGCTCGTCGACGACAGAATGCCGATCGACTGGATATTAGATTCGTCAAAGTACCTATCATTATAGCCAAAGTCGGATGTTCGAATCAGAGGATACTCACGGCCGTAAATTTCCTGAGTCATCTCGTTATATTGGCCAAGTGGGTAGGCGAAACTTTTGATCGGCCCCAGACCATCCTTTTCAAGCAACTCCTTGCTTCGCGTGGCATTATCTTTTATCTCCGCCTCTTTTAAAGTCGTTTGATTACAGTGCGTCAAGCTATGCGAACCAACCTCATGACCGAAGCGTTTTAGCTCCTTGATGGCGCCCTTGTCCATATATTCTTGCATGCCTTTATCGGCGACTTCACTAATAATATATTGCGTGGTGCGAATGTTATATTTCTTTAGCACTGGTAGAGCATCCTTCCATACACTTTGCCAGCCATCATCAAACGCTACCGTAACTATACCTTGGGTTAACTGCGCGTCTGGAATTTCGCGAATGATAAAGTTTCGACTATCGACATAGCCTTTTTGCGCACCAACTAGCAGCACTCGAAACGCGGAAGCCTCGGACGCATTATGAAAGTGCGCAGTAAAACTTTGCCATGTGCCGGTAGGTTTTAGCGTTACCACATCGTGATACTCAGATAGATTGCCTTTTATACTCTCAGTTGTAATCCGAACGGGTACGTTACTTCGATACGAAAAACTAAATGCGTATGTGTGATCCTGCTTTACGGGTACTGGATCAATAAGCCATGATGGTGCCCGATCCGTTCCCTCGGGTTTATGAGTAGCCCGGAGAAAAAGCTGCTTATCATCAATGTCCTGCAAATACTCAAACGTTCCAATGGGTGCATCAATGTTTTGGTTGTATCCTACGGGGAGCTCAGACTGAGGATCGAGCTGGACCATCGTGGGATTGACAACCAAGTTTGGCGTGAAAGTTTGCGATTCGATATATTTTTGATACTTGGCCGAAATAATACGCGCAGGATCTTTCAGATGATCCTCATCCTGCTGCCCACATACCACCGCGCTACTCCCTAGGGGATGGAAGAGATGCTGCTCGAACGCCAACGTAGGCACGGCGATAAGTGCAGCTCGATAAAAGAAATACACGACCGCAATGATCCCGCAGATAATGGTGACTGGCGTTGCCAACCCCAGGAATCGTCGCCATTTCTGCTGCTTTGCGCTACTCATTGCACTCCCCTCACATCATCGGTCTGAAGCTTAAATCGCCTCCCTTCCGTGTCCCAGCCTCGCCTAACAACTTTGTGTTTTTGCAAAATGATTACCTCGATGAATGCCTGGATAAAGACAGCCAGCTCAAGAGCTCGAAGGGCGTAAAAATATAAAAGAGACAAGAGGATAATTGGTCGATGGGCAGTGATGGCAGAGAAAATCGCGAGCACCGCCACCGCCAGATAATCGGCCAGCAGTACGCTTCCCGACAACAACCAGTTCTGCGTCGTAATAATGAGGAGTGGTATCAAAATAAATAACTGTAATAAATAATAAACGCTCTCGCTCATTTGATACCCCACTCCCACATCAATCAGATGAGGCCTGAGGCCAATACGATATTTGCGCACCCCCTGAAAAAATCCCCTTTGCCAGCGTAGCGTTTGTGCGTAAAAATCCTTCAGCGTTCTTGGATCTTGGGTGAAATTCACCGCTTCGGGAATAAACCTAATCCGACCTAATTTTTTTCGATGAATTTGTAGTGTCAAATCAAAATCTTCCGTCAGACTCTCGGCGGCAAAATCAAGCTTATTAATAATATCCGTTCGAAAGCAGGTGACCGGTCCCGGCAATACCGAAATCACTCCTAGCCACGATTGCAAACGACGAAACACATGTTGACCATAGGTATAGCTAAAACTACGGTAGGTAGCGATCCAGTTCCCGCGCATACTTTGCACAAAGCCAACCGCAGCCGCATATTTTTTCGCATCCAAATGTTTTTGATAAATCTTGAAATAATCTGGGCAAAAAATACTGTCAGCATCCGCAATGTGCACCCATGTATATTTTTTTTCGATATTAAAGTGACGAATCGCACGAATGACTGCCCTCGCCTTTCCGCTACGCGGGACAGTAAGGACATGGCTCGGTTGCAAATGCTTTAGTGCGATCTGGCGAGTGTGATCATCCGAACAATCATCCACCACATAAATATCACGTGCTGATAAACCCGCTGCCATAGCAGATTTGATCGTTGCCCCTATAATAAGCTCTTCGTTGTGACCTGGTAATAAAAGTGCTAAGCGCCGTTTGCGCCCATTTCTCAGTTTTTTTTCAATCTTTGTAGTCATACTCCACGCTCACTCTCATTTTTATTTATAGCGGGGAGCGTAGGTGATTTCCGTGACACTACGCACGAGTACAATGTGAATTTAATCACATTTTTATAAAAAGAATCGAAATGGAAAATAGAAAAAAGCGCGATGAATCACTTCTACGCTCGAGGTCGAGGAACAAAAAATTGTTAGCCTAATGTAATGCGATTAACATGGGCTCATACAAAGAGCCGAAAACTTACCGATTCTCGATCTGGCCCCGGAGGTCTTCAAGCTCTGCTTGTTGCTCTTTGATTGCCGCTACGAGGTATGGGATGAGGTCATTTGTTGATAGAAATTTTCGTAGAGTTCCATCTTCCCATTCTTTCAACTGAACCAGATCGGGGAAAACCTCCTCAACTTCTTGGGCAATAAATCCATATTTTAGGGGCGCCGTATCTTCCTCGGTCCTCCAGTTCCACGTGATCGGCTGAAGCGCTAGCACACGAGCCAAGACATCATCCACGTGCACTATATTTTTCTTGAGAGTGATATCCGATCCACCATTTGGCATCTCAACAAGCTGCACAATATCAGCAGCACCACTCGTTTTCACCTTGGCTCTCGTCATGACTTCATGGTATAGATTTCCACCATGGCGTACAACGGTGTTTTTATCAGTAAAAATCATAAATAGTGCATTCTATATCTCTATTGGTGCACGCCATATGTATCTGTTATTATATTCTCAACTATTAGATTCAATGATTACTCAATAATATGGTACAAAAAAGGTACACAAAGCAATTACATATTCGCCTCGCAAAGGAGCTCGCTAGCCTACGCAAGGGCGAAGGAATCACACCCGCTAAGCTTCAGGAAAAGATCACCCTTAGAACAGTTGCGGCGCGGGCGACCCGCGTTCAGCTTGATAGTATCACCAACCATCAGGTATACGATTTTCTTCTCACAGAAGTAGGCTATTTACCAAACAGTCCGGCATTCTCTGCGCTACGTAATGCCTTTGGCATAACAAATACAAGCGGTCGCCTTTCCTTCCGTCGCGCTCATCTTGCCCGTGAACTCAACAAACACACAGACACGATCGAACGGTATGAAAATCACGGTATCGATAATTTAGCCACCGCCCTTCTCGAGCGAGAATCATCCATCTTAAAAACCACACCCTCGCAAACCCCCTCTTATGTGCAAGAGCTGGAAAAACAAACAACCGCCCTCAGACAAATGGTTTCCACTGGACTATCAGCTCACCTGTCGCTGGGCTCCCGTTCCGAGGACCTCATCAAATACCTTGAACTTTCCAGAACACCATATCTTGACACAACCGTTCATTTATCTTTTCTGCCAAGTTCACGGGGGAGTCAATGGTACCGTTTTAAGCTCGCCTACTATTTCCAAGGAGCAAGAAATGTATTTCGCGTTGCGGTGGTGTTAGACAGCAAGGATGGCGAGCATCTCATGCAAGCCGGGCTTATCGACGACTTTCACCAGCTCAACGATCCCACTCGCGCTACGCGTGAAATTAGTACCATCATTGCAAACTCCAAATTTATCCTCAAGGATCCGTCAGCCAGCACACAAAAACTCCTGCGCCTAAAGGAGCTGGAGCCCGCTACTGCCCTTCGCCTCCTTCGATCTGCGGATACCTCATTTGCCAAACCATGCCGGCTTCTAGAGATAGAAATCCCCGCCAACTGGCAACTGCCTCAAGTAACCTACGAATACCACAGCATCGTTAACCTTCGCGCCGCTGAGCATTATGCGTATTGGTACTCTCCCGGGCTGATGTTTTTAAAGAAATTGACGTTCGATTTTTCTCAATTTCCAGATGCCGACTGGTGGCAATTCCATGTTCAATCATTCATGGGACACACCACGGGAACTCTGCTGGAAAACGAACGGATCTACACTCTGCAATCCAATAGCTGGATAATGCCCGGCCATGGTATTTCACTTGTGTGGCAAGAACCATAATTTTTTAGTACAGTGAATAGAGACAAAAAAGGGAGGGCTTTCTTGTGAACGAATGGTTCGGCATTATTGCTGGCGTTGTGGGAATATCGGGGTATATTCCCTATATCAGAGATATTTTGAGACGAACGACAAAACCTGATCGTATAGCGTGGCTCATCTGGACATTTGAGTATGCCGCGCTTTTCTTTGCGCAACTTAGCGCTGGGGCAAATTATTCGCTTTGGATTGTCGGTCTACAGCTCATCGGCGTGGTAGTTATTTTTTGTTTGTCGCTTCGGTTTGGACTGGGAGTATTTTCCAGACAGACAAAGATTCTTCTGGTGAGTGTCTTTACCGCACTCCTTATCTGGTATGGCACGCAAAATGCCGCTATCGCAATCCTGATACTAATAGCCGTAGAGATGTCAGGTGTCATTCTCACGATGGTAAAGGTCCATAAAAAACCAGGTTCTGAAACAATAAGTTTTTGGATTCTCATTGGTCTCACTGGAATCCTCGGCATTCCCGCTGTTGGCTTCGATGCACCCGCCATTTTATATGTCTATCCAGTTTCGCTGGTCTTCATGAGCAGTGGAGTTATTGTCGCCTCATTCCTGGGTACGCGGCGCCAAAAGAACATGATAATCGAGGCCGAAGCCGCCTAAGCAATAATTACTTCACATGATATGCGCGAAGTTTTGCATTATCAATAACCACAACCTGCCTCATAGATTTTTTCGTTACTC
Source organism: uncultured bacterium (assembly GCA_966186595.1). Classification (GTDB taxonomy): domain Bacteria; phylum Patescibacteriota; class Saccharimonadia; order Saccharimonadales; family Saccharimonadaceae; genus JALRBM01. The sequence continues at coordinate 41,642 of CBIFWO010000001.1, read as the reverse complement.
CGTATGCCGGTCGATTATTCCCGAGGGCCTGCTCGGGTGGAAGATGGAGCGGCTGTACCCCATATCGTTTGTGTGGCAAACAGGCATAATAGCCCATATCAATCATCTGGGAATACCGACTAGGGTGGGATGAGGGTAGATCATTACGGTCACATTCCTGAATAAACACTGCCGCATCCTTGTCTTTCATAGTGTAAATCTTTGCATCGGTCATCTTCGCAATTTCGTTTATATTGTCAGGAGCATCCACACCCGGTACCAGGACAAGTGTGTGACTTTTTTCAATACCCAATGTTTTTTCAAGCGTTTCGGCGGCACGCAGAGATTCAATGTCGCGATTCCATGACGATGATGGCTGCTCCATAATGTCGCCACCAGAATCAATCGTAACAACCTGCGTAACAGGAGCACCGAGTGTTTCTTCGATATGACGCGCGATAATCTGGTACGCGTCGTGAAGTTTCTTGGTTTCCTGCTTTTCAACATCTACAATGATATAGCAAGGGCTGCCTTCTCGCACTGCAAATCTTTCAAACGAACGCTTGCCCTCAAAATGAGTCTGTGGCGTCGCCAGATAGACCGTATCGGCAATACGATCCGCTCCTCGAATATCCTCAGCCCTCACCCCAGGAAATGAAACTACCGGTGCAGCCAAGTCACCCACCAACGCCTCCATAGCAAAACGCGCATAGGCACAATCGCTTCCGCCACCAACACCAACCGCAAGTGTTACTCCCGTTTCGTTGCGAAGGTGATTAAGCTGGCGAATAGCGTTCTGCTTAGTTTCGAAAATCTCGGGCACCGGTTCGAGTGTCGCAGTGAATTCGCCTAGATTATCCTCGGCTGGAGAAATTTTAATGAGATTTTCAATAATCCGAGGCCAGCCATTACCTTGTACGGCATGGGCTAGTTTCGACACCATCACCGTTACCAGACCCTCACCGTCACCCCTTCGACTCCCCTCCTTACGCGTGACATTAGCAATGCGAGCAAGCGTCGTCATAGCCATCGACATAGCTAATTCATAGGAACATTTCGAATCGCGCATAGCCTTGTATAGATTGCGGGCAAGTGCCGGACCGTATTCGATCCAAAGCGCATTCTTTTCAAAGCCCGTTGCATCAAGTAATTCGACGAACAGCTGCTGTGTAATTTCACCCAGTTGATTTTCAAAAACTGCCGGCATACCTTTTATCTCTTCTGGCTTCAACACACGGAACATACAGGCGAACCGAGCGCAGGCGCGACCCTCCCTTGTTGTTAAGTCAAGGCCAAACTCTTCGTTACGCGCCTCAAGGTATAATTCGTATGAATAGAGGGCCTGCTCAACTGGGTCGACATCGCCGCTATCCGCATCTGGATGTCGTACCTGAACAGACTCCCTCGCCTGCTTGAACGCCTTGAATGTTGCATGATTGAGCACCGGCGTTCCATCTTGCACCTTGTCACCAAGTGAACCGGCAATGTCAAACAGACCCGTGAGCATAATCATATCTTGAAGCTGCGATGGCAGCTGCTGCATCTTGATCAATTGCGACGGTAGTGTCTCCAGCTTTTGATACTGCCCTAGATGGAATCCGGATTTAAAACATGCCTTTATAATTTGCTGCTGGTCTTCAGTAAATAACTGCCTGAAACTTGGCATACAGTGCATAATTGCAGCATCATCGTCCAAGACGTCAATCAAAAGCTTGTCATGGTCGGCATAGGTTCGTCCATGATTCTCCTTCATGAATTCCTGCATTCGAGTCGACTTTCCCAGGTCACTATATATAAGCATCGCCCGAAACAGCCCCCGCATCTCTGGAGGAATCGCATTGTCAACGATCTGTTTTAATTCGACAAAATCATTAAAGGTGAGGACATCATGTTTTTGGTTATGAGTAAAATCCTCATACGCAGCCCGAAGCTCCTCGGGTGTTTTTTCGCCACTGATCAGATCATAAAGCCACACATTCATCACTGTACGGTTAAGCTCCATGACTTCGGCGGGATCATCGAGCTCATAGTAGATCTCGCCAATCGTACGCTGTTGTTCATCATATGGCCTCGTCATGGCATTGAGGCCTGGGAGAGCGTCGAGCTCTACTCCATGTAAATGATGAAGGTTATGGATAAATTCAAAGTTAGGACGATTTACTTCCCTAGTTTTTGGGCCAAATTCATAAGCCGCCCTGACGGCTGCATTTTCATGCACAATAAAATCCTCAAGAAAATATCAATTGTATTAATTATATTCATACCATACAATTGAAATCTTGTACATCCTCTGGGCAGAGCTACAGACTATGATGCGGTTCTTCGACGAAGTGTTAATGCCCCTAGAACCAGGGCAATGACCACGAATCCTGCCACCATCCATACATCTCGCCATGCTTCAAAGCCAAGATTAGCCTCGACAACAACGCGGTTAAGTGCATCGACGGCATATGTGAGAGGCAGGTAGTAGGCAATCACCTCCAGTAACTCGGGTAACTGAGCAAGTGGGATAAACAATCCGCAGATCAACACCTGCGGCAAGATAAACACCGGCATAAACTGCACCGCCTGAAATTCTGTCCGTGCGAATGCGCTCACTAATAGCCCCAACGCAACACCCAGCAACGTATCGAAAAGCGCCACCACAATAACAAACCACTGCGGTCCCGCAACGTCCATCCCCAGCAGAAAGATCGCCACACTACTCGTCAGGAGTGACTGCACCGCACCAAAAATACCAAATGCAATGCCATAGCCAAAAATAATATCGAACTTTCCAATTGGCGTCGCCATCAACCGTTCCAATGTGCCGCTTACTCGTTCACGCAGGGTTGTAATGCTCGTCACCAAAAACATTACAATAAATGGAAAAACGCCCAACATTGCCGGGGCGACCCGATTAAATGTTGCTTCGCTGTCACTAAAAACCCACCAAAGTAAGCTAACGAGTAGACATGGTGCAATTAACATTAATGCAACCGTCCGATGGTCGTGCGACAACTGCTGCAAAATACGTTTTGTTGTCACAATTGTCGTTGTCAGGTGATACATTACTTGTCCTCCTTGACCATCGCTATGAAAGCCGCTTCAACGCCTTTTTCCCTGGTGTGACTCAGTAAAGCCACCTTACTGGCGCTCCATAAGATATCACCATCCCGAAGCAGCACCAGATTCTCGCAGCGTTCGGCCTCGTCCATGACATGGCTGGAAATAAGCAGTGTCTTACCACCGTCAGCTAACTTAGCAAACAGCATCCAGAGGCTCTCTCGCAGTACTGGGTCTAGTCCAACGGTTGGCTCGTCCAGCACTAACAGTTCGGGGTCGCCAAGTAGGGCGACTGCCAGCGAAACGCGTGCTCGCTCACCCCCAGACAGTGAATCCACGATCTGATCCTTTTGCAAGTCCAGGTCGACGTCTTTGATCACTCGCTGTACATCATCCTTCGCTGCCCTCATGATCGTTGCAAAATAGCTTAAGTTTTGTTCGACCGTCAAATCACCATAAACCGACGGTGATTGGGTAACGTACCCAATTTTAGAACGAAGCCGCTTGTCCCCCGCCTCTATTCCCAGTACTTTCACCTCACCACCAGCCGGCTTTTGAACGCCTACAATCGTTCGCATCAGAGTCGTCTTGCCTGAGCCGCTTGGTCCGACTAAACCGGTTAAAGTACCCCTTTGAATTGAAAAAGTGAGATCATGAAGAATCGTCTTTCTATCTTTCATGACGCGCAGTTGTTTTGCCGTGATCGCCGACTCAATTGCTTTCATACTTGCATTATAGCGTATCCGTTCTCCCGACATCCTAGGTATCTCTCCCACACCTTCTTTGCTACTATAGAAAGGACAGAATTTGAAAAGGAGATACACATGGATCCACAACAACAACCGATGAACAATGTGCAACCAGAAAGTCCCCAACCACCACTTACTCCTAGCGAGCCACCAAAAAACAAGAAAAACATGCTGGTTATTGCCATCGTAGTGGCGGCAATTGTCATTATCAGCGCGATTGCCTTTGCGCTGTATAGTTCAAATAAAGGTAGTGGGGATAAAAACAACGACTCCACATCTACCTCAACCAGCAATACAGCAAATCCAGATTCTGACAAGTACCAAAAATATGATGTTACCGATGCGCCAAGTGGCGTTAACTTCTCGGTTTTCTTCTATAAAGATGCCAAGGTAGAAGAGCAAAATGGGCGCACCTACCTTAACTCTGGTGAAACCGGTTCGATGCACAGTGTGTATCTCGGTGTTGCGACTAGCGAGACGATCGACTGCGGTGAGAGTGCCACTACTACGATGAAGCTAAGCGGCGAATCGACAACTGTTTGTTACGACTCAGACAACACGCAGTACGCAGGATACGCAAAGGCAAAAGACGGACTCGTCAAAATCAACCTAGCTGGTCAAAAACCAATTAGTCTCGACGAAGCCAAGGCCATAATGGAGAGTGTGACTTTTAACTAACACTTCGACATCTAGAAACAATGGCGATAAACCCGGCTTTCCGCGAAGCCGGGTTTATCGCGAGTCTAATACTATCCTTATTGACAAATATAAATTATATCTTGATATATACTTACTACATGTGTATACTATCGACAGAGCCGATGATCAACTCTGATCTCTTGGCTCCTTCACTCAAGGAGGAACGGTGCCTGACGAAGACAAGCCCGCGGAGCCCCAGCCCCCGACACCGCCGGTTCCCGGCCCTGCCGAGCTCGACAAGCTGCTGGACGACGTCATCTACAAGCCGGGTCAACGTCCCGGCAAGGGGGACTCCGACAACCAGTGAAGTCACGGGGCCCCTGGAGCACACTCGCTTCAGGAGCCCCGCTCCATCCCATCTTACTCATATGAAATCATGCCAACTAACCTCGATTATCGCGAGGTTAGTTTTAATTTGTAGGAAATAAGCAGAATTCTTACATATAGGGCCAGCGCCGTTGTACAATATCCATAGAGCTTTCGCTAATATGAATACCGCATCAAAAACTGCAATCATTGTCATTATCATCACGATACTTGGGTATCTAGCTTCGTTTCTTGTTCCTACTCCTAGCGGCTGGAATGATTCACCGCTGGATTTTAATTGGACGCTCTCCAATTCTGTTCTCTATGCCCTTCTCCACAGTGGAGCTGGCATACTTTTCATAGCCGGACTAAGCGCCTACAAAGAGGCGCTGCGTTCAGCATATATCAGAATTGCGATAGGCGTCACCCTGGTCGGGGCAGGACTAGCACAAGTTGTTTTCCTTAACATCTTTGACCTTATTCAAACACCGTGGGTGCAATACGGGGGGGTTATGTTGCCATTCGTCATCGCTGGCGTGGCGATCTATTCTGGTATTCGTTCCATTGCAATACTTACCGGAGTTCGCTCCCCCCTGAAAAACATCTGGCTTGTAGCGACACTACTCGTACTCGGCGTTGTCGCCACGAGTCTTTTGCCACATGAATCCTCCCCACTGCCGGAGCTAACCTTTGACATCGCCAACGCCATAAGTGCCTGGGATGTTATTCTCTATGCCATCAGTCTGGGACTGGTACTGCAAATCAAGGCCAACACCGGTGCGCACTACGCAAAAGCAACAACATGGCTCGCAGTCGGTCTTGTAGGAAGTGTAGTCATCACCACATGTGTACTATTTGGGGCGCTCTTTTCAGGAATGACACCGGCCGGTTATCTGCTCGATACGATCGTCATTGCCGGGGGACTTCTTTACTTAAAAGCAGGCTACAGTTTTGCTAGGACCAAGGAGCTTTAATATGGTGATTTTTAAAAACTACTTCGGTACTCGCCAATCTGAAATTATGACGACGGCACTCGACCTGGCTAAAACCGCCGCCGGCTTTGCCTCTAACCAAAATGATATCGGGCCGCTTCTCCATAAAATAGAACGAATCTCTAGTCATCCCTCTTCGGGTACCCTTCTTACCCAGGGGGATGAAGCAGCGCTGTTTAATATTTATCTACAGATCGAACACTATCTCATGACCGGTGATCCCATACGCACGTTTAACCGAGAGGAGCTGCGCAACAAGGCAAGCGTGGGACTACGCTCACGTCTTGAAAATTACGAACGTCAGGTAGCGGTACCTAGCGAAAACTAACGACCCCGAAAGGCATAACATGACCATAGATATTAACTGGCTATCAGTAATAGTAGCAACCGTTGTCGGAATGGCTATCGCAGGATTTTGGTATTCAAAGGTTGGCTTTGGTAAGATTTGGCGCAAACTCACCCATGTTACAGAAAATGATTCAAAGAAGGCAGGCAGCGCGCCGCTCGTTATGCTTTTGGTTGCAAACTTTATCACAGCACTCATCCTTGATTGCACCATCTCAATTGCGGCACAGTTCTTCGACGATACTTCGATTTGGCTGGCGCTATTCACGAGTTCTTCGCTATGGCTCGCTTTCTCGATGACAACACTGCTCACCCACAATGGATTCGAGTTAAAGCCGTTAAAGCTGACGTTGCTCAACAATAGCTATCAATTCGTTCTCTTCGCAGGTATGGCGTTGGCTATTCAATTAACCTAGCGCAATTATTCCTGCAGTTGGCCTTCCACGCTTACCCGCCCATGTATACGAATGGTTATTATTAGAGGGTAAAGTCAAATAATGCGCATTGCCGTATCCTTTCACATCCTTATCTTGACGGATGCAGGTCCTGGCAGTATGTCCTCCGTCCAAGAAACAACCCCAACGAATGGACCCCTCGGCATGCACGAGAGAAAGGGCCTCGGTAGGCGTTACTCCTTGAAAGATTTCGCTACCCGGTCGGCCGTCAAATATACGAATATGGACACGCCCCTTCGTTGTTTCATAGAGAACCATACGGGCCGCAGGATATTCCGTAAGAGGTGATAATGGCCCCAATGATCTGTCTTGATGAATGGGGTGCGTAGCAAAATCAGCATTCAACATAGGACCGGTGGTAAACCCTCCTAAGATATCTCGTCCAGGGATCATATCATCAATACTCAAAACGTGAAGCCGTGCGCCAGGATTCCTAGGAATATATCGCTTAGGTAGGCGCCCGATGAAGGCATACCGACAAATATCCATACCCCCCTGATCACTCACTGAATCCGCGACAAATCCCCCCGCAGGATGCGGGATGAAGCCCACATCCACCATGTCCCTCCTAGTAAATACAGGCGTGTAACGCGAAGCTGAGGCAATAATACGCTTGCTCTTATTGATTTCACAAGCAACACGCTCCACCACGAGATTACCATTCCCAAAGATCACACAATCTGCATCGTGACCCGCCGATGAACCAGCCCATGTCAGCTCAGTACCGCCGAAACTCACTATACCTACTGCCTGCACGGGTTTTGCCACCAATGTATTATTCATACACAGCACTGCTTCTCGATCTACGACAGGCAAACTTTTAACCTGACCATTGGCAATCGCTAGATTAAGTACTGGCTGATGAGGCACCCCCTCATTTTGATCTATATGACAGAAAAAAGGCCCACTCGTCGCGGCAATTAATGTGGGCGTTCGCTCAATATATTCATATACACCCTCTAGTTCGTCCCCGATATGTATATTAGCCGTGACGGCCCTTGGATCAAAGCTTATATCATATATATTCGTAAAGCGACCTTGCGGCAATATATGGGTAAACGAGGTAAAAGTGAGTCGATCTTCAGCCACCACCATTTGCCTAGGTATCGGCCTGTCGACAATCTCTCTCATGCATGCTTCGGCTTCGGCTATAGTTGCAAATCGATGCTTTAGTGATGTGATTTCCATTAAATCTCGAGTATTCGCAGATAATTATTCAGCTCTTTCGTGGGAACTGGTTAATTATAACAAAAAACACATGGCATGCGTATGTGTTGACGGATAGGCCATGAGATACTCAAGCTTACCCTATTGAAATGCTACAATAAGTAAGCATAAACAAAATAAGGAGATGCTATGACCAGTGTTCCTAACAACAAAGTAACATGGTTCCAACTACCTATTGATAACGAGGAGCGCGCGTGGGAATTCTATGGTAATGTATTCGGCTGGACCAAAGAAGATGCTATTAAAGATGAAAAAATGATAGGTGGAATCAACGGCGAACTTGTCAGCCGAGAGCATATTTCAGAACCACGTCTTGTGATTCATGTTACCAACATCGATAGCGCACTGGAAGAAATCAAGAAAAACGGAGGCACAATTATCGTTGACCGCACTGACATTCCACAGATTGCAATGGTGTTTGCCACTTTCAAAGATACCGAAGGCAACCTTGTTAATATAGTAAGCAACATTTAATTCAAGTAGGAAGCCGGGCTACTTTTTACTCTCCTCCCATAGACACATTACGGACCCTTCCGTGTCTTTAATATACATCGAGAAGCCAAAATCACCCACTTGCTGTTTTTTGTTTAGAGTTTCACCACCCGCCGCTTTTATTTTCACTGCGGCTTCATCGATTGAGTCAACAGGAATAATTAATACAGGCGCTTTTACAAAGTCATTTCGAATTGAGATACCGCCCGAGCTTGCCATCGGATCTACGGGCTTTCCGTCAGTATCGAGGATAGCGTAATTAAATGGTAGGTCCATCGTTGACCAGCCAAACGCCTCTTTATAGAATACGCTGGCACGCTTAAGGTCATCCGCCGGGATCTCGAATTTAACCCGCGACATTAGCCCTCTACCTCAACTGCAAATCCCCCATACGCCATACGCGTCATGTCAAAAGGCATGATTTCAGGTCCATCCTGGTGGCTCATTTCCTCCATGACTTTGGCGTTTACTTCGTCGCGGTGCTCTTTAGACTCGAAGACAATAAACGAGAACCATACTGTCTCGCCCTCTCCAGCCCCCGTCATCTCACCAAAAGCACGGGTTTTCTCGGGACCCATTTCCTGTTGCTTTAGATCATCTCCACGACACTCAAAGTATGCCAAAGCGCCGTGCTTCATCCAGGTGTCGCGACCGCCGGAGGCCATTTCTTTATATTCATCTGTTTTATCGGATGGTACCACCAGTACAAATCCGTCTACATATTTCCCCATGCTTGTCTCCTTATACTAATGTGGTATTCATAAAGTAGTATAACAAATACTAGTTTTGACCGTATATCTCTGCAGGGGCCGGTACTTGGTTTATGTATAACGAAGATTATTTCACTGTAAACAAGGAAGTTCTAGCTCACTAAACGGTCTATCGTAGAAAGAAACTTCCTGATATCCTCTTCGGTATTGTATATGTGCGCGCTTACACGAATAAGTCCTTCTAGGTCGGCATCTTTTTCGTTTGCGCGGCAAAACTGACCCGTCCGCACCATGATATCCTCCTGGTCTAAAGCGTATCCTATTTCTGCGCTGTCTACACCCTCTATAGAAAACGCCACGACACCATATCCGCCAAGGCAAGTCCAATATTTTGGGCCCGGCGGAAAGATCACCCCTGGAATTTTACTTAAACCTTGTATGAGTTGCACCGTTAAAGTGCCTAGATATGTCTCTATCTCATGTAAACCTACCGAATCAATAAATGAAATTGCGGGGTCTAAGGAAAGTATTGCCGGATAGTTTAACGTGCCAGATTCAAGCGCGCGGCAGAAGTTTACAAATTCAACTTGGGTAGAGGTGGGCGAGACCCAGCTGCCTTCACCACCACCTACGAATAGTGGCATTAGTTTTGTTTGTAATTTCTTGTCAACAAACAGCACACCGCTTCCTGGTGAGGCAAACATCTTATGTCCTGAAAATGCCAAGATGTCAGCGCCTAGCTCTTGCACGTCTACTTTCATATGACCGATGCTCTGCGTCGCATCAATGAATAGGATGACTCCCTGGGCACGTAAATCCTTTAAAAAGTGAATGTCGCTATCTGTGCCGTAAATATTATGCAGATGTGTGATTGCGATCACCCTTGTATGTTCGGTTATTTTTTTGCGAATATCCTCGATATCTGCCCCGCCACTTTGTCGCCGCTTATAAGGGGTAAGAATGATATGGCTACCGTGTCGAGCAAGCGTATCACGTAGTTGAAACCACGGCGAGATGAAAGATTTATGGTCATCGGGAGCATAGAGCACCTCGTCGCCATTTTTCAGATACGAGAATCCGAGTGATAGGATGGCTTTATGAAATGCGTCAGTTGCCCCAGTGGTGAAAGTAACTTCATCTGCACCGGCGCCAATAAAATTTGCCACTCTTCCCCGTACACTTTCGACACGCCGCGCTAGCCTTGAGGACAAAGCATACGATGAACGGCCCGCATTGGCATTTTCCTCTACATAATATTTAGTGAGTGCATCAATAACAGCTCGCGGCTTTTGCGTGGTGGCGGAACTGTCGAGATAGATCATATTAAGATGGGAGGCAAAGAATGGAAACTCTTCCTTGATGTTCTCGGGTATCATCGAAGAGCCTTTCGTGCAAGCGGTAGTTCAGCATCGCGCCATGCCGTAACGCCCTCGTCCAGCGAGTAGGCCTGGTAGCCTGTACCTTGAAGATACCGGGCGATGTCAAGGGACTTTTCCCCCACCGCACACACAAATAGTAACGGAGTTCTTGCAGTGAAGGGCACGGCGTCGTTCAGGATAGTATCGAGCTGTTCATAAGGAAAATTAATCGATCCTTCGATATGACCCATACGGAACGCCAGAGGGTTTCGGGTATCAATAATCATCGGCTGCTTGGTCTTGATGAAGTTTTCCGCTTCGTTCACAGGTATGATTGGGTTGCTGTCAGATGCCGCGATATGGTCGTGCCATGTTTGCCGTTCTTTGCCACCAAAAAGCTCGGGCCGTCGTTCTCTGATATAGGAAAGATACCACTCCATGCGGTCGCACGCGATAAAGACGGCTGTTTGGCGTGAGGTTGCGCTCCGATCCACGGTACGCAGATAATCCAGTGCACCCATCAATGTCGCACCGCTCGTTGGGCCAGCCAGAACACCAAGTTGACGTGCTAGTATCAGCATCCCGTCGATAGCGGCGTTGGATGAATATGTCAGAATATCTGTGTACTGCTCAGGATCAAATAAACCAACCTCCAAAACCTCGTCTTTTGTACGAATACCAGGTATATAATCATCAGTCTCGGCCACCACTCCGACAGATTTGATATCGGGACTCTCCTTTCTTAGTCGTTCAATAATACCACGCGAAGAACCGGTCGTACCAAGCCCGGCGATAAAGTGATCGACCTTACCAAGCTCCTGTGCGATTTCTTCGCCAGTGGTTTCAAAATGAATATCATAATTAGCTTGATTGACGTACTGGTTGGTGAAAATATACTGGTCAGGATGTGATTGAAGTTCGCGGTTAATGATAATCATAGGGTCATTCGGATCGTTCGGGTCATAGCAGTCGCTTTTGCCAGGAAGCTCCTCGATTTCCGCGCCAAGCAAACGAAGGATATCTCGCTGCTCCGGCACCTTGATTCTGTTTGTGATTGCTTTAAAACTACTGCCATGTGTTGAGGCAATGAGCTGCAACGCCTTGGCCGTATTACCACTGGAAAGTTCGAGTAGTTTTTTGCCATTTTTAATCTCTTGCAAATGCTCGCGTGTCATGCCCAGTGCCGTACGGTCCTTGACCGACCCCCACGGGTTGAATACCTCCAGTTTAATATAAAGATCAATATTGGATAGGCCATGGATGTGCGCAGGCACTTTTAATAGCGGCGTCTCGCCGATCAGTTCTGTAATGTCATTGTAAATCATAGGGTTCTTTCTTATAAAGCAGGATACTTACAATCCTCGTAGTAATTGAATGTTGTAGTATTTTGTTTAAGCGCCAGCTTCTTCGCGATTGGCTGCTGTAATGTATCACTCTCGGCGAAATCCATAAGATAACCAGCCGTGTTCGGAAATATCACCAGGTCACCTTCGTCTGGCATGTACCGAAAGTATACTCTTCGTCGCGTTAGAAAATCATGTGGCAAGCACAGGTTGCCTGCCAAAAAACCACTCCCTTCGCTACGGTGTTTTTGGCTGACGACAATCGGATCAACCATATATTCCGTATCCTGCGCATTAAGGTTGCTGCGATTCATGTCACAGACAATCACCGTCTCGCCCATTTCGGTCTGTTTTGTATATAGCACCCGGCCGATCGTAATACCAGCTTGATCCACAAGCGCGCGACCCGGTTCGATATAAACAGTTATGCCACTTTCTCTTACAAATTGTGCGAATGTCATACCGATATTTCTGAGTGGTATATTCAGAAAATCAGAAAGCTGCGCGGCCGGAGATTTCGCGGCATAAAAGTCGGAGAAGTTTCCAGTACCACGAATTTTTCCGTTTTCCGCCCAATAGCCCAGGCCCAAGTTCTGCCACCCCATCATGTCCGAATCGGGCTCGATGAGAGAGCGTTTGAGACTGCTGATATATCCTTCCCACTCACCCCGGGATTCAACGTAATTAATCGCGAAGCCGCCGCCAGTGTCGATAACACTTACAGGCAGTCCCATGTCCGATGCCTTCATAAAGTAACCGCAGGCTGTTTCCAGCATTGCTGCTTTTTCTATAAGGCCCGTCGTCGCCATGTGAAACGAGAAGCCTAAAAGTTCAATGGCATCATCGTTGACACAGCGCTCAAGCACGGCATCGATATCATGCGGCTCCATGCCAAACCGTACAGCTCGCTTCGTTTGATTACTAGCGTTAGGTCTGGCAATGCGGAGTAGTACTCGCACTTTTTTTAACAGGTCTAATTGGTGATGGATACGTAGAATGCGGTCGTATTCTTTTCGGTCGTCCAGGTTAATGATCACATCATGCAGAAGACAAAGTCGTAGAAATTCATCGTTCTTTGGACCGGTTGCCTCGATCCTACTGGCCGAAAATCCAGCGCCAAGAGCTGCCTTGAGTTCGGCGCTTGAAGCAACATCTACTGCCGCACCTAGAGCAGTAGAAAGTTGCCGTAAGATTGCTTCGGATTTATTGACCTTTGACGCATAAAATACACGACCCCGTATTTTATGATCTTTAAACACATCTTCCAGTTGACCGAGGTTCTGAGTGACTTGCTCGGGAAAGACGAGGTTTAGTGGTGATCCAAAGCCTGCAACGAGCTTAGATAATGATTCTCGATCAGTAAGAAAATCTTTGATAGTCTTGCTGATACTGGGAGTAAGGTACGGCATCAATAGTGGAAGTCCTCATCAATCTGATCCGTGAGGTCTCCGTGGCGTGCAACGACATAATCTTCGGCTGCATGACGTTTGTGAAGATCGTGAAGCAACGACAGCGATTCATTAGGATCAGAAGCGTGCCGGATAGCAAAAGCCTGAATAGTCCTCAGCTCCTGGTTTGTCGTGGCAGATATATCTGTAATTGTTCCACCTTGCTGGCGGATTTTTCGCAGTTTCGGATCATACTCGAGTGCCGCTACAAGCTTGTCACCCACAGCATCCTGAACGTACTTCTTGTCATCTTCATCCACGATCTTGTTGCCCACAACATATACACGATCGAACGTGCCCGCAGCTTCGGCGAGTTTCTTGAACTGTTTGAATACACCAACCGATTCTGGCGTTGGCTCTACCACCATAAAAATAACATCAAATAGCAGATAAAGCGGTCCCGCGAAAGCATCAGTACCCGCTACCATATCCGCAACAACCCATTCGTTGTCACCACAAAGAGTATGTGACACAGTATTTTCTAGTATGGCAAGGTTGGTATGATAGCAGCTTGTGCCAATGCCGTCGTCGTCATAAGTGCCAACATGCATAAAATAGCCAGCGTCAGCAAAAGCTATCGTGTGACGTTGCATAACCGGGTCATCTTTTTGTAAACAAATAAGCCGCGAGCCTTTTCCTGGCGGGGTTGTTTTTATGAACTGCTCTTGGCCTTTTATCTTTTTGTTCGTACCTAGTAAATATCGCCGTATATCTGCACTGTTGGCGTCATTCGATATAGCTTTTTTAGATACAAATGGCGCACCAATCATCTCTGCGAAATGCTGGTTTATGTCGGCGTCAATTGCCAATACTGTTTGATTGTTTTCAATAAGATGGCGAACGAACAAAGAGCCCACAGTGCTCTTGCCGCTGCCGCCTTTACCTACAAATGCAACTTTCATTATTCGTTCCTTTCAATAGTAATATCTTAAGTATAGAAATTTTTAAAGCTATTGCAATTTTGTTGCATTAAGAGATATACTATTGCCACATGAAAAAAGAAGCACTTTTACGAAAAATTCTCGAAGATAATCACCTTAGAATAACAAAAACGAGACTGTTTATTTTTAACTTACTACAAAACAGGAAACCCCAGTCAATTACTGAACTCGTAGAGCAGTCGATTCATCAGGTTGACCGCGTGAGTGTCTACCGCATAATTGACCTATATGAAAAACTGGGGGTAATTAAGCGCATTAATATCGGCTGGAAATACAAGCTGGAGCTAAGTGATATATTTTTGGATCACCACCACCATATAAGCTGTATCAAATGCGGTCACATGGTGGCTCTTAAGGAAGATGGCAAACTCGAAACTCTTATCGATAAACTCGGTGATGCCACAGGGTTCGACCTAACATCTCACCAGCTTGAACTACAAGGCTATTGCAGTAGGTGCAAAATCACGAAAGAGAATGGTCTTCAGTAAAACTTTTGGACACACTGGTTTTTATCGTATAGTTGATACAACATTAAGCTATAGGAGACTGCCTTGTCTAATCCAGAACGAATAGGTTTTCGCAATAGCGAAACCGCAGAAGAAAATAAGCAAGAGATTGTAAGACATCCAAGATTAAATCTTGCTATTGGCCCAAATTGCCCGGTTCGCTGTGAAGGCTGCTATAACAACTTTGGTGAATCATTCTCAAATGGAGGCTCGTTACGGCGGAGGAGGTCACAGACTTTGCTCGAGATGTCCGAACTAGAGGTATCGATGGGGTGACATTATCTGGCGGTGACCCTTTGTTTCACCCCGAGATTCGAGATGTTCTTGAGGGCCTCTGTGGTCTGGACTATAGGATCAAGATTGACACGGTCGGGACGGCCCTTTTGGAAGAAGACTCTCGAATTGTATATAAGGGACGTGGAGCAGTTCCACGAGTGGATATCGAAGAAGTTAAGCATACACTCGAGAGTGTCACTTTACCCCTTGATGGAATTGACCAAGAGACAATTGAAAACTTCCGACGTGGTCGGAAGAACATCTTTGAAGAAACCAAAGTAATTGCTCACCTATTAGCCGAGGCTAACGTCGATTTTGGCTTTAATACGGTCGTGAATGCTAGAAATATGCATCAGGTCAAAGATATTGGAAGGCTTGCCTTTTTACTGGGTGCCTTCGAGTGGCACGTGTTTGAATATGACCCTAATGGCCCCAACCCGTCGAGGCAAAAAGATAATCTCCGTATCAGCTATGAAGATTTTGAAGCTGCTACAGCAGATTTGGATCAGATGCCAATGGAGGGCATGCGACTCGATCTCCGCACACGAGACTCAAGAGTCGGAGTTGGAGCGTATTTCTTTGTAAATGATGCCGGCGAGGCATGGAGTCCTGGCGAGGAAGGTGGACAGACAAAATTTGGTCATATTACGCGAGAAAGGGAGAAAGTCATGGAGGCGTATGATAATCACCTGCAGGCTTTCAGAGAAAAATTTCCCGCATAGCCTCTTTGCTCAGTGAATTTCTACCTCAGAGATTCACTGAGTCGATCCTCTAGTTCATTCATCGTCTTGGAAAATGCAGCCTCTAGATTGATATTATATTTGTCTGCGAGTATACACACCGACCACAAGCAATCGGCAAGTTCATGTGCAATTTTCTCATCAATATCGTCATCAGTAGGTCCCCGTAAACCTCGCTTTGCCATAATGAGCTTAGATAGGTCGCCCACATCACCAACAAAGCCCGACATGAAGTCTTCCGCTTCCCAACGAGTGCCATTCTTAGTATTTAGATGGTCGTATTGCTGACGTATTTGGACTGAGCGGTTGACTATATCCTGCATATTCATACTTTAATTATATCAGTAAATCCCCGTGGAATATGAGCCTGAGCCCGAAGGCTATTGATGCATGAAGAAAAAGTGTGTAGATTATATGTAAGCATATACGGATTACATAATTTTCTATAGAAGTCTGACAGTCAGAGAATTGGAGGGAAACGGTGAAAGATATATCTGCCCAAGTTGCCTATATTAGCGAGTCTGATGTAAAGTCCGTATTTGAACACTCAGCTGCTAGTAATATTCAGCAGAAAAATAATAATGACGGTTGTTCAATTCATGCCCTTCGCGAACTTCGAAATTCTTGGAGAGACACAGGCGGCATCGTAGTATTTACTGCTGGCGTTTTTGACATTCTGCATACTAGTCACCTCCTTGCACTTACACATTATCGCCTCCTAGGAGCACACGAATATTGGATGCGCCAAGGTGCAATTCACCCCTCTATCGACATGCTACATGAGACGGCTGCAAGTGATAGGGTACGTTTTATATTAAGCGTTGACACCGACAGCAGAGTGGCGGGAGACAAGGCGTTTGTACCCGAGAAAGGAAATAGCCCCAAGCCTCTCGTGTCATGGGAGAATCGCACGCTCCTACTCGCTCGTCAGTCAATAAGCGGTAAGAATAACCACCATAATTTGATCGATTTTATAACAAGCCACGGGGCAGATGCCTGTATCTGTGATGATTGTCCCCAAAGTGATAATGCGCATATCGCTGCAGCTATAAAACCAGACGTTATTGTTGTGAGTAGTGGTAGTCAAGGAACAATCGATAAATTGCGCGAACATACTAACACGTTGTCTGGCTCAAAACTGATCATTATTGAGGAAGATAACCTATCTTATCATGACAAGTTGCTACAAGGCCCGATAAAATCCAGTTCCATCATCAAGCGGGCTCAATTGAAGCCACAATACTAAAGGAAGAAAAGAATGTTTGTACGAAGACACTCTCCGGCTCGAGAGTTTATGAGCGGAGACTTTACAGAAAGAATTATTAGTCCAACTGAAAATGGCGAGTGCGCCGAAGAGGAAACTGCGCGAAAAATGCACACCTGGCAGGAGCTGGGAAAGTTTTCGGTATTTACCGCTGGTGCCTACGACCTACTTCAGCTCAACCATACATTAGGCCTGGTGCAATGTAGAGCGCTCGGAGCTATGGCACTACTGGAAATTGAGAAAATTAGAACTGAGTTGGACAAGCAAGAAGTTCACCGGCTTGCAGCTTCTGAAGACCTAGCCTTGATGGTTACGCTAGACACAAATAGGGCGCTGGAGGAAGGTAAATCGCGAAGGGCCGATAAAGGTGGTGCGCCCAAGCCGACACTAGAATGGCAAACAAGAGCGATGATGCTGGCCGTGCAATCCCTCCCCACTCCGGACTATACCAAACGCATAAATTTAGTGGATTATATAACCCGCCATGGACCAGATTGTTGCGGCGTTTGTGAGGATGGCACATGTGTGAATGAAGACAACGCACAAATGGCAGTCTCACTTCAACCAGGTATGGTAGTAGTTAATTCTACCTCCCGTCAAACCATTGCCGACTTAACTCGCTACAAGAAGGAGGGCTTGCTGCCAAATACTCATCTAGTTGAATTTGAAGAACAAGAAGGAGCATACCATGACGCCGTTCTAGAGGGTCAGATTAGCACAACATCCATAATCAACCGAATTAGATCATAAAGGAAATCGAAAGGATACCCATGAGTAAACCAGCATTGAGCATTTTAATACCTGTTACTAAAAATGAAGCAGAATGTCTACCAGCTACGCTAGAATCCATACGTAAAGAAATCCTGTTACTTGATAAGCCATGCGAGATCATTGTTATTGCCAACTGCTGTAAGGGTAGTAGTGATGAAGTTGCGAAAGAGGTGTTTAACCGGCCAGAATTTAAATCCGACCTTATTACTAACCAGGTTATCAACTGCGAGATTGCGGGTAAAATGTTTGCCGTTAATGATGGTATTGATGTAGCTCAGGGGGAAAGTCTCCTACTAATTGATGGTGACCTCATCCTCGACGAAGGTTCACTGGCATGGACATTGGACGCCCTTAACCAGCCCGGTATTAAGGTAGTAAGTATGCATCATGGCCCTATTGAAGGCACGCTTCCCGATGATGAAAAACTCGCAACCGTTATTCGTATGAATGCGTATCGTCGCCATACATTCCCTGAAAAATACTGGCTGCACGGTGCATATTTAGGCTGGAAGTCCGATCTTGAAATTGACGGCAAACCAATGCGGTTCCCTGCGGGAAAGCGTGTGCATGAAGACAATTGGCTTACTGCCATTTTGACCCGAGATCACGGTTTTAAAAGCATGCGTGTCACTAAAAATTACTTGGCCCGGTTCATTCCACCACAGAACTGGGATGATTACTACAAGCAGCAATGGCGATATCAGTTTGCACACCAAGATCTCGCTGAAGCCTTCCCAGACCTAGCGGAATATATTCCGATGATCCGCAAATGGACTAATGAGAAGTATCCCGAGGAGTGGATTGATATGGAGTGGCGTGAAACTTGCATTAAGAACGGGGTAGATTTTGATGCAATTATTGATTTCTATAAAGAGGTCTTACAGAAAGTGAGAGCGGGCAAAGAAGAGGCGAAAGATCTTCTAGACGAGAATGGTGTGTGGAAACAGCAAGTGACCACTAAACATAACCCCTCAAAGGCCACTGCTGCATAGAGCCTTCAAGAAGCTAAGGCTGAAAATATTCAGCACCAAGCCTTCTAGGGTGTTATAATTTGCGTTAAGGAATTAAATATGAAAATAGTAGCAAAAGCATTAATAAGGGATGAAGCTGGTGACCTGCTCCTACTTCGTCGTGGTCTTACCCACCCCAACTTTCCAGAGCACATAGACTTCCCTGGAGGCGAGGTTGAGCCAGATGAGCCTCACATGGACGCCGTAAGACGGGAAATTCGCGAAGAAACTGGGCTGGATATTCCTCTAGTGAATATCCAGCAAGTCTATCTTAAGCAACTTGCCGATGATTTGACGCACGTCGTGTTTTTGGCGCGGATACCAGATAGCAAACCTAGAGTTGCGTTAAGTTGGGAGCATAGTGGATTTGAATGGATTCCTTTTGATCAATTCAGCATGCTTACTCTTCCTGATGGCGTCGATACCTATCATCTAACGGTACTAGATTATCTAAACCAAGCAAAATCTTAAGTGCCCTAACCTAATAAGTTCGTCAGATAGTCTGGCGAACTTTTATTTGCTACTACGTAGTTTCAACGCCTGCGAAATAAATGTATCGTGCCCTTCAATAAGATCGTCAGGTAGGGCGTCGACATCGTGAAATTTGCCTCCAGCAATTTCACCTTCAACCTCAATCGCAAAAACCACCGCAAGTTCCACACCTCTTTTGACTTTGCAAAGGTCGTTCATTATAAACTTGGGCTTGTTCACTTTATCGATGGATAGCTTCTCTGTGCATATACGATCAATAACTCCTTCAAGCCCGACATGAACATCCGTAGGTGTTATAACAGCCCCAGGCACATGATACATATTCGGCCAGTTAGGATCATTTGCCGGCCTTTTCAGTAACGCAACTTCAATCGTGCCCAAATTGCCTTTCCGAAAACAGACAATTTCAAGCACAGGGGTAACTGTTAGGCGGCATACCTCAGTAAAAATATCAAAGGGTAGTCGCCCAGGTTCCAATTGCGCCAAAGTATTTTTTGTTTTGCTGATTTCTTCAGATTGTGGTGCTTGCATATAAAGAATTATACACTCCACAATTAAGGGATAGATCGGATAACGGCATATCTTTGGTAAATCTCATGATCTGCTTCGTAGTAACCGCTCATACTCATAGACCCTTCGCTCAACCTCCAAATCAGAATCCTTGAATTGAATCGGATCTTTAAATGCTACTTCATCTCCATCGTCACCTGCGGTAACCTGCATGGTTTGAGGTAAAACTTCGAAAATCAGACGTAGCTGCCAAAAATTATGCTCATTCAGATGAGCTGGCTCCTCTACTTCAATGATTCGAAAATCAAAATCGCCTTCAAGATTGACTTCTTCTTTCATTTCGCGGGCGATGGTAGATTTGATATCCTCACCATGGTCCATTCCACCCCCAGGAAGATCCCACCAATCTCGACCGACTTCTTTCACAACGAGAACCTCACCCTTTTCGTTTCGGACTAGGCATTTTACAGAAATCCTGTAAAGATAGTCCGGTCTTCTGGTCGAAGGAAGTTCGTGATTTATAACGCCGAGAGAGTCTTGCCCAGTCATAGGCATTATTATAACTGTTTTCGCAGCTATAGTGGAGTGAGAAACTGAGGCTAGAGAGGTTCGTTAATTATATAACTTTTGAGCACCCGTGGGACCAAGAATGGCAATTCGACGTTGATGGAATACGAGAATTGCTTAATGACAAATGCTATGATAGAGACAATGACAGGCCAGCACAAAGCAAAGAAAGTAAATAAAAAGAAGTCAATCCACAATCGATTAGGAGTTTATTTTAAAGAATTTAGGTTTCGGTCCAGCGACTGGCTAATCCTTACGCTTGCTATTCTTGGAATCGAGTGTCTACTGCTTTTAGGAAACAGCGATGTCTGGAGCGCTTTAGTATACGTATCATCGATTGAAGGTTTGTTTTATTCACCACCAATTCCCGCATTAATAATCGCTGTGTTTTGTACGATCTTCATCTATAAGGCAATTCTGAGAAAGAAAATAAGTCACTACGCAGTCGTCATCGCAACTATTTTGTCTATAATTGGCATTCTTTTCCTGTTCGGACTCACACCAAGTGGACAGCGCTGCAGTGGCTTATTTGGTGTTATGCAAGACTGCTCAGAAACGTACAGATTTCAGATATACATCCTATTCTTAAACCCGATAAGTTTAATGATAGCGAGTCTTCTTGCATTCACGGCAACACTTGCACTTATAACACAGAAGAATGCGGATATTAAGGGAAAGAGATAATTGCTTCACTGGCTCGTATTGTCAATCTTTTTCATGGCTGGAGCGAATGGTCGTAAGCAAAACTTTTCTAGGCAAATCCTGGCATACGGTCTCCAAGTGCAGTTTCGGCTTCAATTTGCCATCATCAGATAAGGATAACCTTATGACTGCGTTGCAGAAGAGACGCGACACAGTCGGCTACAAACCACAAGGGTTGTTGCCATCATCTAGTAGGAGTTCCGTGATCTTGCCGTTAGCGGAAGATGGGCTCGTCGCCTTCCTGCATGGTCACGGCGACGTAGTGCGGCACACTGACGACGCCGGTGGTCATGCGGTCGGTTACACCGACAGCACCGTCAAGGTGGCAGATCTTGACGTTGAGTTCCGGCGGGAGCATCACCACCACACGCAGTGGTGGCCGCTCTTCCTGTTGGAAGTGCGACTGCCCGCCACCGTAGTTGATCACTCTGGCGCCGGTTCCGATCGCCGCGGGTCCGTGCACCTCCAGCCTTCCGATAACGGTGCTGTGCGGCGGTACCCTGTGTTCCGATCGTACATCCACGACGTCTCGTACGTCGATGACGTCGAGCACGTCGCCCTTCACCACGACCCTCAGGTCGCTCTTGTCGCCGTTGTAGAGATGGACAGTCACCTCGTCTCTTCCCTTCACGGGGACGATCGAGAGCGCGATGGTTCCGTCCACCTCAACTCGGTGAAACTGGGACGCCGTGCAATTCGTCGTCTTTACCGGGGGCGTGGTGGGAAGGTTCTTGGGGTCTGCCAACTCGTCGCTGGTGAGCACGGTTTCTCCTAATGTCTCTTCTGCTTGTCAAGCGGGATGCAGGGTTGTATCGACCGCTCTCCCCCTTCGTTCGAAGGAAGCTGTGTTTTATTATAACATAATTATACATAGATATCAAGTTCAATTACTTGGACTTTCGTGACCTTGACGGTCATCCGTGGCAACTTATCTGGAATAAACACACGGCTTCGTCGTAGCTGGAGATCAAAGCTCATTCGACGCCGGCAGTGCGAAAGTTAGATTGCTATAAACATGGAATAGGCTAGACAAGAAGTCTAGCCTATTCCATGGCTGCCCTACAAAAAATAGAACTCTTTTCAAGGAGTTCTATTTTAAATAATTTCATGGCTGGGTATACGTCCCACGCTTGGAACCCCTCATTAGTGATTTTGTCTTACTTGGCCAGAAATTAAAGAATCTAGGTTTTATTTATTACAGTAAAGTTATCCTCACTAAAGGCGCGTGACATATTTACACTTGGTATGCATCCTTTGCTAGATAGTAGACGCTATTATCTTCAGATCGCCATGCTCGTTGCTTAATTTATAAGTAACCTCTTGTCGCTTCTCTTCTTTGCCTTCGGCATTGCGAACGACCCACATTACTTTGACGGTATAGGTATTGTTGCTCGAGTCTAAAGTTGAGATATCTTCTGGCTCCATCGAGATTTCATCGTTCCATTTTGTAAGTAAATCCCGTAACCATAAGCTTGCCTTAAAAAGTGGATTGTTTGAGGTAGTAATTTCCTGATGATCCTTTTCTATGACAAAAGTCGGAGCATAAAAGCTGGCAACCTTGCCAATATCGCCTTTACTCAAGGCCTCTGCGTAATTTGTAAAAAAGTTTTGTATCTGATCTTGCATAACTAATGACCCCATGTTAAAATTATTTCACTGACTAAAATTTTAGCGACTAAAAGAATCTATGTCAACATTCACAAAGAACGAGCTAATCCAGCAAATTATTTATCTATCTCAGCTAGCCAATACTCAAGCGGTTGAATTTCAAGCAAAAATAGCAGCTAGTCTACATATTCATATTACTGATCTCAAGGCGTTGCTTATCCTTGCGTATGAGAGTCCGCTAGCTGCGAGTGATTTGGTGAAGAAGCTGAAAATAACCCCTGGCGCTGTTACGGGGGTAGTTAGCCGGTTGGAAAAGGCTGGTTTGGCCAAAAGAATAATTGACCCTTTAGACAAGCGGCGAGTAAGTATCACACTAGATGGAAAAGGCACGCAACACGTCAAAGCGGTGTATGACAAAATAGGTCAGGAAACAATTGCCCTGCTCGATACATACTCAGCTGCAGAGTTAGAGGTGCTTATATCTTATTTCCAAAGGTCACTTATTCTAATGCAAAATCAAGAATCTGATCATACAATGAAAAAAGATTGACAAAACGTCAATCTTTTTTCATGGCTGGGGTGGAGGGATTCGAACCCCCGAATGCTGGGACCAGAACCCAGTGCCTTACCACTTGGCGACACCCCAATAGAGTCTCGTAAATTGTACCATTTCCCAGCAAACTTCTCAAGGATTAAGGTGGGCCGCTTTTGAACAATTGTTAGGCTAATATGATTATTTCTTCAATCGTAGTGGCCAAAGTCCCCAACTCACCCAACCAGATAAAACCGCAAGACCAAGCACGAAAAAAACGCTCCACCACCCAGATGATATTTCTAGGGTTGCGCCGAGAAGACCACTATTGACGACGCCCACAGACACTATCATATTTGCCGCAAGCGACGCAACAAACCACCATAGGACAACGAGCCACCCCATTATCATACTCGCTACTCTTGCAGCTGGACTGAGGGTCATAAAAAGCAAGAAAGGAAGACTCGCGACCTCAGCACCCACCACAATCGCCGCTATGATCGCTTCGCCTTCGAATCCCAAGTGCGCAATGACATCAGCAAATTTCTCGTAAGAAAAAAGTTGCGTCACTACCATCACCGTAACAATGGTAGCTAAAGTCAAACTCGCATATTGAACGTACTTGCTCTTGGGTCGAGGCGAAGGTGTAGGGAGAACGAAAAAGCTCATATCAGTAGTATACGCGTTTTTTATCCGAGCAAAAAGTGTTGTCATTTTTATTAATACGCTTGCGCTTTTGTTTTCAGACAGGTATTGTACTAAACAGCGAAGGTTACAAAAACAAAAACAACTCCAAAAAATGTTGTGACTGATCGCTCTACGATATCCACCACAACAAAATACTCCTGATTTATTCAGGAGTATTTGTCTATTGGGATTTTAGCGAATTCTCGGCTCGCCATTTGGCGATTTCACCGTGATGGCCACTCAGTAATACATCCGGCACTCGCATACCCCGAAACTCCTCGGGGCGCGTATACTGAGGAAACTCAAGCGTTTCACCATCGCTAAAACTCTCGATCTCGGCGCTCGTCTCTCCACCTAGCACGCCTGGGATAAGCCGTACGACACTATCAATCACCGTCATCGCAGGTAATTCACCGCCCGTCAGGACATAGTCACCTACACTTACCTGTTCGTCGACAAGGCTCACTACACGCTCATCATAGCCTTCGTAGCGGGCACAGATAAAAATCAGTCCTTGACTCTCATCTGCCCAGTCCTGAGCGGTTTTCTGAACCCATCGTTGACCACGAGGTGTCATTAGAACCACCTTGGCTTCGGGATCTTTTTGCTTGGCTGCTTCAATAGCAGCAAAAAGCGGCTCAGGCTTTAAAAGCATCCCATCACCACCGCCGTACGGTGTATCATCCACCTGCTTTCGTGGACCTATACCAAAATCACGAAGATTGATAAGACCAAATTCTACAGCGCCTTCTTTCTGCGCCTTCCACATCATAGACGTGTTTAGTACACCATCAAACATTTCGGGAAAGAGTGTAACGACTTGAATCTTTTTTATCATCTGACTTATTCTAGCATATAGCTTATTTGATTAATACTGTTTTTATGTTAATATACTATTTAGCACTCTGGATGAACGGAGCTACCATGAACAAGCTAGCAGAACGAACGGCTATCATCGACGCCTACGTCAAGGCACGCCAGCAAGCAGGAGAGCGCCTGACTGGTCAGGAGGAACAGGACTTCGACTGGATTGCCGACAACCTTCCGCGGGCTGCGCAGCTCCAGCGACAGGGGAAGCTGATCCGCTTCTACTTCCTCTACGGCAAGCTGTTCAACGCGGCTCAAGCTTTCATCACGAACTACGTGCCGTCCGAGCCTCGACAATGATCGAAAGTTGTTGCCGGGCCTGCTCGGACAACAACCTGTTGAATTTATGCTTAGATTCCACAGGCTGTCTCAACTAAAAGATCCGCCCATAAGGAGGCGGATCTTTTAGACATATAAGGCTCTCAAACCTGTGGTGAGGTTTGCTCGCATAGAGCTTTCTCGCAGTCCATGTTCTGAACTGTTTATGATTATATATCGAGGTCGTCGAGTTCTGCAAGCTCTTTACGGGACTTTTTTGCATACGACGACTCGTTATCCACATCCTCCTCGGTAGAGTTTTTCACAGGGTTGTCATATTCCCCATCTTCCTCAGTCGTTTCTGACGAAACAGTGTAGTTTTCACGCTCGTCATCATTGTTAACAATCTTTAGGTTGTACCGTGCATCATTTTTAGTCCCAAGTGCACGAAGCAGCGTTCGCAGGCTTTGTGCCGTAATGCCTCGCTTGCCGATAACCCGCCCCAGGTCGTCAGGATGCACAGTTAGGGTGAGGAGCACCCCTTTTTCGTCGATAATCCTCTCTACTACTACATCGTCCGGATGACTGACAAGTGATTTTACAATATATTCTACGAATTGCTGGTCTATGGTCATATACCCTCCACCGCCGTAAACGGTATCCACTGATATCGTAACTCTATTATATCATGGTGTCTCTTCCTCCCTCCAACAGCAATCCCATTATGCGTCTTTGATTATCTAAACTCTTACTGTACAGTATACTCATTGCTGACCACTCGATCGGAGGAAGTTCATGTCGGGTTTCGGAAGGGCCGCAAACGCGACCAGCAGGGACGTTCCGCAACCGCCGTACGACGATGATGACTCAACATCTCCAGAGCCCGAGGAGGAGCAAGACTGATCTTCGGATCAGAAAAAAGCCCTGCGCTAGCTGGCCGGCGCAGGGCTTTCTCACAATCTAAGTATTATTCTGTCGACTCTTCTGGGGGAGTTTCTTCAGCAATAGACTCTTCCTTCGGCTGGTTTTTGCGAAGTTTTTCCGCATTCCGAATGGCTTTTTGCTTATCACTAGCAGGCTCTTTCACCCACTTTGGTAATTTAACACCAGCATCTTTCAAAAGCTTTACAACACGAGGAGTTGGCTGCGCACCGTTATCAAGGTACTTTTGGGCAGCTTCTACTTGAACATTGGCTTCTTTGGTGTGAGGGTTATAGCTACCGACATAGGTAACAACGCGACCACTTGATGGGTGACGTTGAGCTTCCTGTACAGCCAGGCGGTATACAGGATACCCCTTACGGCCGATACGTTGCAAACGAATTGCGAGCATATGTATTAAACTTCCTTTACTTCTCTAAAGCAGACTTTTATTAGTTCTTGACTGATTTTACACTGTTTTTCGGCGAGAGTCAATCTGTTTTTAGGGGTTAACGCGGCGTATTCGCCTCTTCCCGCTTGGCATATGCCTCCAATGCGGCACGAGCAGCCTGTTGCTGCGCAAATTGCTTGCTAGGTCCAGTGCCCTTGCCCATCAGCATCTCACCAACAAAAACACCCAATGTAAATACCTTATCATGATCTGGTCCAATCTCTTCCAGCACTCTGTACTGAGGCGTCTGACCGTCCATTCGCTGCGAGACTTCCTGTAGATGAGATTTTGGATCGCGCCAGCTTCCCGTCTCAAGGATTTGGTCCAATTTGGAAAGAATATGCTTTGCGATAAACGTCTCTGCGTCACCGTATCCACGCTCTAGGTAGATCGCCCCGATCACCGCCTCAAACGAGTTTGCCAGAATTTGCTGGCGAGCACGCAGACTACCATTTTTCTCGCCTTTACTCATCCGGATAAGTGACTCGTAACCCAGCTTGTCGCCCGCGTCGCTAATACTCTCGGTTCGCACGAGCGCAGCACGCCAGGATGTCAAAATACCTTCTGGTTCGCTGAAGTTATTGTAGAGATAGTCAGTCACTGCTAGTTCCAAAACGGCATCACCCAGGAACTCTAGACGCTCGTTGTGCTCACTGACACTTTTTTTGTGCTCGTTGACATAGCTACGGTGTGTCAATGCAGTGATTAAATAATCTAAATTTTTGAATTCGTAACCCAGCTTCTCCCGTGCGAATTCCTGGTATGGAGCCGTTTGCATCCCACTCATTACAATTTCTCCTGTCGGATTTTTTTCATTGCAAGTAACATCAGCTTGCCGATATCCTCATATTCGATTTCGTCTAGGGCATCATGAAATTTAAACCACTTAATACCATTCATCCACTCTTCCTTCTTGATAGCGTCCGTGTCGCCTTTGGCTCGGACGAGGTAAATTTGCGTCGTCATCAATACGAGCTTGTCCACACGGCGATAGCGGAAGTGGATTTTACCAAGCCACCCCAGCACTTCAACATCATGGAGGCCAGCCTCTTCGCCAATCTCGCGTTTGGCAGTCTGCTGTGCGGTTTCACCTTCCTCAATATGACCTTTTGGAATCGTCCAACGATCCTTGGCATCCTGAATAAGAAGTATCTCTACTTCCCCATCTTTATTACGACGAAATACGACGCCCCCAGCAGTCGGTTCACGAACAATTTCCTGAATCGAAGCCCGAGGACGTTTGAAGTACTTTTTAAAGCGTTCAAACTTCTGATTTTGCATCGGCAGGTTCTCCTTCAATCAGCGTGCGATAGGCAGTACCCAATACTCCGTTCACAAACTTGCTTGAATTATCAGAACCAAATGCCTTGGCAAGCTCAACCGCCTCGTTGATCGCTACCTTGGGCGGTACGAGATCGGCGAGATAGAGCAATTCGTAAAGCCCCATGCGAAGGATGGTGCGGTCAATACGGGCGATCTGCTCAATGGGCCAGTCGGGGGCAATTGGCTGGATCTTGGCATCCAGCTCGGCCATCTTTTCGATGACACCGATCGCGAGTCCCTCAACAAACTTCTTATCCTCGATCGCAGATTCGTAGCGCTCGAGATTCCGTCCCAAAATTTCATCGATATCAGCTGTAGTATCTTCCGATCCCACTCGAAACTCATACTCGTAAAGACTTTGCAGTGCAACGATTCGTCCAAGATGACGGTTTGAAGCCATAGTTTTTGGTTCTTTCTTTGATTTTTACGTGTTAACGTAACTGCTATTTCTTGGCAGCGGTAGTTTTCTGCGGTGCAGCAGCCTTCTTGACAGTCTTTTTAGCTACTGCAGTAGCAGTCTTAGTTTTGCCAGTTTCGTTTTTAGTCGTCTTGACCTTTACTGGTGATTTTGCGTTAACGCGTCGAGCAAGACTAAGCAGCAAGTGACTACGTCGCAGACCGGTTTTGCGCGGGCTACTTTGCTTTTTTGGTTGTGCCATTTAAAAGATCTCCTTTTGGGCTTGGTAATAAAACTTACTGGTATTATAGCGGATTATTGGCTTTTTCTCAAGGTATAAGCCATTGTGTTTCGACACGCAAGGAGGCCAACCCATATGAGTGACCCCTTGCGTGTGCAATGTTACCATAGAATGCCTTCAGGCTACTACAAAAGAGTGCCCGACTAGATGGTGATGGCAACACCGTCCTCCCCATTCTCGGGGTCAGTAAGGACAACATCCACGACAAGCTCGTCGGGATCTTCACCAGGATCTGCCGCCACGCCCCACTGCCCTTCCATACACAGGTAACTTTCTTGCTTATCTATGAAATCACGGGTGGACATAAAGTTCAATAAAAATAGAGCAGTTGCTATGGGTGAGCCGGGGGTGCAGCTCGGAGCGCACCACCAGCTCAACCCTACAGCTCAGGTAGACGGTCCTTCGCCCGCCGGGAAGCTCATCTTCACCTTTCCGGTGTCGACAACTTCGGGCAGACCTTCGCCGTCATCCACCAGCTTCGAAGTGGTGGTCTCCACTTCGATACGGTCATCTGCCGCCACGAGCAACTCCTCTTCTCGCTGAGGTATCCTGTCCGGATACCTGCCTGATCTGCAATAAGTATATAAACAGATCACCACTATTTGTTCAAGAAGACAATAGATTCAGAACAGAGGCGGTGAATCCACCGCCTCTGTTCGACTACAGCTTATGCCTCATCCGAGCGGGGAGGCAATTCGATCTCAACGATGTGAGAGCTCCCCCCTGCTTCGTCCGCGGGCGTGTTGAGCTGGATGTGAATGTTGCCATCCTCGTCCGGGAAAGCATCCTCTCCATCCACCATCTTTCGTCCCACAGCATTCTCCCATCCTCGTAGTCCTTCTATAAATACCACAGCGATAGACTTATGCCAAGTGCTTACAGCCGTCAG
Organism: uncultured bacterium; assembly: GCA_966186595.1. Classification (GTDB taxonomy): domain Bacteria; phylum Patescibacteriota; class Saccharimonadia; order Saccharimonadales; family Saccharimonadaceae; genus JALRBM01. The sequence goes on along the minus strand of CBIFWO010000001.1, from coordinate 12,481 downwards.
AGGGGTCTCCTATATCACAATGTTAACTAGACGATTTTTCACATAGATCACTTTTTTAGGGTCACCACCCAGGAATTTCCCCACATGCTCATCTGTCAGGGCGAATTTCTTAACCTCCTCTTCAGAAATATCGGCCGAAACACTCAGCTTTGCACGCAACTTGCCATTCACCTGCACAATGATCGTGATCTCATCGGTTTGTAGATAAGCATCATCCCATTTTGGCCAAGTATCTACGTGGATTGTCGCCTCATGGCCCAGTTGATGCCATAGCTCTTCCGTCAGATGCGGCGCAAATGGTGCAAGGATTTGTAAAAGTGATTCAAGAGCAAACTCCCATTCAGTACCTTTCCCGAATTGACCTTTTTCCTTTAGTTTGTAATACGCATTGACCGCCTCCATCATGGTCGAAACAGAGGTATTGAATTTTTCATCTTCAATATCACTCGTGACTTTTTTAACGGTATAATGAGCAGTCTTTAATACTTCCTTCCTAGTGCCATCCTCAAGCGTGACAGATTGAGACTCTAGGTATTCTTGGATCAAATTCCAGACACGACTAAGGAATCTGTACGTGCCCGGAACACCATTTGGATCCCAAATAATTTCCTGATCGTATGGCGCTGCGAACATTTCGTAGACACGCAAACTGTCAGCCCCGTAGCCGCTATCCATAATCTCCATCGGATCGACCACATTGCCTAGGGATTTACTCATCTTACGACCATCCGAGGCGAGAACGTAGGCGTTGTACATCATGCGCTTGAACGGCTCGGGATGAGAAACGAGGCCAAGTTTATGGAAGAATCTTTGCCAAAAACGAGAATATAACAGATGCGCCACGGCATGATCGGCACCATTATAGAAGTCAACCGGTCCCCAATGCGCCTCGATGTTCGGATCCCATGCCTGCTCGTCATTAAAAGGATCGAGGTAGCGCAGGAAATACCAACTGCTACATGCATAACCGTCCATTGTATCTGTTTCCCGTTTTGCTGGCCCGCCACAGGTTGGACAAGTAGCATTCACCCAATCCTCCACCTCAGCGAGTACAGATGTCGCACCGCCTTTTGGCTTGAAATCATCAACATCCGGCAAAATTACCGGCAATTGATTGTCCGGAACAGCAACGGCGCCATCCTTTTCACAGTGAACGATTGGGATAGGCGCACCCCAGTAGCGCTGGCGGCTGATCAACCAATCACGCATTTTGTAGGTGACTTTGCTGCGCCCAACCCCCTGTTGCTCCAGCCATGCAACAATCTCTTCACGAGCCTGTTCTGTACGCATGCCGTCAAAGGCACCGGAATTGATCAAGATACCTTCACCGTGATAGAGCGGGGCTTGATATTTTTCACCCTTTTCATAAGCCTTGGCAGCCTGAGCTGCCCGTTCCAGACCTTCAATCCAGTGTTCGGCACTGCCCTCGGGATTGGTACGTTTCTTGACGCCCTCAATCGTATCCCAGTATGGTTCGAAGTTTTCATGAGACTCCAATGCCTGTTTGCCTTGATTTTCAGCATTGATAATTGCCAAAAAATTATATCCTTTAGAGCGTCGGTTGCTCTGCTTATTACTATTGTAGTAATAGGAGTAAACCGGTACGCCGAGTGGTATCATAGCCTCGACATCGATGAAACCAGCCTCTTCACGAAGTTCGCGGTACGCCGCCTGTTCAAATGTTTCGTTCTCCTCGCGACCACCCGCTACTAACCAGCCTCGATCATTGCGCAGATTTTTTAGTCCCATGAATTTTTTGGTTATTGGATCGTAGCCAATTACGACCACACCTTCTACCTCTTTCGGGTCAGGCAATTCGTCGCCAAAATCCTGCGCCACGACGTCCTTGATTGGAATATTGAATTTATCGGCAAATGCAAAGTCGCGTTCATCATGTGCTGGAACCGCCATAATTGCGCCCGTACCGTAGCCCGCAAGTACATAATCTGCGAGCCAAATTGGAATCCGCTCGCCCGTCGCAGGGTTAATCGCATGGCTTCCAGTGAAGACACCTGTTTTTTCACGGGTTTCGTTCATGCGTTCAATTTCAGACTTACGTGCTGCATCAATGATATACTCTTCAACAGCGTCACGCGTTTCGTCATTCGCCAAGGATTTTGCCAGTGAGTGCTCTGGCGCAAGCACCATAACCGTGGCACCAAACACCGTGTCGGGACGCGTCGTAAACACGGTGATCGTCTCATCACGGCCATCGATTTTAAAGTCAATCTCGGCGCCTTGCGATCGACCGATCCAGTTCTTTTGCATGACCTTGACCGATTCAGTCCAGTCCAGATCGTCTGTTGCTTCGAGCATTTCATCGGCATATTCAGTGATTTTGAAAAACCATTGTTTGAGGTTCTTTTTGATAACTTGATTACCACAACGCCAACATTTACCGCCCTCAACTTGCTCGTTCGCCAGCACCGTTTGGTCGGTTTCGCACCACCACTGGGGGCTTTCTTTTTGATAGGCCAGATCATTTTTATATAACTGATTGAAAATCCACTGTGTCCATTTATAATACTGTGGATCAGCAGTGCTAATTTCCTTGGACCAATCATAACTAAAACCAAGACGCTTTAACTGCCGCTTGAAATTTACTTTAGCCTCGTCGTGCGCCTCACGCGGCTTTTTACCAACCTTAATCGCATAATTTTCGACCGGCAGTCCAAAGGAATCCCAACCAATTGGGTGATATGCCACATAACCCTGCTGCCTTTTGGCGCGTACCTTGATATCACTAAACTGGTATGTGCGACCGTGTCCGATGTGAATACCGGCACCCGTAATACCAGGGAGCATGCTAAATCCATAGTATTTTGGCTTGGAGTGGTCAGACAAATCAACCGCGTAGGTGTTATCCTGCTCCCATTTCTCCTGCCATTTCTGTTCAATTTCAGATGGATTATAGCGTTTCATATGTGTAAGTATATCAGATATTTACCCCTGATACACCTCTATGCAAACTTGGAAAAGAAGTCCTCTTTGATTTTCAGCCATTCAGGCGATTGACGCACGAGTTCATCGTCTTCACTCAAGATACACAGCACCTTTACCGCCTCCTCTAGATAGCCGCCGTTTTGCGAACCTTTCGCTAAAATGGCTGCCCCGGGTTGAGTCACACTGCGAACGAACGCCCCGGCATCAATAGCACGCTTAAAACTCTTGACCTGGCACCCCCTCGCCCTTGCCGCTGGGGCCAGGAATTTCTCGGCTTCGTCACCGACGGTTACCACCCAGGTCAGAATATTGGGATCGCACAGCATGCCTAGCTTCTCATGCTCGTCTTTGGATGATTCACCTAGCTCGTTCATACTTCCAAGAATCGCGATTCGCTCCGGCACCTGCAAGCTATAGAGTGCCTGGAGCGCCGATGCCGCCGCGACCGGACTGGAATTGTAAGTATCGTCAATAATAATCGTCTCGTCGATGCCACGCAGGATATTCATCCGGCCAGGCACAGGGCGAATCATCTGGAGACCCTTAGTGATTTCAGTTGCAGACAGGCCCATCTTGACAGCCACCGCCACCGCACCCATGGCGGGACGAAGGCTATGCTCACCGAGGAGTTTTAGCTTCACCTTGATTGGGTCCTCAAATTCAGGAATAATAACATTCCCCTTGTGGCCATCTTCGAGGGTAAAATCTTCGGTCTCGAACCGATATTCGGCAGCGCCAGTCGTTCCGTAAGTATCAAGATTTTCGTTCGTCAAAAGTTCAGCATATCGGCCATCGATGTCATCACGATTAATAATAGCGAGTTTCGAGAAGTTCGCCGCGGTTAATTCTTCCTGCGCCACAGCATCCAACGTATGAAAGAATTCCATGTGTTCGGGCGTTACCGCAGTCACGACCCCAATATCCGGCTTTAGATACTTCCCAAAATGTGCGATGTCCCCAGGCTGGTCGGCGCCTAGTTCCTGAATAATAACATCGACTCCTGTTGGCTCTTTGATACGCTCTTTGGCGGCGCGAAACACCGACAGCCACGCGCCAATACTGTGAATATTTTTTGGATATTCAATCCCTAAAATTGCCACGGGTACACTGATCGGCGTATTATGATTGCCTTCGTGAAGGGCGACACGATAGCGCTGGGAAAGAAGAGTGGCAATCGCTCGCTTAGTGCTCGTCTTACCCACACTTCCGGCCACCACGACCAGCTTGACCTCCGGGTGACGCTTGAAATATTTGACGACGTATTTTTCTAATTTTCGCTGGACGTAACTTTTGAACATACTACCCCATATCATAACCGATTTAGAAGATGAAGAAAACTTCAGTTTACCACTTTTAGATTGATTTCATGTCTTGCGAGTGGTACAGTATTATCGCCTTTCAGGCACCAAGGGAGCATTGCTCCAAACTTCTGACATATGGAGGAATGACCGTGATCGGTCAATCCATCGCTGAGCACCTCGGCGTGCTCGACGACTTCGCGTCACTGAACTGCGGCGACAGCCTCGTGCTCGTCTGCCGGCGCGACGACTTCGCTCTCCCCGAGGGTCAGCTTCTGATCCAGGAACTGCCCACCGCAGGTGCGACGATCCTGCGTCCGGCGGTTCCCTCGGAAGCCCCCGGCGTGGCCGCCGAACTGGAGGCCGCGCTTGCGCTTCTTCGGGAGAGTGACGTCGCCGACGAGTTCTACCTCGCGTTCTGTCCGGTCGATGTGACGGCCGGCGAAGGAACGATCCTCGTCCAGCGCACCAGCACCGACGGGCTGGAGGTTCACTCCATCCACCCGTCCGACATGCAGGAGGGCGACCTTCTGCATGACACGGTGGTGTACTCAGCAAGGAGCCGTGTTCTGGGCGAGCTGACCAGCGACCTCGGCGCGCGGATGGGTCACATCAACATGCTGGGAAATCACTACGGAACGGGTGGCTTCCGGACCGACGCGGCACGATGACCCCAACGCGCCAGGCGGCCGCTGTGTGCGGCCCCGTGTGGCGCGAGGTGGTACTAGCTGGGGCGAGCGGATCACCACAGCCTCAGTACCGCCATCTACCGGGTGTACTGCCCAAGGACATCGTGACAACCCTCCCGTCCCTCGTGACACCGGACGATGACCAAGTCATCGCTCTGGTTCACGCAAGTGGAGGAGAGTCACAGTTCGACTGGCAGAGTGGCACAACGGTAGACGCCGCCTACAAATCCCGTCCCCGCACGCAGGTGTTCGAACACATCCACGAGCGGGCGGCGTGGCCCGGGCTCGTCGCGCTCAAGCTGATGGAACTGACAGGCTGCAGAGTTGTCTGCCGTGCGTTCCTGTCACGACCAGAGGATGAGAAGTTCGACGAACATCGAGACGACTGGCTGGGGATCATCATCCCAGGCCACGGCGTAAAGCGATGGTGGCTTCGGAGTAGCAAGGACGATGCACCCAACGTTGTGGAGACACGACCGGGCGATCTGCTGCTCCTGCCCAAGGGTGTGTACCACCACGCTGCTACACCGTCTCAGCCAGTGCGACCTGAAGAGGACTACTCGCTCCATCTTCAGATCGCCGTTCTGACACACATCCCCCTGTCATAGAAGGAGGCCTGGGAGGTTCCCCTGGATGCTCGTTGAGCTATAACCAGGGGAATTTCCTTATTACCAAAACTACCGAGAAACTAACCAGAGTAGCCCGTTGAACCAAAGCCATTGTCGCCACGATCCGCTTCGGGAAGAGTATCAGTTTCAGTAAATGTTGGGTGCTCAACTTTTTGGATGATGAGCTGCGCGATACGATCACCCTTTGCAACCTTAAACGGTTCTTTTAAATCGTGATTAATGAGAATGACTTTTAGTTCGCCGCGGTACCCTGCATCAATCGTCCCTGGAGTATTAACCATCGAAATTCCGTATTTGATCGCTAGACCTGAACGAGGTTGCACAAATGCCCCATAGCCTTCCGGGATTGCAAGTGCAATTCCTGTACCCACCAGTACACGCTCGCCGGGTTGCAAGACCAGATCCTCGATACTATAAAGATCGGCTCCAGCATCGGTCGCATGCGCAAACTGCGGCACTTGTGCATCATCGTTTAGACGTTGAATTAGAATTTCCATTTTACCCTCCTAGAAAATCATACATTGAACATGCAGTTTCGGAAGAGGCTAGGGCCCCTCCCGAAACTGCCGGTGAGTCAGTCGCCCTTCGGCGTCTGTTCCTCATCGCCGCTCTTGTCCTCGTCGTCGACGCCCATCCTCATGTGAGGCGGTGCCTCCTCGACCAGCGCTTCCTCGCCGCCCTGAATTCCACCGGGCGGGTCGGGAATGTCAGGATCGAGACCACGGCCACTGGCCATTGACATTCTCCCTCGAACGTGCGGACAATTGCCTTAATATTATGACATTAATTCCTTATTCTTCCAATTCTCATCAAAAACCAGACAGTGCCTAGCGCAAAGAGTGTGATACCCATACTTGTACCTATAATGCCCAGGTATCCTTTTGTTGCGGGATTAAGGAATGGATAAGGATACCAGGCAACCATAGATCCTCGGATTAAGGTGTAGCTGACATATACTAATGGAAATGCCAGCCAGGCCAATGCTCGTCGCCATGTTATGGCCATCTTTGGTGTATCCATTAGCCAATCAACTAGCAATACAATCGGCATTATATAGTGGAGCACAGTGTTGTCCCACGGCACAGCGGTAAGTACCGCGTTTTCTAGTCCCGAGAGAAGGATAGCAAACACCACTCCGGTCATAATCATGTATAATGTCGCCGCACCGCGAAGGAGAACGAACCATTTCTTTTCCTTCGATTGACCAACCATCCACGCCCCAATCAGGAGCACAAGTGCGGCAAGCAAGTTGCTTTCAATCGTAAAGTAACTAAAGAAATTACCGGGATTAAACCTTCCTCTATCTAGTAGTACAACGATTTCGGTAATGATTGAACTAAGTCCGAGTAGCCCAAAGAATACTCGATAATACACAGGCCAGCTTTTTTGCTTCATAGCTCATTATAAGCATAAAAGTAATCGCAGCGTGGCATCAATTATACATTCTGCAAAATTACAGGGACTTCCAAGAATCTTTCCAGCTTTTTTACAGCCCGCTGCAAGTCAGCCATCTGCGGCTGATTCAGATGAGCAAACATGTTCAATTCTACGGCTAGCTGGTTTTTCGTCGCCTTACGTTTCCATGCTCCGGCCAGCTGGCCATCTAACGCCACAATCTGATACGACAAATCACCCTGCGTCGGTTCCCGCAGTAGTTGAAACGTGCGGCCATCAGAGAAAGCGCTTCGATCCTTGTACGCCACAAAATACTCATCATAGATAGGAAGTAAATGAACGAGGGGTGACGGGATCGGCGTGGTGGATTCCTCCGCAAAGTAATATGTCTTATCCCCCACAACCGTACCTTTCAGTCCAATCATGTTAATGCCGCGCCTTACTTCGGCTATTGTCAAGCTCGACCACCATGCAAAATCTTGTATTTGAGCAGGCCCGTGACTTTGAAAGAATCGGCGCGTCAATTCGGCCAGTGCTTCATCAGGAGATAATACTTTTGCGTGCGGCGCCCTCTCACTTATCAACGCATATGTATGCTGCTTACCTCGTAATGGGCCGCTACAAATCAGTCCTTCCAGTTCGGCATACATTACAATGTAGACCAATCGAAGACCCTTCGCATCTGCAATTCCCTCCTCTTCCAGTGCTGTCGCAATCTCTGGCCGCGTCATATAATTTTTACCCGCCAGAGATTTCTGGAGCACAGAGAAAGCCTTCTGCATCGTCACTTCATCGACGCCAGTTTTTTTGTAATAGTACTTGTTGAAGGCATGGACTCTTTGGCTCGTCGCTAGTAGCACCCACCGAATATCCTCAGGGGCAACAAACTGCCACGTTGGACGCAGTGCATGCGTCCGGAGGATCTTCCCCTCGTTGAACAGTTCCGTGGTGGCTACATCTGTCGTTTCACTGCGAAGGCCCAGCGCCCACTTAGCCGCCGCAAAATCCTGCGCCTGCATAGCACCAAACCACCGAACGACATCATCTGGGTGCTCCAGATTCTGCAGTAGACACTGGCGAGAAAGACGCTGGTGGATGATATCTGCAATCGTCATATTCCGCTCGACTTCACATTGATACCCTTTTGGCGAAGGGATTTAACATATGTTTCGGCAATCAAGCTGCGTAGCCCATTGCCACGACAAATAAAGTGAATATTCATTGCTCTTATAATATCAAACGGACTAGACTATTCGAAGTTCGCTCTCTCGCTTGATGAGTTCGAGAACGAGCATCAAAGTAACTCAGAGAAATTCGCAGTCGCACTAACAGGCGAACTGGGAGAAAATTGATAGAGAGCGTCAAAAAGCTACTAGAAAAGAAGCCTCCCTAATGGTCCATCGCGGAAGGATATCCCCAGTCCATTTGCCATTGGCTCATCTCAAGAATTTCCTTTTCTTGAGCTGAGATAATTCTTTCGGATAACGTTTTAATTTCCTGATGCTTAGCTTTCTCAGCCGAAAGCTTGGCCATCTCTATCGCACCCTGATGATGAGCAGTCATATTTGCAATAAACGCTTTATCAAATTCATCACCCATTTTGTTTTTAAGGTCTGCTGCCATACTGTCCATAGACATGCTACTCATTGACATATTCGTTTTATGCGCATCACCTGAGTCGGCCTTGTTAAAGGTTGTTGCAGCAATTGCTACAAGAAACCCTCCCAAGAAAAATCCGATAAGCCCGTATAGTAATGATCTAACTTGCATCTTATGTCCTCCTTTGCATTTATAACATTCTACCGATAGCACTCACGAGTTCATCGGCCTTGTCGCCTTCGCCTTGTGAGTGAACATGATCATTTGATAAACAATGCCGTGCATGATCGCGAATCAGTTCAAGTGCCACCCTATCCAAAGCGGCTTTCGCGGCGCTTACCTGAGTGAGAATATCGATACAATACTTGTCCTCCTCTACCATATTTGATATGCCTCGTACCTGTCCCTCAATGCGATTGAGCCGTTTGAGTAGCGCGGGTTTGTTCTCTGAATATCCATATTGCTGCATATACATCTCCTAATGATGCTTGTGATCGCCAGACGCATTCATTGTTAGCGCGTGTCCCTTATTCTTACTAAGAAGATATTTATTAACGGGCAAAGCCGCCAAAAATGCAACAGCTAACGCAATGGGCATACTGATCCAAAATAGCGGATCGACAAGCGTAGCATCCATTGCTCCGGGGATAGCATACATGACCAGATTATCTACAATTTCCATTGCGGTAATTGATAGCGTATCGGCCGCAATTACTATTGATAACGCAGCAACAAAACCCATACCCGCTTTGATTAGGGGCACGGTTGACAGACCGAAGCCAAACACGAATGCAAGCGCAATTGCTATCAGCGTTGTCACGCCATTACCCAGGCTAAATGCCGTACCGATTATCAAACCGGCCACTTCACCAATCGCACACCCCGTAAGACAGTGGAGGGTGGCACTTACAGCCATGGCGTTGATGCTTTCAGAATGATGATCGTGTGTTTTATTTTCGGGCATTGCCTATCCTCCTATACCCCCCTAGGGTATATTGATTTTATAGACACGTCAATATCAAAAAAGACTTTCCAGATACTGAAAAGTCTTACTTGGTGCGAGTACAGGGACTCTAACCCTGGACCTCTTCCATGGCAAGGAAGCGCTCTAACAACTGAGCTACACTCGCGTAGTTTACTTGAAAGATTATAAGAAAAGATGACCGAAATTGCAAGAGGTGGCGAAATGTCTACACCTTGAGGATCTCGGGAACTACATCTTCAAACCGAACATTCGATAGATTGTAGACCATATCCTTCGGAGTCGTCCCCGTCCCCGGATATTGGGCGCGATAGGCTGTCATGATATCGCCAAATGCTGCGTCTTTCCAATCAAAATCCAGCTTTTTTGCAGCATCCTTCACTTCTTTTTCACTCGGTCCTTCGATCTCGATAAATGGATCGATCCAGGGCCACTCATCGATGACCACCTCAACGGTATCGAGCTCCCAAATTTCGCGTCGCGCCTCTTGGATACTCTTCGCCCGAACATCAACCGCCTCGAGAAAAGCTACAGCCGCATCATAATCACTCACCGAGAATTCTATTTCCTTTGCCCCGGTCAGCGACATTTCATCATATTGTTTGTAGGTCATTGCCACCCGATGGCCTTCATCGCGTACCCGGACAAATGCATTCTTTGGTTTTAGATAGTCATTATCAAAAATCACGCGGCGCATGAGCATCATTGGCTGTTTGCACGTCGCGCCTACTTCTTTTAGCCGTCGGCGAATATCATCGGGGTCGACCCGCAGGAATTTTGCTTCGATTTCTGTCTGCATAGCTTTAGTGTATCATGTCGCCCTTTCCATAATCGCTGGCTAATCGTAGAATAACTATGCGATAGCAATCCGGAAGGGAACTTGCCCATGAGCAGTTCAGGTCAGGACCAGACCAGCACACCCGACGACTCGTCAGAGGAGAGCCTGATGCAATTCCTCGACCGTGTTGTTCCTCGGGCACCGCTGCCCCTTGCTGAGCGTGAGGGCCAGATGGAAGCGGAGCGAGGCTAATCATCGCAGGGCCGCCCTAACGAAGGACGGGGCGGCCCGCTCAACATGCCACCAAAGAAAATACCTCACAATAACGTGAGGTATTTTCTTTGGTGGACCCTAACAGGGAAAACTGGAACTGTGTTTTTGACTGTTTAGAGAATTTATGTGACCGGTTGGATGAGCTGGATATTGAAGCTTTGCTAGGCTCTCTTGAAATAACCTGATTCAAGCACATAGTTAAATACAGGCATAAAGTTATCAATGTCGTGATGATAATTCTTCACTTCCGAGATTGGCACTACAATACGTTCTGTTATTTCAAGCTGGGGCGTAAACTCATTCAGTTCTTTGACACCGGCAACATAAAGAAGCTGATAGCCTCGATCTGGATATTTAGCATTATGCGGAGAGTGAAGCAGCTTCTTTGTTGCCCATCTACCAATAAGCTGTATATTTTCAAGGATTATAGCCGCTTCTTCCATAGCCTCGCGATGCAAGCACTCTTCGGCGGTTTCGCCTTCTTCGCGATGACCGCCAGGAATTCCCCACCCTCGCTTTGGCTTTGATAGAACGACGCCATCTTTGCCGTAAAGGGCAAAAACCATACAAGCAGTGATCAATTCCTGAGGCGGGAGCTCCTCGACCGGCTCGAAGACAACTTCTGTTGACAGGTCGTCTCCCCAATAGATAGGCTTGAACGAATATTTTTTCATATCTGAGATAAAGATCTACTTCTCAATACTGGCAATATTGTAATTATTTGCTGCAAATACGTACTGTTCAATAAACAGCTTTTTAAATGGTTCGATACTGTTTTGCTCGTAGAATACGAGGCACGCCTCTTTATAGACTCTATCGTCCACGCTTCTATAAGATATAGGCGAAAAGTTATCTGCCAGTAAAATGGCATTAGCGAATAATCGACTTGTACGCTTATTGCCATCAACAAACGGCTGAATGTAGCTGAGACCAAGCACGGCCAATAGCGCTTTTTCGTATACGTTGCTTGCTTCGGCAATATTCTTAAATAGTAATTCTAAAGCATCACGTATTTGGAATTCACTTTCAAGGGGGCGATAGTTTGTACCTGTTATACCGACAATCGTTTTGCGCAGGTTTCTTGTGATACCCAGGTTCTTGCCGACAAAGGTATGAAGCGTTTCAAGTAAACTGAGTGTTGGCTTTTTCCATAATTCCATATTCTCCAGAATAAACTCCAGGGCTTCTTTCTGATTGAGGATCATCTGAGCTTCGAATTCAGTGTTAGTGGGCGATTTCTCTCCATAAAGCAATAAACGCTCTGTAGAAATCAAATCGTAAGTATTACCTTCAATCTGAGATGTTTTCCAAGAGAACTCAACAATAAAGCGCATAAGTTCTTTTTTATGAGTAGTCACGTCACTTTTTGTAGCATTTGCACGATACTTTTTGGTCGCTTCCTCAAGCTGCGCGAGCTCCCTTGAAGTGAACAGCTCTACGTATGGAGGTTCTAGAACATCGAATTGGAAATGAGTATTTTTCAGACGGTCGTCGGGTGCTTTCTCGAGATATTTTTGAACGTCAAACGACCGCAAGAGCCAGCCTTTTTTAGACAGCGTATATTTAACAGATCGTCCAGCGCCAGATTGCTCTAAGTATCCAGCTTTAGTCAATGATCCTAGCTGCCTCTTGACGGTGACGAGAGACTGCTGATTTGGGTTTAAATCTGCGACCTCAGAAGAACTAAGTGGCGCTCCTTTAGTAAAAACTGATAATATATTCGTATCATTCATATACCTTAATCGTATCACGATGATACGATTATTACCAAATTACATACGATCTTTACGTCCACCCTACCCAGACTTAAACTAAAATAACAGAGGTGATCAAAAGAAAAAGCTCTAGAAAATAAATTCTAGAACTTTTTCATATCTATAATTATCTCTTGGTGG